>NZ_CP081878.1:150000-458888 GCF_022170825.1 Exiguobacterium acetylicum | reverse complement strand
GATTGGTTCCCTGGTACGAGTGGTAATCTCGCCATTCGGACGTCTAATATTCCGGTCGAATTCCTCGTCACAGCAAGTGGGAAAGATAAACGACAGACGACTCCTGACGATTTCGTCCACGTCGATGCGACCGGTCAATTGATCGGTGAGCAATCCGGGCGTCCTTCCGCTGAGACATTGCTCCATGTCGAAGTGTTCAATCGAACGGACGCCGGTTGTTCCCTGCATGTCCATACGATTGCGAACAATGTGATTTCGGAACTCTATGGCGATCAAGGCAGTATCACTTTTTCCGGGCAAGAAATCATCAAGGCACTCGGACACTGGGAAGAGGATGCGACGGTTACAATACCGATCATTCCGAATCACGCGGACATCCCGACGCTTGCCGCTGCTTTTGCACCGCACGTCACAGCGGATAGTGGTGCCGTTCTGATTCGCAATCACGGAATCACGGTCTGGGCACCGACCGCCTTTGAAGCAAAGAAACACCTCGAAGCCTTCGAGTTTTTATTCAACTATACGTTGACGTTGCAATCATGCCGTCAATCCATTCATTAAAAGGAGGAATCATCTCATGGCAACAGTCTTATTCCAAGAAACAAACACACGGTATACGGATCAAACGGAAGTCGCTGACTTCCTCGCGTCACGCGGCGTTCTTTACGAACAGTGGGACGTTTCGAAACTTCCAGCGCATCTCGTCGAGAACTTCACACTGACGGATGCAGACAAACAAACGATTCTCGATACGTTCGCTCCCGAAATCAAAGACGTATCAGAACGTCGTGGGTATCAGACAGCTGATATCATCTCACTTTCGGACACGACACCGAACCTTGATGAGTTGCTCGTCAACTTCCAGAAAGAACATCATCACACGGATGATGAAGTTCGTTTCATCGTCAGCGGTCATGGCGTCTTCGCGATCAAAGACGAAGAAGTCGGCTACTATAACATCGAACTCAATCCTGGTGATTTAATCTCCGTTCCTGTTAACACACGCCACTACTTTACGCTTCAAGACGATCGTAAAGTCGTTGCTGTTCGAATCTTCGTCACGACAGACGGCTGGGTTCCGATTTATGAAAACGAGACGTCAACTGTCTCTTAAGAACGACAAAAGCGGCGATTTTCTTCTATATGAAGAGAATCACCGCTTTTTCTTATTGCACAAACATATCACTACATCGCTACGCAACCGATATAATGAAGGAAAAGCGATGAGGAAGTGAGCGTCATGCATATTCGTCCCGTAACGGAACACGACTTACCAGCGATTCTCGCCATCTACAATGAAGGCATCGAAGATCGGATCGCAACGCTTGAGACCGACCAAAAGGACTTATCCTTCATGACCCAGTGGTTTGCGGAACGAACGGAGCGATATGCCGGATATGTCGCTGAAGATGAAACAGGTGTCCTCGGCTTCATCTCCCTCGACCCTTACAATCCGCGTCCTGTCTACGCGACAGTCGGTGAGATTTCGGTTTATATCACCCGGACCCATCGCGGACAAGGGATTGGAACACGGTTGCTTGAAACGATTGAACAACATGCCCGTGATCATCAGATGCATAAGCTGATCCTCTTTACCTTCCCGTTCAATAAAATCGGACAAAAACTCTATATCCGTTCCGGCTTCCGGATTGTCGGAACGTTTAAGGAACAAGGGAGATTGAACGGCGAATATGTCGACGTCATGGCGATGGAGAAACGCTTGCGATAGGATTCATCGAATGCCAGATGGGGAATAGTTAACCCGAGTCATGTAGAGAGGATGAACCTGATGGATATTCAACAAATTCGCAATGCAACACTCGTTATTACGTATGCCAATCAAGTCTTACTGATCGATCCGTTTCTCGGCGATAAAGGAAGTTTGCCTCCGTTTGGACAGACACCGAATGCTGTCGCCAACCCACTCGTCGACTTACCGGTCGATGTCAACACACTGCTCGATCCCGATGCCATCTTCGTCACCCATTTGCATGCTGATCATTTCGATGATGCCGCAAAGCAACTTCTACCCAAGCATTTACCTCTTTATGCCCAGCAAGAAGAGGACGCACAGCAGATTCGAGAAGCCGGCTTCACGAACGTCTCTTCCTTCGATTCCGGTGTGACGATCGGGGATATCCAGATCCATCGAACAGGCGGACGACACGGTGTCGGGGAAATCGGGGAACGGATGGGACGTGTGTCTGGACTTGTCCTCACCCATCCTGACGAACCGACGCTCTATATCGCAGGTGATACGATTTGGTGTGATGAGGTCGCACACGCGATTGAACAACATACACCAGACATCATCGTCGTCAACAGTGGGGCTGCCCAGTTCCTGACTGGAGAACCGATTACGATGTCACAGCGCGATCTCCTTGCGGTACACGAAGCGGCAGCGGAAGCAACGATTATCGTCTCGCATCTTGAGTCCGTCAACCATTGCCTCTTGCGGCGTGATATGATTGCTGATTTTTTAGCTGCTTTCCACCTTTCTGCTCATTTCCTGATTCCGGACGATGGCGAAACGATGTCGTTTTAATAGTAGCTCTAATGAAAAAGAAGTCCTTTTTCGAATCATCCATCGAAAAAAGGACTTCTTTTGTTATGGGATGACGAGACCTAATAAACGAGCAAAGGCGACTGCTTGCTCTTCCGTAATCACAGCACCCGGTAAAAAACGTGGATCGACGGTGATGCCGGATAAATCAGCTTGCCGAAAATCAAGACCTTTTAACGGTGTTTCAATCCATTGGCTATCCTGTAGCCGGAGGGTGTCGAGTTTCCAATTCATCGCCTTCACTTCGAAGAACTGTGCTTCCTTCATCGTCGTTTCGCTCCAGTGTTGATGACGGACCGTACTGCGAATGAACTGTGCGTAATCCGCAAGCCCTTCCTGAATCGTCAAATGATCTAGCGTACAATCTTCGAATTGTATGCCTGTCATCCGGCATCCGACAAAGGACACGCGATGAAAACGTGTTTCTTGGAAGTGACATCCTGTTAAATCGCACTGCTCGAACCGGATATCTTCGAACGAACCACGATCAAATGTGAGATTAGCAAACGAGACATTTTGAAAATAGACTTGATAAGCATCGATACGTTCTGTCAGTTCAACGGGTATCGGTTCCTTCTCGTAGCGCACTCCTTTTAAGTACGGATCATCGATTTCAACTTGATTGAATGTTTCTGTCTGAAGTGTCTTCGGTAATTCTGGTAAACGGATAATCGTCTCTTTCATGGAGATTCCCCCTTTTTTCTCTATCCTAGTGTATCAAACTCCGTTTGCATGAAGGTAAATCGTCCAAATCTCCCTCTTTTCAACAGTTTTTATTTTGAGACACTTTGAGACCATGCTATAGTCAAGGAAAATCAAAATAAGAACATACGTTCTTTTGTGTAAAGGAGTGATTCACATGTTTCCTTCCGTTGTTTTACCACAAGATAAACGGATTTTTTGCGTCGATAGCGTTTCCTTCTACGCCAGTTGCGAATGCCAATATCGTAACCTCCCTCCTTTGACGACACGCCTTGCGGTCGTCTCCGATTTAAAACGCAGCGGGTCCGTCATTCTCGCTGCCACCCCTGCCCTAAAAGCACTTGGAATCAAAACAGCCGGTCGCCTGTATGAAATCGAGCAATTGCCGTACGCTATCCGTCGCACGATCAAGCTTGTCGAACCGCGCATGCTCGCTTATATGAAGACGTCGATTCGTGTCCTTGATGTTCTGCATCAATTCGCCCCACCGGAAGCGATCCGCGTCTACTCGATTGATGAAAGTTTCATTGATATGACTGGAACCAATCGCTTGTTTGGCTCCGACTTTCAAGCTGCCCGTCGTATTCAGGAAGCGGTTTTTAAGCAGACCGGTATTCACGTTCGTATCGGAATTGGACCGAACAATGTCATCGCAAAACTGACCCTGGATTTGATCGGTAAAAAAGAAGGGATTGCGCGTTGTGGTTATGCTGATATCGCGCGACTCCTGCACGATTTTCCGATTCGAAAGATGTGGGGCGTTGGACAGCGAATGGAGCAACACCTACAGATGATGGGTATCGAGACGATTGGTGATCTTGCCATGCGCCCGGTCGAAGAATTACACGAGCGCTTCGGTATCATCGGCGCTGAACTGTGGCATCATGCTTGGGGTCTCGACGCTTCACCGACACTTCTTCCTCCTCGTCATCTGTTCGAAAAAGCTCCTCAACGGACGATCGGACATGGTGTGACCTTGATGCAGGACTATTATCAATTCGACCGAATTCGAAATGTACTCAATGAACTCGTTCAGGATGTTGCCGCACGTTGTCGCTTTTCAAATCAAGTCGGCTGGACCGTCCATATCGGTGTCCGCTATTCCCGAAACGTCGTCCGAAGTGGCTTCTCACGTCAAGTCCGGTTGCCTTATCCGACATCGGATGAGCGAATCATTCTTCGTCATGTCTTACAATTATTCGAACCGAATTGGCTCGACGGGGAACCTGTTCGGTTCCTTTCCGTTTCGCTCGGTCACTTGACTGCTGATCAAGGTACTTTACAGCTCTCACTGTTCGAGGACAATACGCGCAACTGGAAGCGGCGACGTCTATTAAAAGCAATGGACATCGTCAACCTCCGCTACGGGAAAGGAACGATTCGCCTCGCCGTCTCATTTCTCGATACGAGTGTCGCCAAGCGTCGTCTCCGTTTCGTTGGCGGTCATCCTGGAGGTGACTTGAATGACAGCGTATCGTGACCGGGGAAATTTAAAATGGATTCCTTTTCTCATGCCAGAGCACTTACAACTATTACGAGAGTACTATATCCAGATGCACCAACTCGACTTACCTGAAATCGATGAACAACTACAAGAATCGTGGCACTTTCTACTTCAAGAAGCTTTAATAGAAGGAAACGAACTCGAAATCACGTATTATAAGGAAAGTAGCTACGTGACGGTCGTCGGTTTCGTGGAACGGCTAGAACCTGAACGTTCCGTTCTCTTTTTGCGTGGTCGTGAAGTAGTGGAAATTCCTTTCACACGAATCGTCCGGATTGAAAACGGGTAAGCTCTCATACAGATAGTCGTTTCAAATCGTGCCTGGAAAGAAGGAATAGTCATGTTAGATTGGTTTACTTCCCTCCCCGTCGTCGTGCAAGCATTACTTGCTGGTATGATGACATGGGGGTTAACCGCACTTGGTGCGGCACTCGTCTTCGTCTTTACGACGATTGAAAAACGCGTCATGAACATGATGCTCGGTTTTGCAGCCGGTGTCATGATTGCCGCGTCATTTTGGTCTCTACTCGCACCAGCGATCGAGTTCACGGAGCAAGACGGTGGAATTGCTTGGATTCCGGCTGCAATCGGCTTCCTCGCTGGTGGTTTCTTCGTTCGTTTGCTTGACTTCGTTACACCGCATTTGCACTTATCCGCACCACTCGAAACAGCTGAAGGTCCTTCAACAGGACTCAAGAAAACAACGTTACTGTTTCTTGCGATTACGTTGCATAATATCCCAGAAGGTCTTGCGATTGGGGTTGCCTTCGGAGCGGCAGCACTTAATATGGACGGTGCGACCGTCGCTGGTGCGTTGACACTCGCACTCGGTATCGGAATTCAAAATATGCCGGAAGGTGCGGCATTATCGATTCCACTACGCGGCGAAGGCATGTCGCGCCGGCGCGCCTTTCATTACGGTCAATTGTCAGCGATCGTCGAACCGATTGCTGCGATGGTCGGAGCAGCTGCCGTCTTCTTCGTTCAACCACTTTTGCCATATGCATTATCGTTCGCTGCTGGCGCAATGATTTTCGTCGTCGTCGAAGAATTGATTCCAGAATCACAAGCAGAGAACGGATCCGACTTAGCAACACTTGGTCTGATGGTCGGTTTTACCGTCATGATGATCCTCGATGTCGCTTTAGGATGAGCGCGTTACGAAACGAGTAGTGGACACAACCGTCTATTGCTCGTTTTTCTCTTTTTACATTCATGAATCCCTTATTAGTTTGAAGTTTTTCTGACCTTGTGTAACAACAGAAGGATTCCCCTTCTCAAAATGCTATCTTACTATCAATAAAAATGACTGAATATCCTATGAAATGCAGGTAACTGCTCACTCTTAAACAAACGAATCTAGGCATCAGGTTTCGTCTGAGGCGTATCATACCTTCTCAGACCTGCGCCCGATATTCCAATTAGTTCTATCTCACAAGAATAAAACATGATATGTTTTTAACTAGCACAACATACAGAAGGAGATTATCATGACAATCATTGAACTTTTAAAAGCGCTCTTACTCGGTTTCGTCGAGGGGATGACGGAATTTGCACCGGTCTCTTCAACGGGTCATATGATCATCGTCGATGACATGTGGTTGCAAACAACGGAATTTCTCGGTAAGTATTCCGCAAATACCTTTAAGATCGTTATCCAGCTTGGATCGATTCTTGCTGTCGTCGTCGTCTTTTGGAAACGTCTCTTCAGCTTAATCGGTTTGTATAAGATTGAAGGAGAACACGATGCATCAGGTACACACAAATTAAAACTACGCCACGTCTTGATCGGTCTTCTACCAGCTGGTATTCTTGGATTGTTATTCGAAGACTTCATCGATGAGAACCTCTTCTCGATTGAAACAGTCATCATCGGTCTTGCAGTTGGTGCTCTCTTGATGATCGCAGCCGATAAACTCGGACCAAAGGAACCAAAAACAACATCACTTGATCAGATTACATACCGCCAAGCAGCACTCGTCGGTCTGTTCCAATGTATTTCACTCTGGCCAGGTTTCTCCCGTTCCGGTTCAACGATTTCCGGAGGGGTCTTCCTCGGGATGAATCACCGGACGGCAGCTGACTTTACGTTCATTATGGCTGTACCGATCATGTTCGGTGCTAGTTTCCTTTCGCTCGTTAAGAACTGGTCGGACATTCAACCGAACCACTTCGCATTCTATGCTGTCGGTTTTGTCGCGTCGTTCGTGTTTGCCCTCTTATCGATCCGCTTCTTCTTGAAGCTCATCAACAAGATCAAACTCGTGCCATTCGCGATCTACCGCCTTGTCTTAGCAGCTGTTCTTGCTGTCATCGTCTACATGTAATTTTTCAATCGCCAGCTATTTTAGCTGGCGGTTTTTTAATTTTTTTGAAACTAATTCACTTAGTTAAGGGTATATAGGGATGAGACACATATAAAGGAGTGAATGCCGTATGGCACGTAGAAGTCGGAGTGGATCAAAACTCCCATTAATCATCGGAGTCGTTGTCGTTGCCGTGATTGCCTTTTTAGCAATCGGACAATACAATAGCCTCGTCAATGTAGAAGAAGATGTATCGAATAAATGGTCGCAAGTCGACAATCAAATTAAGCGTCGTGCGGACTTGATTCCGAACCTCGTCGAAACTGTCAAAGGTGTCGCGGGTCAAGAAGAAAAAGTATACGGTAAAGTTGCCGAAGCCCAAGCGGGTCTTGCGCGTGCTGCGTCAACTGAACAACGGATCGAAGCCGACCAACAAGTCACGTCTTCGCTTCGCGGATTGATTGCCTTACAGACGACGTATCCGGAACTAAAATCTAGCGAACGATTCCAATCCTTGATGGATACGCTGGAAGGAACAGAAAATCGTCTCGGGATTGCCCGTAAAGATTACAATGATGCTGTAACCCTCTACAACAAAAAACGTCGGAGCTTCCCAACGACACTCTATGCATCTGAATTCGGATTCGAGAAAAAACCATATTACGAGATTTCAGACAGCGACCGGGAAAATCCGACCGTCGACTTTAACAGTGATTCGAAATGATTCGGCGATGGACGCGACTTCTGTTGAGCGCGTTCTTCGTCTTCTTCCTCTTCGTTCCAACAGCTAGTGCCGTTTCAGAACGGACAGGAGCAGCCTTCTTCATTCAAGATGATGCTCGGTTGCTCACATCGTCGGAAGAAGCCGAACTCGCGCAACTCGGTCAGGAACTCGAACAATATACGACGGCACAAGTCGTCCTCAAGACGGTCCCCGATTTAAAAGGACAAGATTTAAGCTCTTACGCCAACGAAACGTTCCGGCGTCAAGGTATCGGTCAAGAAGGAAAAGACAACGGTGTCCTCGTCATCGTCGCACCGAATGAAAAAGATCGCCAGTTCCGCATCGAGGTCGGTTATAAACTCGAAGGGATTCTAACAGATATCACAGCCGGACGTATTCTTGATCAATATGCTGTTCCCTACAAGGAAAACGGTGAGTATGGAAAAGCAGCGTCCGAAACTTATAAGGCTGTCGTCAGTGTCATTTCAAAGGATCAGTCGCTTGAGTCACAGGATCCTCCGAAGAACCAAAATGACGACGGACTTCCGCTTTGGATGAAGATTCTGATTGGCGCCGCACTACTCCTTCTCCTATTCCTTGATATGAAGTTCACTGGCGGTATGTTCTTCTTTGCCATTTTGAATATCTTCTCCGCAATCATGCGGGGTGGCGGTGGAAACGGTGGCAGTCGTGGTGGCGGCGGTAGTTCCGGTGGTGGCGGTGCCGAACGTTAGAAAAGGAGTCGTTTTCTCATGAGGATCATTTTAGGCTATTACCTCCTCCTGACACTCATCGGCTTTGGCTCGATGTGGCAGGATAAACGCCGAGCGCGGCAACATGCTTACCGGACACCGGAAGCGACACTGTTGACGATCGCTTTTCTCGGTGGTGCGCTCGGTTCTTGGATCGGTATGTACACTGTTCGTCATAAGACACGGAAAGCGAAGTTCCAATGGCTCGTTCCAATAGCCGCTATCTTGCATCTCGCTTTCTGGTTTGTTTACACTTCACAATAAAAGAATGTAACCGATAGAGAAGAGAACGTACGGAAATGTGTCCGTCGTTCCTTCTCTTTTTTTTATGAGGTCAATGATTATGAATAACAGGTTTAATTTCTTTTTTGTTCAGGGTAAAGAATTTAACCAATTTAATAAATACATCTTTTTTTGATGTACTGAGAGGTGGACATCCCTTTATGTGGCATCCTTGCGCCGAATGTACGACATCGATCCGTTTCGTTGAAGCGGGAGCACTCCATATTCAATCACCAACGCCAGAAATCTATTCCTATCAATCATTCGAACAACTTGAGCAGTTACTTACATCGCTCTTACGTGTAGCAGATTATCCTGTATCTTGTCGCGCTACACAATCACGCTACGTAACAGCACCTATTTTAGCTTCAGTGCTTCTAGAACAATTGAAGCATCGGTCGGCGATCGATTTCATCCAGAACGGTGTCATGACAAGTCACCTGCAACCGATTTATGATATTCAGCAGAATCTTCTCGTCGCGAACGAAGCGCTACTACGCGCAGCAGATGACAATACCCCGATCTCACCTGGTGTCCTATTTTCGACGGCATCTAAAATGGGACTCCATTCTCGACTCGATCAGCGCGCACGTGAAGAAGCGATTCGCGCGACACATCATGTTGGGGGTACGTCAAAAACGTTCATTAACTTTCTTCCATCGACGATCTATAATCCGGAGTATTGCCTGCGTCATACGTTTGAAATCGTCGACCGTTATCAAGTTGATCCAAGTCGACTTGTTTTCGAAGTCGTCGAGACGGAAAAAATCGAAGACGTCAATCATTTGAAACATGTCTTTGAACAGTATAAAAAACAAGGCATTCAAGTGGCACTGGATGATGTCGGTGCTGGTTTCTCGACGCTTGATATGCTGTCCTTGCTTCAACCAGACTATATTAAAATTGACCGTTCGTTCATCGATCATTGTGACACGAATGCAGAAAAGGAAGCCTTTTTACGCAAAGCCCGTCATCTGACGCGTGAAATGGGGATTCAAATCTTAGCGGAAGGCATCGAACGGCAAGAAGAACTCGATCTCTGTCGCGAACTCGGCTTCGACCTCGGTCAAGGATACTTGCTTGGTCGACCTGCTCCTTACGCTCGTCTTGCGAAAGCACAATGAAAAGACGCACATGTCACCGATGTTGTCGGCACATGTGCGTCTTTTCTTTTTTTAAGAAGTGATTGAAATGGAAGTCGTCTCGTTCCGCGTGATAGCATCGACTAGTTGTTCCACTGACACGATCGGACGCAACAGACGACACAGTTCCTCTTTCGATGTCCGTAAAGCAAGTGTTTCGACGACATCGAGCGACAATGCGAAGTCTGCGAGCGTCGTCGGCTGCTCTTGTGCAAGAAGATAGTCACGCAACTCTGCATAATCATCATCATGTCCGAGTAACTTCTCCTGAACGAGTAGTCCGTACCCGACCTTACTACCATGCAAGAACGGATGCGTTTCCCGGTAAGGAGACAGAGCATTATGCACAGCGTGTCCAATCGCACCGCGGGTCGCTGCGTCACCAAAACCACCAATGCTCCCAGCTAACGGAATGACGGTTTCGACGAGATATTGAATGTCAGCTGGATATTCACGAAAGCGCGTTTCCGTTATATTCGTCGACAAGATGAGATCCTTGCAACGTTCAGCCGTCCGAAGTGCGGTTTCGATGACGGGATCTTCTGCTAAAGAGCCACTTAAGGCACGGGCTTCATACCACTTCGCTAATGTATCGACGAGCCCCGCTACGAAATAATCATACGGACTGGCGGCGATAATCCGATGATCGAGTAAAAGAGCTTCAATCACGACCGGGAACGTATCAAAACGGAGATACTGCCCCTCTTCGTTATACATAACACTGAGCGGCGTCCAAGGAGCACAGTTCGAAACGATCGTCGGAATGACGATAACCGGAAGTTGCAATTGAAACGCGACCTGTTTTGCCGTATCGATGACACTTCCTCCTCCGAGAGCGAGAATCACATCGTATGGAGCGCATGACAGTTTCAAGGCTTCCACCTGTCGATCTGTACAATGACCTTCAAATAAAAAGTGCGGGACATCAGGTAAAGCAAATGCTGCTGCTTCATAGGCTTGACGTCCATGAATCAGGACTGCTGATCGGTTACCTATGATCTGTTCTAGTTGGTCGAGTGCATTTTCTTCATGTATGTATTGCAAAACGGCTTGTCGAATCACGAAATCGCCTCCTAATATTTGTTATCGCCCAGTATACGCAAAAGAACTCGATTCGGCAATCATTCGATTTTTAGAGAAGGAGCGCGTACACTAGAAAAGAGAAGAATTCACTAAAAAGGAGTCGATGAATCGATGCAACAGATCACGTTAAACAATGGCATTAGCATGCCCCAACTCGGATATGGTGTCTTTAAAGTACCGGAAGAAGAAGTATACGAGGCTGTCAGTGAAGCACTCCGTGCTGGGTATCGTTCAATCGATACGGCAATGATCTACGAGAACGAAGAAGGCGTCGGTCGCGCTCTGCGTGACTCGGGCATTCCTCGTGAAGAGATTTTTCTGACGACGAAAGTCTGGAATTCCGATCAGGGTTACGACGAGACACTTGCCGCTTTCGAGACAAGTCTACAAAAGCTTGGTGTCGATTATGTTGATTTGTATCTGATTCATTGGCCGATGCCAAAAGAAGATCGTTATGTCGAGACATGGCGGGCGCTCGAACATCTCTATGCAGAAGGAAAGACGCGTGCCATCGGTGTCTCGAACTTCCATATCCCTCACCTAGAACGGATTTTAGCTGAAGGGTCGATCGTTCCTGCTGTCAATCAGATCGAACTCCACCCGTTTCTTAGTCAAGAAGCGATTCGAGACTTTTGTCGTGAGCATGGTATCGTCGTTGAAGCATGGAGCCCGTTGATGAAAGGACGCGACGCGTTGACGCATCCGATCATCGTCGATATTGCCGATCGTCATCAGAAAACGCCGGCTCAAGTCGTCCTCCGTTGGCACTTGCAACACGATATCGTCGCGATTCCGAAATCCGTCACGCCAAGCCGTATTCGTGAAAATCTTGATGTCTTCGACTTCAGCTTGTCAGACGTTGATATGAAAGCGATTGATCAATTGAACGCCAACGTGCGTACAGGATCAAATCCGGATCATAAATAAGACGAGACGATTCTCGTTTAATCTCCATACAAAAAGAAGGTACTTTTCGGATTTGGTCCGGAAAGTACCTTCTTTGATTATGATCCTAACGCGTGATTCCAATCTATTATTTTAGCGGTCTAAATTATTTCCATGGTCTTGCTTGGCGATGTCATCCGATTGATGTTTCGATTGACGATGTTCTTCGCCGTCTTGCGTTGCATTATGGTCCTTTTCCTCGCGCTCTGTTTCCGGACGTCGGAAGTCATCATCCCGACGCATCGCGATATCTGGTTCACGGTTACCATCGAGCTTTTTCGAATGATCGATGGCCTGCTCGTCTTGCGGCATCTTATCGGTACCGGCACGATGTAGGTCGATCTCTGCATGCTCTTCTTTTGAATCTTTATCGATATCAAGTGGATTACCTGTTCCGAGCTGTGCATTGGAATTGGCATCCGATGACGTATGCGTCTCTTCGCCACTACCATAACGGACCTTTACGTCAGGATGTGTATTGTCTGTATTTAAATGTGGGTCGAACTGGATGTCCTGGACTTCAAGTAGAAGAACAAATCCTCCGCCCTCAACTTCCGTTTTCCGTTGCTCGATTTCATTGTCCGGTAATTCAAGTGACGCGAACAAATCATCGACCTCTTGATCGCGTCCTTTGTTTCCCCGAATTCGATCAATCCAAGACGGTTTCGTCGTCGCAATTTCTGCATCCATCTGGCTACGAACGAGTGCGATGTTCGACTTTTCCTTAACGATGACGTAGAAATCTTCCTCTCGGTGTCCTTGAATGTGTAGTTCGTCCATTTTTGAGATCAATTCTTCTTCTGAATAGAATGTTCCGACATATTGTTTCGTTTTCATGGATGTTCTCCCCTTATCGACACGATTTGTCATGCGTGACTTCTATAAGGAGTATTTCCTCTTTTGCGTTAAAATATGCCAATAAATATGCGTTCTGCCAAAACGTCATCTGTTTGACATGTAAACGATCATTCGCCGACGAGTTTTAAGCCGATTGTCGCACTTAAGACGAGACCGATACAGACAAGCCGTTTCCAATCTTTTGATTCGTTATAGAGCACCATACTGAGAATCGCACCACCGGCCGCTCCAATTCCTGTCCATACCGCGTACGCCGTTCCCATCGGTAAACCATTCATCGCCAGCGTCAAAAATAAAAAACTAAGACCGAATCCTGCTCCCATCAACAGTAGATTCTTGGCATTCTTATTCTGGTTGAACGTATTGATCAACACGACACCAAACATTTCAAAGATCCCGGCAATGATTAAATAAATCCAACTCATGCTGACTTCTCCTCTCCACTGACTAACTTCAGACCGATGACGCCGACGAGCAAGACAGCAATCAATGTTAATTTTGTTACAGATGCGCTTTGACCGAACAAGACGATGTCCGTCACGACTGTTCCTGCTGTTCCGAGACCAACGAAGACGGCATAGACCGTTCCGACGGGTAAATGATTACTTGCTTTGATCAACACGGTAAAACTGACGATGATACAGACGATCGTCGCTCCCCATTCGAGTGGTGTTGTTGCATGCTTTAATCCGATGACCCAGCCGACTTCAAAACAAGCCGCGAGCATGATCCCAATCCAATACTTTGCCATAGTAATTGCCTCCTGATAGATAAATTCAAATGAAAAAGCCCGGGAGCAAGCGAGACGATTCGCTTTACTCCCGGGCTTTTATCCCTCCGTTGCATGGACAAATGTCCACGTTCCTCCCTCGGTCCAGCCGTACGGAACCCTAGAGGATACTCCCTATTCCATTCGATACAACCACCCTAGCACGCCCTTTTTCTCGTGTCAAACAGGAATTCGCCTACGATTCGTCTAATAGAATTAAAGTGACTTCATCTGAAAGAGGAGGATGCTGCATGCGTTATAAAATCAATGATCAACTTCGGATTCGTCGTTTTACACCAGAAGATGTAGAAGCCGTCCACGCCTATGCATCACAACCCATCGTCAGTCAGTTCCAGTCATGGGGACCGAATACCGAAACGGATACAAAACAATTCCTACACGATGCGCTCGAAAGTGAACTCGAGACACCAAGACGTCGTTATGTCTTTGCCGTGACGTTCCCGAGTGACGTCGTCATCGGTGCTGGTGAACTCGTCATCACAGACGTTGAGAATAAAATCGCCGAAATCGGATACGTCCTCTCCCCAGATGAATGGGGGAACGGATATGCGACGTCGATTGCCTCTTTCCTTCTCCAATTCGGTTTCGAAAAACTAGAACTACACCGAATCACCGCAACGTGTGACCCACGCAACGTCGCTTCCGAACGCGTGTTGCAAAAAGTCGGCATGACGAAAGAAGGACAGCTCCGCGAGACCGTCTATCTCGAAGACCACTGGCGCGATTCCTTGATTTACGGCATGCTCGACTGGGAATGGCAAGTCGATCACGAGGAAGATCACTAATAGTTGATTTCAAACGATGTGCCTCGGCATATCGTTTTTTTATGACTAACGACCAATCTCCTATTTTTTTGATTTTTATCAATTTTTAAACAAGCGCATGCTACACTATTCATAATGACAAATTTTAAGAATTGGAGTGAACCTCTTGATGAAAAAATGGACTGCTCATGTTGCTGGACTTGCCGCAACGTTGATGTTGAGCTCGGTTTTACCCGCACCTGCTCTCGCCGAATCGCCACCTGCTCAAGCGACAGCAGAAACGCAAACGGTCACCGAGACGACGGGAACTGCGTATTTGAAAGAAGATGTCGCATTGCTACAAAATACCGATCTCGCAACGGTCATCCAACAACTACCAGCCGGAACGACACTAAAGACGCTCGGTACAGACGGTGACTTCACTCGTATCAGTTGGCAAGGAGGAACTGCCTATGTTGCAACGAACGCGTTAACGCAAACAGCGCCTGTCTTTCAAAAACAAGCAACGTTGATGTCAAAAAGTGCACTTTCATTAGTTGCTTCACCTTTTGATTCTACTGCCGTTGCGACACTTCCCGCCTATCAGCGAATCGATACATATGGCACCTTTGATACGTTCACGCGTCTAAAATGGAAAGAGCAATACGTTTACGTATCCACAACACAACTCGAGCAACTTCCGAACTTAGTTGGAACGCGCTACGCCAAACGAGCGTCTTCCCTTTTTGTTGAACCGAAGACAACGAGCGCGAAGACAGCCGTTGTTCAGAACCAAGCGTTCGAAACGTTTGGCACGATGGGCGTCTTTACACGCGTGGCAACTAATACAGGTTATGCGTTCGTTCTGACGACTGAGTTAGTAGATGCGCCAGTCGAAAACTATCCGAAAACAGGACTGCGTTATGCCAAACGAGCGACTTCTCTTTTCGTTGAGCCGAAGACGACGAGCACAAAGTCAGCCGTCGTTCAAAACCAAGCATTCGAAACGTTCGGTACGACGGGTACGTTTACGCGTGTCGCAACTAAAACAGGCTACGCCTTCGTATTGACGGCTGATTTAGCTGATGCGCAGGTCGTGAACCATCCGGAAACAGGGCTACGTTACGTCCAACAGCAGACGACGGTCTATACTACTGCGACTACGAAAGGAAAAGTCGTACAATCACTTCCTGTGAATACCTCTCTTCAGACATATGGAACAGATGGTTCATTTACACGGATTAAACGAAACGACGAGTATGCCTATGTATTGACGGCACATCTCGGCACGTTGAAATACTATCCGAAGACCTCACGTTTGTACGTCCAGCGCGCTACACCAATTTATTCGGATGCCAAATCGTCAAGTCCTGTCTTGAAGCATCATCAAACGAATACACTGCTGACGGTCTATGGTACAAGCGGTACCTATAGCCGAATCATCTTCCGCGGGGTTCATGCTTACGTCAAGACAGCTGATCTCGGTACTGGAAAAGTTTATGCATCAACCGGGACACGATACGCGAAACGCAACTTGTCCGTTTACACGTCGGCTTCGACAAGTAGTAAAACAGCCTATTCTGTTAAACGAGCTGATAAATTAACGATTTACGGAACGAGTGGTAGTTATACGCGACTAAAAAAAGGCTCCGTCTACGGTTACGTTAAAACGAGTGATCTCGCCACGAAAAAACCGGATCTGTATGACGTCACTGGTCAACGTTACGTGACAGAAGACGATGTCGTCATTCGCTCACAAGCAAAACTGTCGAGCAAAAAAATCGGAACGTTGAAAAAAGGCACTTCGATTACGATCTACGGAAAAAGTGGTTATTATACACGCGTCAAATATAAAAATGTCTTTGGTTTCGTTGATTCGAGTCGCATTGGACTAAACAAACCGACAGCAAAAGCAAAAAAAGGCACGACATTTTATGTCCACCTAGACCAAACACCACTCTTTTCTGCTGACGTCGCTTACAGTCGTCCCGCTGCTTATTTAAAGAAAGGGACGAAGCTGATTGGTCTGAAATCGATTGATGATGATTTTTGGCAAGTCCGCTTAGTCAGTGGTCAAACCGGTTATGTCCTCAACCCTTATATCAGCACGAGTAAACCGGATATGAGTCTGACGCAAAAGGCAATCGACCGGGCGAAAATCTATACCGTCAAACAGACGACATCCTTCTTCGCGAGTCCGACGAGCCCAAAAGGCAGCGGACTCGTTGAACAAGGCAAACGCGTTTATCCACGGCACCGGGTCGGAAACTTCTATGTCATCCAATCCGGCTGGACACCTGTTTATCTTCCAGTATCCGCTGTGACGATCACGTCCGATAAACGGGTCGTCAAAAAGAACAATACACGTGGTGAAAAGCTGATCCAGGCAGCAGTCCAACATATCGGCACACCCTACACATGGGGTTCGCAAGATGCCGTGAACGGTGGTTTTGACTGTTCCGGACTGATTCACTACACGACGAACAAGGCTGGAAAATACGGTGGTCGAACGAACGTCCGTGGCTACTGGTATGGGGCCTTCTTTACGAACCGCCGGACGAGCATCTCAAGCGGTAAACGCTCGGATATCGTCTTCTTCCAGAACACCTATACGGATGGTCCTTCGCATATCGGAATCATGCTCGATAGCGAACATTTCATCCACGCGGGCGGTTCACAACTTCAAATCAATTCGATTTATGAACCGCGTTGGCAGGAGCACTTCCTCGGCTTTAAATCAATGTAAGCCAAAAAAGACGAATCCGTCGATTTCGACGGGTTCGTCTCTTCTTATCGCAAAACGTCAGAATGTCATCTCGACGTATTTCGTTACTTGTCGATCCATCAAGTATAATTCAATCTGTTCGCGGTATGCTTTATAGTGGTCGGATGCGATATGCGCTTCGAGCGCCTCTTCGTCACGATACACTTCATATAACATGAATTGATGCTCATCTTCGATCGATTGATGCAAGGAATAACGCAAGCATCCGTCTTCTTTTTGTGAGGCATGATAAACCGTTTGTAGAATCGGGAAGACTTGATCCGCGAGTCCTGCTTTGATTGTAAGTACAGCGTTGACGACGATTTCTCCCATGTTTCATTATCCCCTTTCGTGATTACCTGTATCTGTACCCATTTTCACGAAAAGACACACGTTAAAGGAGCTTAAAGATGCAAACTCAACTTTTTGAAGCACTTGAACAATTCGAACCAACGATGATCGCGTTACGCCGTGATTTCCACCGCCATCCGGAACTCTCTTTCCAAGAAGTCCGCACACCAGAACGGATTGCCGCCTTTTACGCAGAACGGGACATCCCTTATCAAACAGCCGTCGGAGGTCGTGGTGTCGTCGCGACGATCGAAGGCAAACAACCTGGTCGAACGATTGCGGTCCGCGCAGATTTTGATGCCTTACCACTTCAGGAAGAGACGACGCTTGCCTTCCGGTCAATCCATCCCGGTATCATGCATGCTTGCGGGCATGATGGGCATACGGCGATGGTGATGGCACTTGCGGCTACACTCTATCCATTACGCGATCAATTGCAAGGAACGATTCGAATTATTCATCAGCATGGTGAAGAGGTCTTTCCTGGTGGAGCGATTCAAATGATTGAAGCCGGTGTCCTCGAAAGTGTCGATGCGATTTTTGCGACACATCTCGAAAATGATTTACCCGTTGGCACGATTGGGTTTCGAGAAGGACATACGCTATGCGCAATCGACGAATTCGAAATCATCGTCCATGGTCAAGGTGGGCACGCCCAGGCACCACATAAAACAAAAGATGCGCTCGTCGCCGGGGCACAACTCGTCTGTAACCTACAACACCTCGTCAGTCGACGGGTCGATCCGTTTGAGCCTGCCGTTCTCGCAATTGGTTCTTTCCATGCAGGAACGGCTCCAAACATCGTCACAGGTGAGGCACGCATCGTCGGAGAGATCCGGACGTTCAACGAGACACTGCGACATCAGCTCAGGCAAGAAGTCGATCTTGTCGCCAAAACGACGTGTGCCGGCATCGGTGCTACCTATTCGATTGATTTCACGACTGGTTACCCTGCGCTTTGGAATCACCCGGATGAGACAAAAATCGTCCAAGAAGCTGCTGCTTTCTTACCGGAAGCATCTGTCCGAGCACTGACTCCGATGATGGCGGCAGACGACTTCGCACATTACTTAACGCACGTACCGGGTAGTTATTTCTTCACTGGCTCTGGATATACGGACGGTCGCGTTAACTATCCACAACACCATCCGCAGTACGAGATCAATGAACAGGCATTGTTGATTGGCGCGAAAACACTCGGAGCGACCGTTTTACGCGCCTTGAATCCTAGGGATTGACTTTATTTCTTTTGGAGTGGTATCATCACAACAATGATAACGAATGACATCAACTTCATATACCCTTATCAAGAGTGGACCGAGAGATCTGGATCGATGACGTCCCAGCAACCTGCGCATAGCAAGGTGCTACGACCAGCAAAGCGAAAGCTTTGGTTGATAAAAAGCGGCGACTCCTTTTGCAACCAAGCGAAGGAGTCGTTTTCGTTTTCTCGCTGTCAGATATACAATGGGGATTTCCCACGGAGAGGAAGAGACAGATGGAAAAAGCAACATTTGCAGGTGGATGTTTTTGGTGCATGGTGACACCATTTGAAGAATTACCAGGAATCGAGGGAATCGTATCAGGTTACATGGGCGGACACGTCGATAACCCGACATACGAGCAAGTTAAGACTGGAACGACAGGACATCTCGAAGTCGTCCAAATCACGTTTGATCCGAGCCTATTCCCATACGAGCGTCTGCTGGAACTCTACTGGCCACAAACGGATCCGACGGATGCAGAAGGTCAATTCCAAGATCGCGGCACGCAGTACGCGCCAGCAATCTTCTATCATACGGATGCGCAGCATGAAGCAGCGATTACTTCCCGGGACGCCCTTGCTGCAAGCAATCGTTTTAAACAACCGATCGTGACACGAATCGATGCCGCTTCTGAATTTTATCCAGCGGAAGAGTATCATCAAGACTTCCATAAGAAAAATCCAGAACACTACAAAAAAGATCGTGCTGCTTCTGGTCGTGATGCGTTCATCGAACAGGAATGGAAAGACACGACAACGGTCTAATCTAGCCTTGAACCACATCTAACAGCTGAACTGACTTCAAACATTTCGCTTATTCTCACACCTGCTTTTGCAGGAGGTGAATGAGAATGAGCGAGTATGTCAATGGAGTCAGTTTTTTGTATGGAAACAAACAGCCCTCATTCACCGTTACCCTTACATTATTTTGTAATTGTTTACAAAATAACCTTTTTGATTTATGGTTAATAAAAGTTAACCGGTTAAAAAGGAGATGATTGGATGGAACAAAAAGCGATTCACATATTAGAGAACTATGAACAGTTGAAGGTGATCAGTGATCCGTTACGAACAAAAATCCTTATGTTTCTCGTTGAAAAACCGCATACGGTACATCAGTTAGCTCATTTGCTGACGTTATCGCGCGCAAAGGTGCTCTATCACGTGCGGGAACTTGAAAAGCATGCTTTGATTCGCCTCGTTCGAACGGAAGAACAAGGCGGCAACCTTTTAAAATATTACCAAGCTATCGCCCGAGGATACATTCCTGCCGATCATCTTCTGAACTTCGTCGAGACGAAAGAGGCGACCCGCCAATCGTATCTTGAGGTACTAGACCGGGCAAAGACACGTGTCCTCACCGCTCCAACGACTGCTTTTTCTCCCGTGTCTTCGAACGTCGAGGACTGGATGAGCTTATCGCTTCAAAAAGAATTGACGATGTCTGAAGCCGACTTTCAGCGGTTTGCTACAAAATATCGTGCTTTATTAGACGAGTTCACACAATCTCCACCTGACGAAAAAGATCGAAAACACTTTTACATCATGACGACTGCTTTTTCGATTGATGAACGATTGTTTGATCGCGACGATATCTAATCTGGAGGTGTATGATGCTACCTATTGAAATGAATACAGAACGATCCTTATTTAAAAATCGATCCTTTTTATTTTTATGGGGATCCGGCATGTGCTCTGCCCTTTCGCTATCAACCTATCTGTTTGTCGAACAATGGTATGTCATCCATACGTTAAACCAAGCGTCCTATCTTGGATTTGTTCTCATGGCCACCTTGTTACCGCGTATTTTTCTCATGTTATTTGGTGGCGTCTTATCTGATCGCTATAAACGTTCGACGATCATGCGCATCTCAAGTGGTCTACGAATCAGTTTCATTCTCTGTCTTCTCGTGTTACTGCATCTCAATCAGCTTACCTTGCTAACAATCTTAGTATTTGCCTTTTTATTTGGCAGTGTGGATGCATTCTATTCACCCGCAAATGCTTCCTTACTGCCTACACTCGTTCCAAACGAACAACTCACTAAAGCTAACTCCATGATTCAGACATCGAATCAAATCGCACTCTTTTCAGGTCCGATTCTTGGTGGAGTCATCCTCAGCTATTCTTCTTACTCATACGTCTTTCTCGTGATCTTCGGGACACTCTGTCTGACGCTCCTCTTCACGTATGGTATTCGTGAGTCTAAGACTAAGCGAACACTTCACCATTCAGCTTTATCTGAACTAAAGGAAGGGCTGCATTACGTCTTTCACTTTCAGCAACTCAAGCAGACACTTTTTCTCGTCATCTGCGTCAATTTCTTTTTCTTTGGACCACTCCTACTCGGAATTCCACTACTCGTCCATGATGTGCTTCAAGGAGACGCGATTGATTTAAGTTACATGCAAGGCGCTTATCAACTGGGAATGCTCGGAGGGGCGCTCTGGAGTGGTTTTGCGCAGACGAAAGCAACTGGGCTTACCTCGTCGGTTCGATTGATCGGCGCCTTAGGTCTGCTTCTCTTCCTACTTAGTCAAGTCCAGCAGATGTCGTTGTTCCTCATCCTTCTTCTATCACTCGGTGTCCTTTCTTCGATCATCAACATTCGCTTCATTACGTTCATTCAATCTCAATGTGCAGAACAGACAATGGGACGTGTCATGAGTGTCGTCAATGCATCGTCCAACGGTCTTGTTCCATTATCTTATGCGCTCCTCTCATTTCTACTGTCGTTTCATGTTTCGATCACGACGATTATGTTGTACTGTGGTCTTCTTATCCTTGTCCTCTCACTCTATTTCAGAAAACGCATTGTCCAAATAGAAGATTAGTCAAAAAAAGACAGTGGATTGGAACTCCACTGTCTCCGTTCTGTATTCAATTATTATGAAACACGTTCTACTTGATCTTTTGCCTGTTGTTCCGGCGCCACGACTTGATACCGTTTCAAAACGAAGATCCCACACACCATGACGGCGAGACCGACGAGTTGACCAAACGATAAGTCGATTTGCGGTAAACCGAACCAACCGAACGTATCAACGGCGAGGGCAAAGCTCAACTGCGAAATCAACACGACAGAAATCGCGACGGACGGGCCAAGCAGTTGAATCCCACGCATGACACAAAAGACGACACCGACACCGACGAGTCCACCGAACCAGTAGAGTGGTGACACGTTTTGAATCTGTCCGATTGTTCCACCACGAAACAGGACATACGTGATACTTGCTCCGATGAAGCCGACGAAGAAAACCAGCGTCGTCGTCGCCCATGCGCCGAATGCATCACTCATCCGAGCATTCAATACCGTTTGTAAACTGATTAACATCCCTGCCAATACGGCACACACGATGCCCATTACCATGTTCGTTCCTCCTTACTCATAGCTATTGCCGTTCGCTTTCTCGCGAATCCGTTCCAAATCGACGATGATGATCTTGCCACGTCGTCGAACGAGAAGTTCTTCCTCACACAACTTCGTGATGATCCGGTTTAAGTGACGATAACTCGTCCCAAGCCAGTCGGCGACGTCATGTAGATTCGACGTCCGCATCTCCTGATAAAACAAACTATCACTAGCTTCGGACGCAATCGATAATAAGTAGCCTGCAAATCGCTCTTCGACGGTATAGAGTACGTGGTGCGACGCTGATTTTGAGTCGGCATACCACTTCGCTGTGATCGTGCGTAATAGGAATTGCAGAAAGACGTTCGTCGTATTGTGCTCGCGTAAAATCGCGTACGGTACGCTCAACACCTCGACATCGGTCACCGCCTCAACCGTATTCAATACTTCCCGTTCATTGATGAACTCGGCGTCACCGATCACCGTCAATGGTGTCTTGAATCGTAAAATCCGTTGTTTTCCTTCTGACGAAGCAGCAGAAATCTTGACCTTGCCTGCGACGATGAAGTACATCCGGTCAATCGTCGCCCCTGTCGTACAGAGGAGTTCCCCTTTTTGGAAGGTCTCTTGACGCAACCAAGCGCGCGTATCTTCGGTTAAAATCGTATCCAGTCCATACTGTTGGATGACGGTTTCCATGTTCGTTCCCTCCCTTTAGGCAAGTGAGAAAATCGCAACTCCTGCAAGCATGAGACCCACACCAACCCACTGACCACGATTTCCTTGTTTTTTTAAGACACCGAACCATCCTTTTAAATCAATCACAAAAGCACATAAAATCTGCGCGACGAGTAATAAACACATTGCCCATGTCATCCCGAGCGTTTGGATCGCTGTTAATTCCGTTACGACGACTAGCACGCCAATCAGTCCACCGCTCGCATAAATCCAAGGTAACTGACGGAATCCGCCGATTTTCCGATCTCGTACGAAGCTATAAATGGCTAAACAACCCATCAGACCAACAAAGTGGACGATCAATACGGATAACCACGGTCCGACGCCTGTCGCAAGGCGCGCATTGAATATGCCTTGCAGGGCGATGAACAGACCGCTCATCAAAGCAAACACGACTCCTTGCACGTCATCTCCTCCTTTAATCTCTACACTAGAGTAGACCTTATTCGCACCTCACTTGAAAAGGACAAATGTCCCATTTTCAAAAAAACATGAAAAAACCCGCTTTCCACAAGCGGGTTTACGGATCATCACTGTATGTTCATGTCGCAAAACGAGCAGTCGTCCGCTTCAGCTGTTCCTCTGCTTCCGCCATCATGCGCGTAAACAACTCGGCAACAGTCGGCACATCACGAATCAAACCAGCAACCAGTCCAGCGTTGACATATCCTTTCTCTTCATCGCCTTCAAGAGCTCCTTTTATATGAAACGACTCGTTCGTCTGATCGAGAAATGCAGAAGGAGTCTCGGCTGTGAGCTGTTCGACATACGGACCGTCAAGGACACGTCGGACAAATCCAACGGAGCGTCCGATGATGCGTGTATCGGTATCTGTCGCATCCGTTAAGCGCGATTTATAAGCTGGATGGACCTTGGCATCTTCCGTCGCGATCAACCGTGTTCCGAGCTGGACGCCGGCAGCACCAAGCAACAGGACAGCTGCTAGTCCACGCCCATCGCCAATCCCACCCGCTGCAAGAACCGGAATCTTGACCCGGTCAACGAGCTGCGGAATCAAAGTGAGTGTCGTCAACTCGAGCGGGGAGTTGATGCCTGCCGCTTCAACCCCTTCCGCTACGAGTACATCAGCGCCTGCCTGTTCTGCCTTCAATGCCTGTTTGACTGAGGCGACGACGGCAATCGTTTTGATGCCAGCAACTTGTAGTCGCTCTATGTATGGTGCCGGATTTCCTGCCGACAAGGAGACGACCGAAATCTTTTCTGCAATCGCGAGATCGATCAGTGCTTCCGTATAGGGAGACACACGAATCGCGATGTTCAAGGCAAACGGTTGCTCCGTCAGGATTCGTGTCTCCTGAATCCGAGACTTCACTTCATCTACCGATAATGTACCGCACCCGATCGTACCAAGACCTCCGGCATTTGATACCGCTGCCGTGAGTGCTGCATGACTAATGTTCCCCATCCCTCCTTGAATCAAGGGATAACGAATCTTGAATAGCTCACAAATCGGAAACATATCTTTCCTCCGTTCTCGACTCCCACCGCATGATATACTGACAGGGAATGAATAGTAGTTCATCTTATCTTAGAAATGAGGTCGTTCTGTTATGAAGATTCCGTATCAATCGATTCATCCGAACGTAGCATCCGATGTATTCATCGCTCCTGGCGCTTATTTGATTGGGGACGTCACGATCGGTTCCGAGTCCACCGTCTGGTTCAACGCTGTCTTACGCGGTGACGAAGGACCGATTACAATCGGGAAACGCTGCAGTATCCAAGACAATGCAACGGTCCATCTGTATGAAGGGGCGCCCGTCGTCATCGAAGATGAAGTGACGGTCGGACATAATGCCATCTTACACGGTTGTAAAATTGGACGTCGTTCCATCGTCGGAATGGGGGCGACCGTTCTTGATCACGCAGACATTGGTGAAGAATGCATCATCGGGGCGAACACATTGATTCCATCGGGAAAAGTCTTCCCACCCCGTTCGCTGATCATCGGCTCACCCGGTAAAGTCGTGCGTGAACTGACAGAAGCAGATCTCGCGATGATTCAGGAGTCGATTGATTCCTACGTCGATAAAGGATATGCCTTCCGAAACATCCTCGCAGGATCAGCTGAACAGAACACATCTGAATGACACGAATGCGGGGCGGATCGCGTGATCCGTCCCGCTCTTTTGTATATCATCGTTCCGCAAACAGTGGATGTTCTGTTGCATCATAAGAGGCACTACGTTGTGACACATCGTGTGTCTCTTCAAAGATTGATTCGAAGAACCGGCTCGCAGGTTGCGCAAGCAAACGGTAATATTGCTCAAACAACAGTGCCGCATGGTGTCCACTCCAAGCATCCGGTAATAGTTCTTGCGGGAGTCCCGGATCCGTGAAGAGGAATTTTCGGTACTCATGTACGAGCATCGTCCGTTCGACGAAACACTGCTCATCCGTCATTTCTCCTAGTTGGAGCTGACTCTGATGGACGATGTATTGCCGGCTATAATCCGTGATAAACGTCTCGTAACGTTCCTGCAATTCCTCCAGTGGAAAAGCGCGCTCAACAAGAGATTGATCTTGTTTTGGACCGTAGTATTCACCGACGAAGAAATCGACATACTCTTCGATTTCGTATGCTTCAATCAATCGTTCCGCCTCTTTTTCAAGCGGATTCGGTGAAATCCAAACCCCGTTTGATAAGTTGCCAAACCCACTCCACGTCAGTTCTTTACGGAGTTCGTCGCGAATCTGCCGCTTATCCTCAGGAATCGTGTACATCAACGTTCGCCATTTTCCGTCCCAGTCGTGCGGTGTTGATTTATAGATCCGGCGCGCTGCTTCTTCCATCCGCTCCACCCCACGTGGCGTCAACGAATAGAAGCTTTTACTCCCCTGCTTCTCGGAGACGAGCCAGCCTTGTTTGACCATCCGGGATACCGCGACCCGGACCGCTTGTTCGTTATGTCCAAACTCTTTGACGAGTCGAATTAAACTCCCGACCCAGATTTGATTGCCGTAATGACGGATATAATCCCCGTAAATCGTAAAGATCATTGATTGGGTGTTCGCACTCATGGTATTCACTCTCTCTTCAGTCGTTCATAGTGTGTATCGTTAGTATACGGGTTATTTCAAACGTCGACCATCCTCATCTTCCTTCAAAGCGTGGTGGTCGTTTTTCAGCGAAGGCTTGTAGCGCTTCCTGACGATCGGCAGTCGGAATGACGACTTCATAGGCTTCCGTTTCGAGCTGCAGTCCTTCTTCGAGTGAGACATCCCGCCCTTGATCAATCGCTCGCTTCGCTTGTCGCAAGGCGATGGGACCGTTCTGTAACATTTGATTAGCAAACTCAAGACAGGTCGTCATCAACGCTTCCCGGGCGACGACGGCTGTCGCGAGTCCGTAACGTTCTGCTGTCATCGCATCGATTTTTTTCGCCGTGAAAATCAGTTCCTTTGCTCGTGTCTCCCCAATCAGTCGCGGCAAGCGTTGTGTTCCGCCAGCCCCGGGAATGATTCCGAAACTAGTCTCCGTCAAACCGACGAGTGCATCCTCGACGAGAAAACGGAAATCACAGGCGAGGATCCATTCAAAGCCACCACCGAGCGCGTGACCATTGACGGCAGCGATTGTCGGTTGTGGTAATTGTGCGATCGAGGTGAAGACGTTACGAATCGCAAGGACATTACGTCGGACTTCTTCCTCATTCAAATGTACGCGTTCCTTTAAATCAGCGCCGGCACTAAATGCTTTACCGGTTCCGGTGAACAGGACGACCCGCGCTTCCGGGTCGACCGACAACGCATCGACTTGTTCCTGTAAGGCGACAAGCGTCGGATAATCGAGACAGTTCAGGCGTTCTGGGCGATCAATCCGAACGATCGCGATATAGCCTTCTCGTTCCAAATGAATCATACGAGTCCCTCCCGATCGACGACGAGTGCGATCCCTTGACCAACTCCGACACACATCGTGGCGAGACCATACGTCCGGTTCGTCCGGCGCATCTCATGCAATAACGTCGTCAAAATCCGCGCTCCACTTGCGCCGAGCGGATGACCGAAAGCAATCGCTCCGCCGTTGACGTTGACTTTTTCGCTCGGTAGACCGAGTGCTTCGATACAAGCAAGACTTTGAGCCGCAAACGCTTCGTTCAACTCAATCTGATCGAGCTGTTCGACTTTCAATCCTGCCCGCCGGAGAACTTTTTCCGTCGCGTCGATCGGTCCGATGCCCATGATGGCGGGTTCAACGCCTGCTGTCGCACTCGCTCGGTAATATCCAAGCGGTGTCAAGCCGAGTTCGTTTGCTTTTTCTTCACTCATCAATAACAGCGCCGAAGCACCATCGTTGACGCCAGATGCATTTCCCGCTGTCACGGTACCGTTCGGGAATAAAGGACGAAGCGTCGCGAGTTTCTCGCGCGTCGTCTCGGGACGTGGGTGTTCATCTTGGTCGAAGACGCTGACGTTACCTTTTCGGTCCATCTGCATGACCGCAACTAGCTCTTCTGTGAAGCGCTGTTCCTCGATGGCTCGTTTTGCACGTTGTTGACTTTCAAACGCAAAGTCATCCTGCGCTTCACGTGAGATGCCGTACTGACGGGCGACGTTCTCAGCTGTCTCCGGCATCGAATCCGTTCCGTATTTATCTGCTAAGCGATCATTGACGAACCGCCAGCCAATCGTCGTATCATACATCGTCTGATTGCCACGCGGGTTGGCTTGATCCGGCTTCGCGAGGACGAACGGCGCACGCGTCATGCTTTCCGTTCCTCCAGCGATATAAATATCCCCTTCACCTAACGCAATTCCGCGAGCGGCTGCAATGACAGCATCGAGTCCTGATCCACATAAGCGATTGATCGTCGTACCGGCGACTTCGACCGGTAGACCAGCCAGTAGTCCGGACATCCGAGCGACGTTCCGGTTATCTTCCCCCGCCTGATTCGCATTGCCGAAAATAACTTCCTCGATCGTCTTCGGATCGACTTGCGGATTACGCTTAAGTAACGCTTCGATGACACGTGCCCCTAAATCATCCGGGCGAACTTGACGCAACGCGCCGTTATAGCGACCGATCGGTGTCCGAACGGCATCGATGATGGCGACACGTTTCATGACGTCACCTCACGATTCGTGTAGTCGTAGACCCCACGACCTGTTTTACGACCGAGTCGACCGGCTTTGACATACTGTTCGAGCAGTGGTGCCGGACGGTATTTTTCGCCGAGCTTCTCATGGAGATACTTTAAGTTGTGGAGTCGAGTATCGAGCCCGACCAAGTCCCCGAGTTCGAAGGGTCCCATCGGATAATTTAATCCGAGTTTGATCGCTTTATCGATCTCTTCCGGTGTCCCAAGCCCTTCTTGCAACATATAAAACGCTTCGTTTCCGACGAGCGCACTGATACGTGAAGTCACAAACCCAGGAAACTCACGGATGACGACCGTTTCCTTTTGCATATGACGCGCCACTTGCTCTAAGGCAGCAACCGTCTCATCCGACGTCTCAAGACCACGAACGAGCTCGATCAGTGGCATCAGATGGACCGGATTGAAGAAATGCATCGCCATGACCCGGTCCGCCCTGTTCGTAAAGGAGGCGATCTCCGTCGGACTCATCGTCGACGTATTCGTCGCAAAATAACAGTCCGGTCGTGCATTGGCTTCTAATGTTTCAAAGACTTGCTGTTTGATCGTCAGTTGTTCCGGTACCGCCTCAATGACGAGATCCGCTTGTTGTGCAGCCGTTGCTAAATCCGTCGACAAACTTAACCGATCGAACAGTCCCTCGACTTCACTCGCGGACATTTTGCCTCGCGTGATACCTTTCTCTGCGATCCGTTCGAGTTCTTGATAGGCACTTTCGACATACGCTTCTTTAATATCAACGAGTGTCACCTGAAATCCGCGGTGTGCGGCAACGTACGCAATGCCACGTCCCATGACGCCGGATCCGACGACGACGATTTGTTCTACCATCTGATTTCCCCCTTATCCCCTGTGCTGTTAAAAAAGGCTGGACTTCCCGACGGAACTCCAGCCTTCCCTCTTGCTTATAGTCCGAACGGATTGAGTGGACGACTGCCGTAATACGACAAGATACTCTTCGTTTCTGTGTACAGATCAAGTGTTTCGATACAGAGTTCACGACCGAATCCTGATTGCTTATACCCACCAAACGGTGTACCTGGGAAAGCAGAAAACGGACAGTTAACCATGACGATACCGGCTTTGATTTGGTTGGCAACGCGCGTCGCTTTTGCACCGTCTTTCGTCCAAAGCGCTGATCCGAGTCCAAACGATGTATCGTTCGCTAAACGAATCGCTTCTTTTTCATCCTTGAACGGCATGACGACGACGACTGGTCCAAAGATCTCTTCATTGACCGCTTTCATCTCATGCGTGACGTCCGTGATGATCGTCGGTGCGTACCAGAAGCCTTTTTCGTATCCTTCTGGTGCTGAAGCGTGACCTCCTGTGACGATTGTTGCTCCGTCTGCTTTCGCTGACTGGACGTATCCATCGATGACATCGACTTGTTGTTGATCGATGATCGCTCCGACATGTGTTCCTTTATCAAATGGATTGCCGAGAACGAGTTGTTTTGTTTTTGCGACGAATTGTTCCATGAACGCGTCGTAAATATCCTCGTGAACGTAAAGACGTGAGCGTGCTTCACACGATTGACCGCTGTTATAGAAGATCCCGAACAACGAACCATCAACAGCTGCTGTCACATCTGCATCTTCAAAGACGATGTTCGGTGATTTTCCACCGAGTTCGAGTGTGACTCGTTTTAGTGTTTCTGACGCACGTCCCATGATGTCTTTTCCGACTGGTGTCGAGCCTGTGAAAGCGACTTTATCGACGTTTGGATGCTCGACGAGATGGTTGCCGATCTCGCGGCCTGAACCTGGGATGACGTTGACGACACCTGCCGGAACGCCAGCTTCTAGACAAATCTCACCGAGAATGATGGCTGTTAATGGTGTTAATGTCGCTGGTTTGACGACGACCGAACAACCGACTGCGATCGCTGGTGCAACTTTCCAAGCTGCCATCATCAATGGATAGTTCCACGGAATGATTTGCGCACAAACACCGACCGCTTCTTTTTCTGTGTAGTTATGGAATTGTCCCGGCACGTTATTGACGACACCACGATGACCGACGATCGCACCTGCGTAGAACTCAAAGTCTTCAATTGCTTGCGTGACTTGTCCTTGCGCCGCTGCTAATGATTTCCCTGTATCGAGAATCTCGAGTTCGACGATTTCGTTGAAGCGGGAACGCATGATGCTGGCAATCTTATTTAAGATTTGCGCGCGGCGTCCGACTGGCCACATCTTCCACTTCCCGTGATCAAACGCATCCCGTGCGGCTTGAACGGCACGATCAGCGTCTTCCTTCGATGCTTTTGCAACTTCCGCGATCACTTCACCTGTTGCCGGATTATATGTTTTAAATGTCTCGCCTGTTGCACCTTCGACTTGTTCGCCGTTGATGAGCAAATGATAGACGGACCGTTTCATTTCAAGTGTTTTTTCATGTACTGTCGACATTGTATTCACTCCTGTTCCTGTTGATTGAAAATCGGTGGACGTTTTTCGAGAAAGGCTTGCATGCCTTCTGTTTGATCGGCTGTTGCGAACAGCAGATAGAAGTTTCGGCGTTCGTGCTCCATGCCATCTTGTAACGATAAATCGACGGCTTTGTTTGCTGCGTCCTTAATCAGTCGTAACGCCATGCTCGGCTGGTTTGATAATCGCTCCGCCATCGCAAGCACCGTCGCTTCGACGTCCGTCGTCACTCGATTGATGATGCCAAGTCGTTCTGCTTCCTCTGCCTGCATTCGGTCACCCGTGAAGAGCCACTCGAGCGCCCGCGTTCGACCGATGCATTTCGTCAAACGTTGCGTCCCGCCTGCTCCCGGCATGACGCCGAGTCCGACTTCTGGAAAGCCAAACTGAGTCGCGGGATCGGCGTAGATTAAATCACAAGCGAGCGCCAGTTCGAACCCGCCTCCGAGAACAAAACCGTGGACACCTGCAATGATTGGTTTTTTGATTCGGCTGATCCGGTCCCAGTCCGCGAATGGATCAAGAAGTTCCATCGAAATCGGTGTCGCTTCGAGCATCTCCTCGATATCGGCACCTGCTGAAAACGACTTTCCGTTTCCTGTCAAAACAATGACCGTCACCCGATCGTCGCGGTCAAAAGTCTCCATCGCCTCAACGATTTCGCGGACCATCGTCCGGTTCAGCGCATTGTATCGTGCCGTCCGGTCGAGCCGAATTCGACCGATCCGACCAACCGTTTCTGTCTTAACGTACTGTTGTGTCGGCATGGACATCTTCACCAATCATCAATGTGACGAGATCCCCCGCAAAGCTCATCAAGTCTTTCCCTGACGCTTTTCCTTCAAGAGAACGCATGCCAGCTTGCATCGCTTCCTGACTTTCATAGACCATCTCGCACATCAAGTAGTACTTTCCGTCTCCACCCATTGGTGAACCGACGATTTTCGTGACGTTCATTTCTTTTAGTCCTGGAATTTTTGCTGTTAACGGACCATGGACCTCGAAGTAATGCTGATCGAATGCTTCCTTGTTTTCTGGGTGTTTGTAAAGTGCGATTAATTTTGCCATAGTGATTACCTTCCTTCACATGAGAGTAGAGACGGGTTTCATCGCCTCGAATGGATTTTTACACGATTTACAGTAGAGAATACTTCGACAAGCGGTCGGTCCGAATAAGTTTTCCATCGTCACGTACGTCGATCCACAATACGGACAGTCGATTTCCCAATTTCCTTGTTCGAATCGAGGGGGTGCGATGCCGAATGCCTTCAATCCTTGCATCCCTTGTTCTGTGATACGGTCCGATGTCCACGGTGGATCAAACCGGAACTGGACGTCGACCTGTTCGACGTTCGGAATCACCTGCAAGGCAGCTTCGGTATTTTTTTTAATGATTTCAAGCGCCGGACAGCCGAGAAACGTCGGGAGAAGCGTGACGTGCACCGTGTAGCCATGCGCCGTCGCTTCCGCGTCCATCTTCTCGACCATGCCAAGATCTAAAATGCTGACGCTATCGATTTCTGGATCCTTCACCCCGTTCAGGGCTTCACGGATCGCATGCTGAAGTGTTGTCGTCATGCTTCCCTCTCCTTTCACCACGTCGCCGTCTGATCAATCAAGTAGACTTCTCCGAGTGTCGCGAGTGCGTCATTCAAGTCTTCCGTGTGATCGCCGTCCCGTCCATTACGTGTCATCTGCATTTCTGGAAGGGTCACGTTCAATTCGACGAGTAACGGCGTGATCGTCTGATACCAACGATCCAGTAAAATCCCTTGCCCTTCGATCAATCGCATCTCTTCGATCAGTTGACCGTGTTCACCATAATCGAACATGTCGCCGAAGTCGTAGAGGACTTTTTCGAGCGCTGCGTCCATCTTCTGGCGCGCCGTCTCTGTCGATTGATAAAGCTGGGTGAACCACGTTTGCCAGTGCAGCAAATGATAGTACAACTCCATGTTGATCTTGACGGCAGCCGCAGCGAGTGGCTCGTAACTGCTCGATTTCAAGGCATCAATGCGGATCTTTTTCGCGACCGTGTAGCAGTAGTTCCGAACGACGGCAAATGCCCAGTCGTATTCGGGTTTTTCCATATAGTAGCCGGGTCCATTGACACGTTCGACAAGAATCGAGTTCTTCCGTTCGTGTGCCAAGCGGACATGGGCTAACGCATCAGCATTGCCTTCACCAAGTTCCTCAAGAAGTTGGTAATACATTGCCGCGTGCCCCATCGAATCTTGCGCGATCGAGGATGAAGCGACGTCTTCTTCGATATGCGGTGCAAGCCCGAGCCATTCCGAACCACGATACGCGTAGAGGAAATCATCATCTGCGAGTTGATACAGTAAGGAGGCGAGTGCCGTCCGTTCTTGTTCCGTCATTTGGAATCGCCTCCTTGCCACGACATGATTTCTTTTTCGTCGAGCATCTGTTGCTCGTAATGACGCCATTTTTTCTTCAAGTAGCCGTATCCTTTGGTCGTCCGGTAATCTTTATTGTCGAGCCGCTTTAGCATCTGCTTCTCATCGGGTGACAAACCACGGATATCTTCACGTTTGACGACCCAGATATCGACGACTGGTTCTCGGCGCATGAAGTTTTCTTGTGCCATCAGTAACGCCATCTCTTTATTTGGAGCAAGTAAACTGAATTGATGGGTGAACGCCGCGTTCGGCGTCCGTTTGCTAAAGACTTCGAATTCGTGATAGAACGTCTCGTTCATCGTACCTTCCCCTCTCATGCCTTCGTTTCAGCGAGTGCATCCCTTACCCAGGCGTTATTCTCGTAAGATGTCCGGCGCAGATCCAGTCGCTCTTTTGAACGTGGTCCTCCACCTTGGATGATCGTCTTGAATTTCGTCCAGTCCGGCTGTGCGTATTCCCATTGCCCCGTCTCTTCATCAAAACGTAACGTTGGGTCTGGAATGACGAGTCCGAGCGAACGAATCCGTGGTACGTACTTCGTAAAGAAGTTTTGCCGGAGCTCTTCATTCGTTTTCGTCCGAATCTTATAAGCGATCGTCACGTCCTGTTTTGATGTTCCGGTCGTCTCTTTCGAAGCTGGTCCAAAGAACATCAACAAGGATTCCCACCACTCATCCAGTGATTCTTGAATCATTGCCCGCTGTTCCGGTGTTCCTTCTGCGAGTGCCATGATGATTGACTCCCCGTGTTGTGCGTGGAAGACTTCCTCTGCACAGATGCGTTGCAAGGCACGTGCGTACGGTCCGTACGAAGCGCCGAGCATATTCGTCTGCGTGATGATTGCCGCCCCATCGACAAGCCAACCGATCATTCCGGCATCGGCCCATGATCGTGTCGGCATGTGGAAGACGTTATGGAACTTCAATCGTCCCGTGAACAAGTCATCCATCAAATCCCCACGTGTCTTGCCATACGGCTTCATCAAATCCTCGACGACACGAAGTAACAACTGCCCGTGTCCCATCTCATCCTGGACCTTCGCCATGATGCCCAGTTTCCGTCGAAGCGATGGTGCTTTTGGAACCCATTCTTTTTCCGGAAGTGCACCCATGATTTCACTGATACCGTGCATCGAAATCAGTTTAATCAGTGTGTCCCGGTAAAAAGCAGGCATCCAGTCATCGGCTTCAATTTTTTCACCTTGCTCGATTCGTTCCTTGAAGCGTGCTAATTTTTCGTCTTCCGTCAGTTGGACGGGTTCGAACAGTTGTGTTGCATCATACATGCTAGTTCCTCCTTTGAATCAGACGAGTGATGTCGAACGTCGATCAACGATCCGAACGGCTTTACCTTCCGATCGTGGTAACCCTTGATGCGGGTGACAGACGAGATCAATAGAAATGAGACATTCCGATTTGATGGCGTCACATATCGAACGCATTTGTCGTTCTGAGATATTTTCGAATTCGATATGTAGCTCAACAGCATCAAGTCCGGCTTTACGTACAAGATGGATTTGATAATGTGGCGTCACGTCCGGTTGTTGGAGCAAGACCCGCTCGATTTCTGACGGGAAAACGTTGACTCCTCGGATGATTAGCATGTCGTCCGTCCGCCCTTTGACACGTGACATCCGTGTCGTCGTCCGACCGCAAGCGCACGCCTCATGCGTGATCGAAGCTAAGTCGCCTGTCCGGTAGCGAATGATTGGAAGCGCTTTCTTTTTTAAGCTTGTAAAAACGAGTTCCCCGACCATGCCATTTGGTACCGGTTCCCCCGTAACGGGATCGACGACTTCTGTAATGAATAAGTCATCCATGATATGCAGACCTGCCTGCTCTTGACACTCCATCGCGACACCAGGTCCCATGATTTCACTGAGTCCGTAAATATCGAGTGCCTGCAGATCAAATGTCTGTTCGAGTGTCTGCCGCATCTCTTCCGACCATGGTTCAGCTCCAAAGATGCCATAACGCATGCTCGTTTTCCGTGGATCGATACCACGTTCAATCATGCGTTCTGCCAAGCGTAAAATATACGAAGGCGTTCCACAGATACCGTCCGGTCGGAAATCCACGATCAATGTAATTTGGCGATCCGTGTTGCCACCGGAAATCGGTAGGATCGTCATGCCTAGTTTTTCTGCCCCTGCATGAAGACCGAGACCACCTGTGAACAATCCATAACCATACGCATTGTGCAGCAAATCGGCTGGTGATCCACCAGCTAAGACTAAACTGCGTGCCACGGCACCGGCCCAGTCATCTAAATCTTCTTGCGTATACCCGACGACGGTCGGTTTACCACTCGTTCCAGACGACGCATGAATCCGGGTGACCTGTTCCCGTTCAACGGCAAATAGCCCGAACGGATAATGATCGCGTAAATCTTGTTTACGTGTGAAGGGAAACTTTCGTAGATCTTCGATCGTTTGAAAATCATTCGCTGTCATCTGTAAGGTCTGCAGACGTTCTTGATAGAACGGGACACGTGTGACGTGTTCCATCGTTTGACGTAATCGCTCCATCTGTAGCTGCTCCCGCTTTTGAGCATCCATCGTTTCGTGATGTTGATCGTACATACCTGCACCTCCTCATCATGTATACAATAATAAAACGGTCGTTTGTTTTTAGTTATACGTTTAACGTACGATACGTTCACAATGTTGTCAATCTTGTTTTGTTAAATGCTCCCAAACGATTCTTACTTTATCACTTCAACGCACCTTATCGATAAATCAATTAACATTAAACAAGAGATTTCATGATAAACAGTCTTTTTTTGGAAAATATTTCTGAAATGATTTGCTCATTTTGTAACGGGTTGATAAAATATCGTGTGACAAGTGTTATACTATTTTTGGTAAGACCACTTGATTGAATAAAGATTCGGTGTTGTGAAAGGGGATCACGATGAAACTAGGATTAGCTGTCGGGGATACAGCAGAGATTCAAGCGGTCGTCTCGGAAGATATGTTTGCACGATTCGAAGGTCAGCTCGTTCATCCAGCATACTCCACCGTTTCGATGGTTTATCACATGGAATGGGCAGCACGTCAACTGATTTTGCCCTACTTAGAAGCTGGTGAAGAAGGTGTCGGTGGTGCGGTTTCACTGAAGCATCTTGGTATGGCAGCGGAAGGAGCACGATTGATCGTGACCGCGACAGTAACGTCGATGACATCACGTCGCGTTGATGCTAGCATCGAAGTCCGAGACGGACAAACGATCATCGGTACAGGGGAAGTCACACAATTCATTTTAGAAAAAAGCCGGATTCAAGCAAAATTACAAAATAATGTTCCGACAAAATGAAAGCGCTTACTTATATTTGATAGAGGAGGACTCTACTATGAACATGTTAAACCCATCTACGAATCCAACGCTCTCGATCATGGAAAAAATCGCTGGTCACGAACAAGTCGTCTTTTGCAACGACCCTGTCTCGGGATTACAAGCCATCATCGCCATTCATGATACGACGCTCGGTCCTGCTCTCGGCGGATGCCGAATGGCACCTTATGCTTCTGTTGATGAAGCACTTGACGATGTTCTGCGTTTGTCGCGCGGTATGACGTATAAATGCGCTGCCGCTGACGTTGATTTTGGCGGTGGTAAAGCCGTCATCATCGGTAATCCAGCGACGGATAAATCACCGGAGCTTTTCCGTGCCTTCGGTCGCTTCGTCGATTCGCTCGGTGGTCGGTTCTACACGGGAACGGACATGGGCACGACAATGGATGATTTCGTCCATGCTAGCCGGGAAACGTCACGGATCGTCGGCATTCCGGAAGCCTTTGGTGGCAGTGGGGATTCATCGATTCCAACGGCTGAAGGTGTCGTTTACGGGCTTCGGGCGACGATCGAGACGTTATTTGGTTCAGATGAATTAAGTCGGGCAACCTACGCGATCCAAGGACTCGGAAAAGTTGGCTTTAAGGTCGCGGAACAACTCTTGCTTGCCGGTGCGACGATTTATGTTTCAGACGTCAATGAAGCCGCGCTCGCAGCAATCGTGACTCAAGCTGAAATGGCACCCGGCACGGTTCGCGTCGTCTCACCTCACGAAATTCATCTAACGGATGCTGATATTTTTGTCCCATGTGCATACGGTGGTGTCATTCACGCTCAAAACATTGCCCTCTTACCGTGTAAAGCCATCTGTGGTTCGGCGAACAATCAACTTGCAGAAGAACAACTTGCTCACGTCTTGATGGATCGCGGCATCTTATATGCCCCGGACTATATCGTCAATGGCGGTGGGTTGATTCAAGTAGCTGACGAACTCTATGGCGCAAATCATGAACGGGTTCTCTTAAAGACACGCCACATCTACGACGCAGTGCTCGAAGTCTTCAAGGAGTCGCAAGCAGAAAACATCACGACGGTCGAAGCCGCGAACCGGATGTGCGAAAAACGGATGCAAATCCGGGCGAAACATAACAACATCTTCACGAATACGACAAAACCAAAATGGGATATCCGTAACCACTGAAGGAGGGACTGACATGGAGCAACATTTTCCGATTCAACGCATCATCGATGAAGAAGGTCGTCTCATCGACGCCTCAAAAGAACACGATCTGACAAAGGAGCTCGCCCTCACCCTGTATGAACAGATGCACCGGATCCGGACGTTCGACCGGAAAGCGATTAACTTGCAACGCCAAGGGCGCCTCGGCACTTATGCACCGTTCGAAGGACAGGAAGCAGCTCAAGTCGGTAGTGCACTCGCGTTGTCCGATCAAGACTGGTTATTCCCGACGTACCGAGATCACGGTGCGACATTGACGTTTGGCGCTGATATGGTCCGGACGCTCCTCTACTGGAACGGTCGTGTCGAAGGTTGTGTTCCGTCTGAGAAACACATCTTCCCTCCTGCCGTTCCGATCGCAACGCAAATTCCGCATGCCGTCGGCGCCGCGTGGGCTGAAAAACGAAAAGGCACGACGAACGTTGCTGTCGCCTACTTTGGTGATGGAGCGACGTCTGAAGGGGATTTCCATGAAGGGATGAACTTCGCAAGTGTCTTCCAAGCACCAGTCATCCTGTTTAACCAAAACAATCAATTCGCAATCTCTGTTCCGATCGAAAAACAGATGCATTCCGAGACGATTGCACAAAAAGCGATTGCCTATGGGATGCCAAGTGTTCGGATTGATGGAAACGATGCCTTTGCCGTCTATTTCACGATGCAAGCAGCCGTAGAACGTGCGCGCTCTGGCGGTGGACCAACATTGATTGAAGCTGTCACGTGGCGGTTTGGTGCCCATACGACAGCAGATGATCCAACGAAATACCGAGATCAAGCACGCTCGCGCGACCGGGTTGATCCGCTCGATCGACTCGAACAGTTCCTAAAACACCAAGGATACTTTGACGAAACGTGGATGCAACAACTGCAGGAACGGCATCAAACAGAAGTCGAAGCAGCAGTAGCTGAAATGGAGCAATTCAAGGCACCAGACGTCAACGATCTGTTCGACCATACGTACGCGACCTTACCAGTTGATGTCCAGCAACAAAAAGAAGCGTATTTGCTAGCAAGGGGGAAATGAGATGGCAACACCAATTAATCGTCAAACGGAGATGACACTCGTTCAAGCTGTCACGGATGCCCTGCGGACAAAACTGTCGGAGGATGAGACGACGCTCGTTCTTGGAGAAGATGTCGGAAAAAACGGCGGTGTTTTCCGAGCGACGGACGGCTTACAGGAAGAGTTCGGTGAAGACCGGATCGTTGATACACCGCTCAGTGAAGCCGGTATCGTCGGTACATCGATCGGACTTGCCATCAATGGCTTTAAACCAATTGTCGAGATTCAATTCCTCGGCTTCATCTACCCTGCCTATGAACAAATCATGACTCACGTCTCCCGCATTCGAATGCGGACGATGGGACGCTATAGTGTCCCGATGGTCATCCGTGCCCCTTATGGTGCCGGCATCCGGGCACCGGAAATTCATTCCGACAGTACAGAAGCACTCTTTACATCGATGCCCGGTCTCAAGGTCGTCTGTCCGGCGACACCGTACGATGCAAAAGGTTTGTTGATTGCTGCGATTGAAGATCCAGATCCCGTGTTATTCCTCGAGTCGATGCGCAGTTATCGCTCATTCAAGGAAGTCGTACCGAGCGAGTCTTATACCGTTGAAATCGGAAAAGCGCGCTGCGTCAGTGAAGGGACGGACGTAACGTTGATCGCTTGGGGAGCAATGGTCCAGGTGGCACAAAAAGCCGCAACGGCTGCACAGGAACGCGGTATCTCTTGCGAAGTGCTCGACTTACGCACGCTCTATCCGCTCGACCGGGACACGATTGCTGCTTCTGTTCAAAAGACCGGTCGTGCCGTCATCGTGCACGAAGCTGCAGCAATGGGTGGTCTTGGTAACGATCTCGTCACGTTAATCAACGATACAGCGTTTCTTTATTTACGGGCACCGATTGCCCGCGTGACCGGTTTTGATGTTCCGGTACCGCTATTCGCCCTCGAAGACCATTACATTCCGACGCCGGAACGAGTCCTTGCGACGATTCAGCGTACGGTCGAGTTTTAAGGAGCTGAGTCCCATGATCGAAGTCAAGTTACATGATGTCGGGGAAGGTATGACGGAAGGTGAAATCGCGCATTATCTCGTTCAAGTCGGAGACCATGTTACGACCGATCAACCGGTCGTTGAGGTCGCGACCGATAAGATGGTCGCTGAACTTCCAGCTCCTGTCTCCGGAATCGTCAAGGAAATCATCATTCCGGTCGGCCAGACGGTGCAAGTCGGTACGACATTATTGCACATCGAAGCAAGTAACGCTTCCGACATGCCGGTCGCGGTAACACCTGAAGCGTCGTCCGCTCCTGAACCAGCATCGGTTGCTGTCACTGCCCCACCTGTTCAAGTTTCTCCAGCAAAACGGGTCCTTGCGACACCATATACACGAAAAATCGCTCGTGATCACGGGATTGATATCGAAGCTGTCACGGCTTCGGATCCATCGGGTCGCGTCTCGGAGGACGATGTGCTTCGCTTCGTCAATGCTGCAGTTGCTCCTCAAGAGACGGTTCCTTCGGTCGCGGAGGAAGTCACGCAACAACAAACGCCACCGGAAACGATTCCGTTCCGTGGTATTCGTAAGCAGATCGCGAAAAAGATGACACAGTCGCTGTACACAATTCCACATGTCACTCACTTCGAGGAAGTTGACATGACGCGCTTGCTCGCCCTGCGTGCCGAATGGAAAGCCGCTGGACGAAACATCAACATCAATGCTTTCTTCATCAAAGCCTTGATCGTTGCCTTAAAAGACTATCCCGTCTTCCATGCCAAACTCGACGAAGCGAATGAATGTATTCGATTAGAGCAGGATTTCCACTTCGGAATGGCAACTGAGACACCAGACGGGTTAATGGTTCCTGTCATCCGTCATGCCGATCAGCTGTCACTGACCGAACTGCATGATCAACTGCTCGCTCTGCAGCAACGTGCTCAAAACTGTGCCTTACGCGCAGCGGACTTAAAACCGAGCACCTTTACAATGAGCAATGTTGGTCCACTCGGCAGTACGGGTGCGACACCAATCATCAACTATCCGGAAACGGCATTGATTGCCTTCCACAAGACGAAAAAACGAGCGTGTGTCGATGAAGACGATCAAATCGTCGTCCGCTCAATGATGAATTTGTCGATGTCGTTCGATCATCGCGTCGCGGACGGGGCAACGGCTGTTGCCTTTACAAACCGATTCGTTTCACTGATTGAACATCCGACTACCCTACTTTTGGAGTTGATTTAACATGGTTGTTGGCGAACTTACACAAGAACGGGATCTCCTGATTATCGGTGGGGGTCCCGCCGGTTACACAGCAGCGATCCGCGCTGCGCAAGGCGGTCGCAAGGTGACACTGATCGAACAAGCTGAACTCGGTGGACTGTGTCTGAACCGAGGCTGTATCCCGTCAAAAGTTTACGCGCATGCAGCAGAAGAGATGTTACGCCTGCCCCATCTCGAAGATCTCGGATTCACCACTCCTGCTGTCCATGATTTCAGCAAAATGAATGCTTACCGGAATCGGGTCGTACAGCAATTGCGCCAAGGCGTTGTTGCCCTCTGTCAAGCGAACCAGATCGAGCATATTTCTGGTGCAGCTTCCTTCCTGTCAGAAGACCGGATCGGTGTCGAGTCGGGACATCAGTTCGACACGTACCGATTCCAAGATGTCATCATCGCGACCGGTAGCCACAGCATCCAGCACGAGGAATCGTGCCGACTGAATGCCGAGCAGCTTTATCAACTCGAGCAGTTACCCGAGAGCTTATTGATCATTGGCTCCGACACATTAGCACTCGAAGCCGCTGCCTGTTTTCGTGCTCTCGGTACAGAGGTGACGTTGTTCGCGGATCAATTGTCGCTCGAACCAAGTCTTGAAAAGGAACTGAAGCGGACGTTCAAAAAACAAAAAATCCGTCTCGTGTCGGATGTCGTGACACGGATCGATGCATCGAGGGACGTGACCGTCACGGTCATGAAAAACGGAGAAGAAGTCGTCTATCAGGGCGCCTACCTGTTCCAATCGCTTTCCCGGATCCCAAACAGTTTGACACTCGGTCTCGAGCGGATCGGTGTGACGCTTGCAGAAGACGGGACGATTCCAGTCGACGCATACGGACAAACAAATCAACCGCATATTTATGCCATTGGTGATGTGACCCCGGGTCCACAGTTTGCCACTCGTGCGATTCATGAAGCGAAGCGGACGGCAACGCATCTGTCCGGTCAAGACGTCGATCCGACGACACCGTATTATCCGACCGTTCTGCGGACATTTCCACCGATTGCTTCTGTCGGGATGACGGAACAGGAAGCCCGTGAAGCCGGACACACGGTTCAAACCGGACAGTTCCCACTGAACGCAAATGGAGCGACGACAATCGAAGGCGGAAGTGGTTTCGTTAAGGTCATTGCTGACGAACAGACATCACTGGTCCTTGGTATTCATATGATCGGAGACGATGCCCATCGTATCATCGGACAATTCACTCAAGCACTGGAACTGACAGCGAAACGAGAAGATCTACTCTTCCCTGTCATGGCACATCCAAGTCGAAGCGAAGCGTTGACGGAATCGATGGAAGCTTTATTCGGTCAATCGATTCACCTCCCACCGCGGCAACAGGTCGGTTCGCGTGCATAATCAAAGGGGTGCCTCTTCAGTAGAAGCACCCCTTTCTTGTTCGTATTCTCCTCATTCATCATTTCATTTCGTGTAGAAAGGACAACATGTCATGGAACTGTATTTTACTCGCTTACACTGGAACACCCATACGTTTCCGGTCGCCGCTACAGCGGATGGTCTCTGCTATGTCGGTGCTTGGGATGAACCGGAGGAGTTATTTGACGACTGGTCGCGTAAACACTTTCCTCGCGCAGAGCGGATTGCCTCAGACACCACCCTCGCTCCGTATACGGAACAGCTACTGGCATATTTGAATCAGCAGTCGACGACACTCTCCTTTCCACTTGCGCCTGTCGGTACCCCGTTTCAGCTTGAAGTCTGGCACGCATTACGCGCGGTTCCATATGGTCAAACCGCCACCTACTCCGACATTGCCGAACGACTCTTTCGCCCAAATGCGACACGTGCAATCGGTACAGCGATCGGAAAAAATCGATTACTGCTCGCGATTCCGTGTCATCGGATCATTGGTAAAAAAGGAGATCTACTTGGCTACCATGGTGGACTAAATATGAAGCGGACGCTACTCGCGCTCGAGCAACGTCTCTGACTCTCGCCCTTCTTCACTGAAAGACAGGGCAAAAAGAATTCCTAACGGATCGCGGACTTGCGCATACCAGCCCCCAAAGTCTGCCACAGCAAGCGGGATGACGATTTGACCGTCTGCCGCTAATCGCTGATACAACTGCTCTAATTCTTCATATGAGGTGCAGGTCAGTAACAGATGGAGCGAAGAAGCGTCGTGTGACGCGTCACTTTCGTCCCACAGCATCAATTCAAACGCGCCGTTGGATAAATGCGCGTGGTAAACGGTATCTCCTGCTTCATCGAGTAAGATACGACGACGTGTCATCTCAAATACGTTCTCATAATAAGTGATTGCCTGCTTGGCTTGTCCCGAAAAAACGAGACACGGAGTCGCTGCATACAACATGGAAATTCCTCCTTTGTGAATGATCTCGTAACCCTTTCGCGCTTTTCATTCGAATCCCTTTTCTATACACAAAAGCCCCACTTCCATGTCTAATCGGACACGGTAGCGGGGCTTTTCTTCGAATCAATCAAGATACTACACCAAAGCGATAAGCTGTTTTCCAGTGATACGTCTCACCTGGTGACAATAGGATCGATGGGAAATCAGGTTCATGGACCGCATTCGGATGGACTTGCGTCTCAAGGCATAAGCCAAGCGACGGTCGAGCAGGAAAACCGTGAATCGTATAGTCAGTCAGAAGTTGCGTTCCAGTATAAACTACGACTGCCGGCTGATTCGTCGTGACGTCGACAAAACGACCAGACACTGGATCTACCAGGCGTAGTGTATCCTCTCGTAAAATGAACGGATGATCGTAGCCATTCCCGACAGCAATCGTCTCGGGATGCTCAAGCGTAACCCCGTCACGAATCGACTGACCGCTCCGAAAATCGAACGGTGTTCCGGAGACATCTCGTTGTTCACCCGTCGGCAAGCCGTCTGACTGAACCGGTAAGTAGAGATCACTTGGTAACGTCAAGATATGATCTAACACATCTCGCTTTGCATTTCCTGATAGGTTGAAATACGTATGATTCGTCAGGTTAAGTGGCGTCGTCTGATTCGTCACAGCTGTCATCTCAAGCATTAGTGTCGTTCCTTCTAGTCGATAATACACATCGAGCGTGACCGTTCCAGGGTAGCCTTCTGCTCCATCCGGACTAGCCAAGCGCAAGTGGAACAATGTATCCGTCGCTTCAACGACTTCAAACCACGCTTGATCAAATCCATGAATTCCACCATGCAAGTGATTGTCGCCATCGTTCGCGGCGAGCGGATAGACGTCTCCCGCTACTTCGAAGCGTGCCTGTCCGATTCGACCAGCGACACGTCCGACGATTGCTCCAAAATAAGGTGAGTGTTGTTGATAGTCTTTCACCGTTTCAAGACCGAGGACGACACTTTCTAAATGACCATCTCGATCGGTCGTCCGGATATCTTGGATGATGCCACCGTAGTTCCAGAGTGTCACTTCGATGCCGTCCTGGCGTAACGTATGGCGGATCAACTCTTTCTCAAGTAGTTGTGTCATCGTTGTTCCTCCACCGGTTGGCGCGTCACGAGTTGAACGAATCGTCCGAACGCCGCCTGACCTTCCTCTGTCTGTTTAAAGACACCACAGTCTTCGAGCCCGCGTACGAATTTCGCAGCAACTGCTTGCTCGACGTATGTCGTGACGTCTTGACCGTCATATGTTTGCTTCAGTTCCTGTGCCCATTCAGCATGCGCTACTGCTACTTCGTCGACTTCGCCCGTGATGAACTGTTCGACCTGTTGCAACTCTTGTAGCAAACGCGCCGGTAAAACCGCCAGTCCCATTACTTCGATCAACCCGATATTTTCTCGTTTGATATGGTGAATATCCGCATGCGTATGGAAAATACCGTCCGGATGTTCTCCTGACGTTCGGTTGTTCCGTAAGACGAGATCAAGCTCTAATTGTCCGTCGCGTTGACGGGCGATCGGCGTCACCGTATTATGTCGTGTCTCACCGGTATGCGAACGAATATCCTGACTCTCATCCGTATACGTCAACCACGTCTCATAGACAGTTGTCGCCGCATCGAGTAATGCTGATGGATCTGTACTTTTCAGGCGCAACACACTCAGTGGCCAGTGTAAGGTTTCACCGGTAACCGTCGGCTGATCCGGGAACGTAAAGGATGTTAAAGCGTTTGCCCGGTCCATCGCAAACGTATACCGTCCGCCTTGGTAATGATCATGGGTCAAGATCGACCCACCGACGATCGGCAGGTCCGCGTTCGAGCCCGCAAAGTAATGCGGGAATTGCTCGACGAAGGCGAGCAGGCGTGCAAAGGCATCGCGATTGATGACCATATCACGATGTTCCTGCGACAAGATGATGCTATGTTCGTTGTAATAGACGTATGGTGAATACTGTAATGCCCACGATTCTTCCGTCAGTGTCAACGGAACGATCCGGTGGTTCGCACGGGCTGGATGATTCGCACGACCGGCGTAGCCGACGTTTTCGACGCACAACAGACAGGTCGGATAGTTCGACGCTGTTGGTGCCTCCGTCCGGGCTGCCGCGATTTCGCGTGGGTCTTTTTCCGGTTTCGATAAATTGATCGTGACATCAATCGTTCCATAAGCCGTATCCGCCTGATAGCGTTTATTTTTAGCGATCCGTTTCGTTTGAATGTAGTTACTCGCTTGGCTCACTTGATAAAAATAATCCGTTGCCGCTACCGGTGATTCGGTATACAGGCGACGGAACGTCGCCGTCACGTCAGACGGACGTGCGACGAAGACATCCATCACGTCTGCAGCGAACTGTTCTTTGTCCTCAAGACGCGCCGGTAGTTGTCCGCTTGTGATCAACACTTCGATCATGTCGTCCAAAATATCTGGAATCGGACGTGACACGACGTCTGCCTGTTCTTCGAAATCGGCTTGACCGATCCGCGCTAGAATCCGGTTCCGGGCGTAGATCGCATCTTCCGGTTCAATTAAGCGTTCCTGGATTGCTCGTGCTACTAATTGTTGGATGAGTTCATTCATCGCCGTCACTCTCCTCATTCTTTCTCTCTTTAACGAACGCTCGTCCGGTACCCTTCTGGGTGATGTGCATGCCAGTTCCAGGCATCACGGATGATCGTTTCGATATCTGTCCGTTGTGGTGTCCAGCCGAGGATTTCTTTCGCTTTTGTAGATCCGGCAATCAAGATACTTGGATCCCCTGCACGACGTTCGACGATGCGTTCCGGAATCGGATGTCCCGTCACGCGACGTGCAGCTTCGATGATCTCCCGAACAGAGAACCCTTGGCTCGAACCAAGATTAAAGACCGTGCTATCGTTTCCGTCCGCCAAGTAATCGAGTGCCCGTACGTGGGCATCAATCAAGTCCTCGACATGGATGTAATCACGAATGCACGTACCATCCGGCGTTTTATAATCATCACCATAGATGGAGATCTCTGCCCGTTGTCGATTGGCGACTTCAAGGACGAGCGGGATCAAATGGGTTTCCGGTGTATGGTCTTCTCCGATTTCACCGGTTGCGCGTGCACCAGCGACATTGAAGTAACGTAACGCGACGTAACGTAAGCCATACGCTTGTTCACACCATCGCATCATCTTCTCCATCATCAATTTCGTCTCGCCGTACGCATTCGTTGGACGCGTTTCCGCTGTTTCAAGAATCGGCATTTGTTCCTGTTCACCGTACGTTGCTGCCGTCGAAGAGAAGACGATCTGTTTGATGTCATGGGCAATCATCGCTTCGAGCAACACTTGTGTACCGTAGACGTTGTTATCAAAATAGCGTAACGGTGCCGTCATCGACTCTCCAACGAGTGAGAAGGCTGCGAAGTGGACGACTTGTTCAATCGTTTCTTCCGTAAAGACGCGATCGAGAAAAGCACGATCGCGAATGTCTCCTTCGTATAGACGCGCCTGCGGATGAACCGCTTCACGGTGACCGGACTGCAGATGGTCGATGACGACGACATCCTTTCCGGCATCAATCAATTGATAGACGGCATGGGAGCCGATATAACCGGCTCCACCTACGACTAAAGTTGCCATTTAGATGACCTCCCGTTCGATTTCACGTGCTCCGTCACCGACCGTCGCCGTATAGAACGTCGCCGGGTATCCGATGCGTGCTTCATATTGTTCGCCGACAGCTTGTTTGAACGCGTCGACCGCCTCGTCTTCGACGATCGCAATCGCACAGCCACCAAAACCAGCACCTGTCATTCGTGCTCCAAGCACGCCCGGTTGCTCCCAAGCGGCTTCGACGAGTGTATCGAGTTCAAGCCCCGTCACTTCATAGTCTTCTCGTAACGAGACGTGCGATGCGTTCATCAACTGACCGAACGACGTCAATTCTCCTGCTTCAAGTGCTGCAAGTGCCTGAAGTGTCCGTTCATTTTCTGAAATCGCATGCCGTGCGCGACGCATCAAAGTTTCGTCTTCCCACGCGACTTTGGTAAATTCAGCTGTCGTCCACTGTCCGAGCGCTTCTCGTGGCGTGACTTCGTTGAGATAGGCGAGTGCTGCTTCACACTCTGCTCGGCGTTCATTGTATTTTGAATCCGCCAGTTCACGGCGTTTATTCGTATTCATGATGATGATCGTATACCCTGTCAAATCGAGTGGTGCATACGTATAATCGAGCGTCTCACAATCGAGCAGTAGACCGGCACCCGCTTTTCCCATACCGATCGCAAACTGATCCATGATGCCACTGTTGACGCCGATATAGCGATTTTCGACGTGTTGTCCGAAGCGAACGAGATCAAGTCGTGGAATTTCTAATGCGTACAATCGATCAAGCAAAACACCGATGACGAGTTCAAGCGAAGCCGATGACGAAAGACCGGCACCGTTCGGGATGTCCCCTTGGATCAGGATGTCGCATCCTGTATCAATCCGGTAACCCGCTTCTTGTAAGACTGTGATCATGCCCTTCGCATAGTTTGCCCAACCATGTGTCGCATCATATGCGAGTGCGTCGAGTTCCACTTCGATGATACCGTCTTGCTCAAAATTCAGTGAGTAGAAGCGGAATCGTTGATCGTCACGCTTTCGAGCAATCGCATGTGTCCCGAACGTCAACGCGCACGGAAAGACGTGACCGCCATTGTAATCCGTATGCTCGCCGATTAAATTGATTCGTCCTGGTGCAAAGAAGCGATGCGTCGACGGTGAGCCAAACCGCTGTTCAAATTGTGCTTCTAACGTCTGGTCTGTCATACGATCGTCTCCTTTGATTCAAGTAGTGAGAGCGCACGATGGACAGGTTGAATCCGCAAGCAGCGCGCTTCATAGTCCGTCGTGTATGAGAACGTCAAGCCTTGTTGCATCAAGTAAGCGCCGCTTAACGTCCGGTCCTCGACTTGGTAGCGCATCGCCGGGTCGAGTCCTTTTAGTGTGAAGTGATACTGATGTGCCCCGTACTGCCGAAGTGGCGCGATCGCGAGCAACACAGTTTCTTCTTCCGATGTATATTGCATGACGCTTGGCGTCTGTTGTGTAAAAGCAGATAGACGGTACTGGATACCGCGTTGAATCGTCGGACGAATCGCTTGGTATGTCTCGATCCAGCCCTTTGCTTCTGCGAGTTCATCCGTTGACCACTCACTTAAGTTGCCACCGATGCCAAGTGTTCCTTGCATCGAGGAGACGAAGCGTGTCGCAAGCGGCACGTTGCGTCCATTCAACCAGTTCGGTCCGTCCGTCACCCAGCAGCTCATCATCTTCGCATTGTAGGCGTAAGAGAAGTCATGCTGGATTTGCAAGCGATCGAGTGGATCGGTGTTATCACTCGTCCAGACTTGTTCCGTCCGTGAGAGGATCCCGAGATCAATCCGTCCGCCACCACCGGCACATGCTTCAAAGTCGACTGTCGGGTGCAAGCGACGTAATTCATCAAAGATCCGGTACAACGCATCGACGTGGCGTTTCCATAGTTCCTGTTGGCGATCCGTCTGGTCTTTTGGAACACCCGGTTCAGAGAAGGCACGGTTCATGTCCCATTTGATGTAATCGATCGCGTGACGCGTCAGTAAATCGTCCATCATCTCGAGAATGAACTGCTCGACTTCTGGTAATCCGAGATTTAAGACATATTGATTCCGTGACGTCGTCCGAACCGCATCGCGTGCATGATAAATCCAGTCTGGATGCGCCCGGTATAAATCAGAATCCGGGTTGACCATCTCTGGTTCGACCCATAGTCCGAATTGTAAACCTTGTTGTTTCACATATGAGATCAAAGGCTCTAGACCGTTCGGAAACTTTTCCCGATTGACGTGCCAGTCACCGAGTCCTGCTTGATCGGAATGGCGTTCACCGAACCAGCCGTCATCGACGACGAACAGTTCACAACCGATTCCCGCTGCAAGATCGACGAGTTCACGTTGACCAGATTCCGTCACATCAAAATACGTCGCTTCCCATGAGTTATAGAGAACAGGTCGATCGGTCGAACGCGACATGATGACGTCACGCTGAAACGCATGCGCATGGGCGCTCATATCCGCAAACCCCTCTGCATAGCCGATGTAGAACGTTGGCGTCGTCAACTCTTGTTGATGCGATAGTTTCCAGCTAAAGTCAAACGGATTCATACCACCTGAAAGTTGGACGAAACCAAACGCATCCTGTTCGACGTGAATCGCCCAGTTACCGGAGTAAGCAAAATGTCCGTAAACGACTTCGCCGCTATCCTCTGTCGCGTCCTGTTCAAGTGCGAACCACGGATTCGCTTGGTGGCTCGTCACTCCACGCCGACTTTCAATTGTCTGGCGCCCTGGTGTCACCGGTGTGATTTGTTTCTTGAACTCACCTGTCCACATACCTGCGAAATGATGCAGCTTTAAATTCGGTTGATGCCATCGTCCCATCGCAAAGGACTGGGCTGTAGTCAAACGGACAGGTAATCGCCCTGTATTTTCAACAACGATCGAGCGACCGATGATGTCGTAATCGGCGAATACTTCATATCGAACACCGACACGCATTTCTTGTAATGGATCAAAGAGCCAGAGCGTCAATTCAGTTTCCGTCTGTTCAGCACGTTCAAACTGGAACTGATGAATCCGTTGCCCATCCTCTCGTTCCGACTTCAATGTCGGCTCCGTATATAACATCTCGCCGAACGGTACGAAATCGTACGTCGCGACGCCGTCTGGTGATTCAAACGAACTGTGCGCGACGACCGGACTCGGTAACGCTTCATAATCATCTCGATATGGTAGCTTCGCACCAAAATACGTGTGGATCAGCTTGCCGTTCGCACCGATCGTGACGACGTGAGCGACCCGTTTCCCTTCGATGACGAAACGACGTCCTGCTACTTCAAAGATTGCCATGGTTCTCTTCCTCCTTACGTCGTCAGAATCAGTGTCTCGAGTGGTGCGAGCTGGACCGTTCCACGATATGTCTCTTCCTTTGTTAACGCTTGGTATGTTCCGTCTAAAATGACGTCACGTGTTTCTTTCGTGTCATGGTTCATCAAGAAGAGGAAATCTCGTTTTTCGCCGTGACGACGCACGATTTCGACTTGATCCGGAGCATCGATCATCTCGATGCCAGCCTCCGTGAACGCTTGACGGTAAATCGTATCAATCATCGCATCATCAATCGATGAGCCGATGTAGGTAATTGTTCCTTTATAAGCATTGCGCGTCACAGCCGCTACACCCGCATAAAACGTATCTTCATAGACAGCGAGCGTCTCTGCTGTCGTTGGCGTGATCAAGTCACACCAAAGGCGTGCTGTTGACGATTGTCCTGCCATTTCCCCAATTCCTGCTACCTTATGTTGCTGAACGGATTGGAGTGACTCGTATTCGTCAATCTCGATTCCCGCATACGGTGCGAATTTACCCGGTAACGTCGTCGGCACGACATGGTTACGTGCATCCTTGACGCCTGTCCGGTATGTGAAGATGACGTGACCACCTTGTTCCATGTACGCAATCAAGGCGTCATCGAACGTTGGGTTCGTCAAGAAATAGAGCGGGACGATGATCAATTTATAACGAGATAGATCGTCACCCGGGAAGACGATGTCCGTTGCGACTTGTTGACGAACTGCTCCACCATAGAAGCGAACGAACTCCGTCCGGAAATCAAACGCATCACTATGCGGCTGGTGCGTCCAAGCCCACACGTTTTCTTGATCGAAGTAGACACCGACCTTCGCGTCGTAACGGCTCGCGTTAATCTCATCGCCGTACGTATTCAGCTCTGTCATGATTTGTTTCACTTCTTCGAATTTCCGCTTCGGTTTTCCATCATGATCGATGATGCCATGACAGAACTCTTCTGTTCCGAAATGAGCAGCGCGGAACCGGAAGTAGACGATTGCTTCTGCTCCCCGTGCGACTGCTTGGTATGTCCAAAGGCGAATATGACCTGGTCGTGGCAAGTAACCGATTTTACTCCAGCCTTGTGCGCCACTCAATTGTTCCATGACCCAGAAACCTTTTCCTTGCTTCGAAGAGCGGCAAAGATCGTGATCGCTTGCCATCTTCTCGAACCGGTTCGGCTCCGGTAGTCCACCCCAGACCGGGTAGTTATCAAACGCGACATAATCGAGATCTTGCGCCATTTGCTGTTGATTGACAGCCATGTCACTGTAGACCAGGTTGTGCGTGATGAAGACGTCGTCTGGAATGTAGCGACGTAAGACATCAACTTGTAATTTGTTGTAGTACGTATAACCGTCAGCACAAAAGCGATCGAAGTCGACGAGCAGGGATGGGTTATGTTCTTGGTAGACTTTACGCGGTACTGGGATCTGTTCCCACGCCGTGTATGTCTGACTCCAGAAGACCGTTCCCCATGCTTCATTCAAGGCATCAAGCGTCCCGTAGCGATTCTCTAACCAGCGCTGAAAAGCAGCGCGATCGACATCACCGTAAGACCGGTCCGACTTTTCATGCCCATATTCATTATCCGTTTGCCACCCGATGACACGAGGATGTTGACCGTATCGTTTTGCCATCTCTTCCGTGATTTTGACGGATAGACGCTGATACGTTTCGCTGTGGACCGTATAGTGACGACGGGCACCAAAGCTGATCGTCACACCGTTCTCATCGACCGGTAGAATCTCTGGATACTTCGTACATAACCAAGCCGGTGGTGTTGCGGTTGGCGTTCCTAGTACGATGTCGAATCCTTCGGCACTCAAGCGCTCGATGACATCATCCCAAAAGCTGAAATCATAGACACCTTCTTCAGGCTCCATCATCGACCAAGCGAACTCGGCGAGACGAACGACATTCACACCAAGCTCTTTCATCAGTCGGAAGTCTTCCTCCCATAGTGCTCGTGGTGTTTGTTCTGGATAATAATCGACTCCTAAATACATTGTGCTCCCCCTTACGCAAAAACAATTATTTTACTGCACCCGCCGTCATTCCTTTTTGGAAGAAACGTTGGAAGAAGATATAGAAGATCATCGTTGGTAAACTGATCAAAACAAGTGAAGCGTAGATTTTCCCTGGGTCCCCACCGAGCGCATCCTTGAAGAAACTTGGTGCCATCGTGACTGTCTGATAGGCAGGATCCGTCATGAACGTAAGAACCATCAAGTATTCGTTCCATGAGTTGAGGAACGCATAGATTAAAGCTGTTGCAAGCGCTGGTTTTGCAAGTGGTAGCATGACTTTGAAGAAGACTTCAAGAATCGTCGCACCATCGATATACGCTGCTTCCATCAGTTCGTTCGGTAGTTCATCGAAGTATCCTTTGATGAGCATCAGACCGAATGGTAAGAAGAACGCGACTTCCGCTCCGATCAGTCCCCAGTGGTTGTTCAGTCCGTCAAACGAACGGAGTGTGAAGAACAACGGAACGATCATCGAAGCGACCGGTAACATGAGTCCAGCAAGGACCATGTTGAACAGAAGACGTTTTCCAGCAAACTCAAGCTTCGAGAAGGCAAATGCTGCGAACGCCAAAATCGTGATCGAGATGATGATCATGAAGAAAGCGACGAAGAAGCTGTTGAAGACGAATGTCGGGAAGTTCGGGTTTTGCAATGTGGCAATATAGTTATCGAATCCATTGACTCGAAGACTCTCTTTGAACATGACGAAAATCGGGAATAACCAGACGATTGACGCTAGTACCAATACGAGGTTAATCATCCAGCGGCTTTTTTTAGATTCTACATCCATGGGTCGTTCCTCCTTAGTTATCCATTTTCTTTTGTACACGCAATTGGAAGTACGTGATCAGCAAAGCGATCGTCAATAGGATGATGGCAACAGCGCTCGAGAAACCAACTTCCTGTTGCAACATCGATTTTCGGAACAGGTATGTCGAAATGAACTCAGTCGACGATCCTGGTCCACCAGCTGTCGTGATCCAGACTAAATCGAATGTCTTCAGACCACCGATAACTCCGAGAATCGACAGAGTGAATGTCGTTCCTTTCAAGTTCGGGAAGACGATGCTCCATAGTGTCCGGAAGAATCCAGCTCCATCGATTTTTGCTGCTTCGAAGATTTCCTTCTCAATCGTCAGCATTGCCATGTAGTACATGACCATCGAAGAACCCGTCCACTGGAAGATGTTGATCGCAATGACGGAATAAAGCGCGATATCCGGGTCACCGAGCCAGTTCTGCTCGAGACTACCGAGACCGATCGCACGGAGGAATTCATTGATGTAACCAAACTGGAAATCATAAATTTGTGAGAATGCCGCACCGAGTACGACAGGACTCAAGACGACCGGGAAGAAGAAGACTGACTTCATTGCCGTCCGCATTGGTCCTGGTGTATGCAGGAAGTACGCCAAGACAAGACCGATACCGGCTTGGATCGTGACCGTTAAAATCGTGAAGATGAACGTATTCTTCAGCGAGAGATAGAAGTCCGGATCTTGGAACATCTCAGCATAGTTGTCGAGTCCGACGAACGCTTTGTCAAACGAGATCCCGTCCCACGAGAAGAACGAGTTATAGGCGTTATAGAAAATCCCATAATAGATGAAGCTGACGACGAACAAGACGATCGGAGCAACGAAAGCCCATCCGACCAGGTTCCGCTTCATGTTCTTTTTCTTCTTTGGCGCAGGCGTGCGTGTCGCTACCGGCTGGAGCGGTTCTGCTTTTGGTTTAATCGGCAATTCCTGTCGCTCTGTCTGCATTTGGATTCCCCACTTTCCTCAAGTTCAAAAATTAGGAAGTGGTACGCAGGCGTACCACTTCACTGTCGAGTCTTATTTCGCTGATTGATCCGCTGCGTCTTGAACGCGTTGTAGTGATTCTTTCGGATCTTGTCCTGTCGCGATGTTTTGAAGTTCCTTACCGAGAATATCGTTTAATTTCGTATCCCGGATTCCACGGCTAGCAACCGCTTTTGCTAATGTATCGTTCAACATCTTGTACGATTCTTTTTCACCTTCAGATGTGAAGGCAGCGTCTGAATCAATTTTGACGTCCTTGATCCCAGGTGCCATCTCGAACTCACCCATGTAGACTTCTTGACCTTTTCCTTGGCTCATGAAGGCGATGAATTCCGCTGCACCCTCTTGTTGTTTCGATTCTTTGTTGACACCCAGTGCCATATCGATCGATGCGATGACTGGTTGCTCTGTTCCACCTGCTAAGTTCGGGAGTGGAACGAATCCGAGCTCATCGTCGATTTTCCATTTTTCTTTTTTCTCTTTCGTTGTCATCGAGTGCGCTTCCCATGAACCGATGACCCACATCGCTGCTTTTTTATCGAAGAATTGGTTCATCCCGTCATTGTATGTCGCAAGACCAAGTGCACCTTCTTGGAAGACTTTATCTTTAAAGAGGTCTTGCCAGATTTGCGCTGTTTTGACCATCTCGTCATCCGTCCACTTCGCTTCGCCCGAAAGAACTTTTTGGATGTATCCTGGCGCTACTTGGTGGCTGAGGACGTTGTAGACGTCGATATCGATCCACGCATCTTTTGCTCCAAGCATGAGTGGGATGACTTTGTCGCCTGAGTCTTTGATCTTCTTGACTGCGCTGACTGTTTCTTTGTAGTTCTTCGGTGGTGTCACGCCGTATTTATCGAGCATTGTCTTGTTGTACATCAAGTACGCTTGACCTGTGAAACCGATCGGAACAGCGTACTGTTTACCGTCGAGTGTCGTCTGTTCGATTCCGAGCTCGACGAACTTATCTTTCCAGCCTTTACCTGCTGCTTTATCCATGTACGAATCCACTGGTACGACGCGATCCTTATACTGCTGGATCATTGGTTCTTTCAGACCGATGATGTCTGGACCCTTACCTGACAACATCGCAACTTGTAATTGTTTTTCATAGTCTTCACTGTAACGTTTGAATTGAACGACATATTTGTCTTGCGAATCGTTGAACGCATCAACGACTGCTTTCCCCGCTTCTGGTTGTGGTGCCCAGCCCCACCATGTGACGATTGTCTTACCATCTTTTGTTTTCGTTTGTTGCTCGTCTTCGCCACCACAAGCAGCGAGAAATGCGGATAATGTTAAGACTGATGCTGCAGCAACGAGTTTCGTTTTTTTGAATTTCATGTAAGAGCTCCCCTTTTTATGTGTAAGTAGTCAAGCGTATCGTCTAGCGTTTTCCCCTTCGATTTGTGCTTTTTGACACCATTCTTCGATCACTTTCGTCTGAATCGGCATTCCCTGTAGCTGAATCAATACACGGGCGATCAATCGAAGACGGTACGCCAGCGTATCGACGTCCGGTCGGACGAAGAGATATAACTCTCCACCGAGCGTCAAACAACCGGCAGAGCGCATGTGTTGCATGAGTGCGCGTAATTCAATGTATCCGCTCTCATTTTTTCGGATGTGTAATTCGGATGAACGGATCGTCAGGACCCCTTGTACCGATGACATCCGGAATTGAAACACACCGTCACGTCGTGGTCGGACGAGCACGATATCCTGCTCGTCTGTCGGGACATCGCCTGGACCCTGTTCTGTCATCTGTTGCGTCGACCGCTGAAAATAAAAACCGCGGATTGCTCCGTAACGCCCGAAAGCTTCACGGTACGAAACCCATGGATCGTATGGTTCCATTGCGCGATGCCTCCCTTTCCTGCTTCAGCTTGATTAGCCCCTGCTAACCTGCATCCACCTCCACTTAGTAGACCATGAACTTAGTAAATTAAATTTATTATCTAACTTTACATCGACTATAGCACATTGTTTTTTATCTTGTAAACGGTTTCATTAAATTATTTTTGAATAACAAAACCGATTCTATCTCCTGCTGGTTCGCAAGACATAGAATCGGCTCATTAAATCGTTTGAAATAAACTGTTCGTCGCAAGAGCTGCTGCACTGAGTGCTCCTTGTTTTTCACTCCACGGAACCATCTTGACATCGGTTTCACGTGAAGCAGCGGTCAACGCCGTGTGCTCGACCCGTTCCTTGATTTGATCGACGATATTTGGTGCGAGTTCGAACATCGGTCCTCCAAGCAATATCCGACGCGGATTGAGGAGATGAATCGTGTTCAAGACACCGATTCCGATGTATTCCCCCGCTCGTTCATACGCACGAACGGCCTGTTCATGACGCTCGTTCAATCGCTTGCGCAAATCGGCAAGCGTCATGACTTGAGGATCAACGACAGCATAATCTCGTAATAAAGATTTCTCTCCGGCTAATGCCTCGAGACATCCCCGATTTCCACACGAACAAATCGGACCATCAAGATCCAGTCGCATATGTCCAACTTCCCCCGTAATATGATGTTGTCCATCGACCAGTTGCCCATCAAGCACATAGGCTCCCCCGATACCTTCTCCCGCATAAAGGTAGAAAAACTGTTCGACTCCGACACCCTCTCCGAACAATAACTCAAATGACGCGAGTGCCCGGACATCGTTTTCGATGAAGACCGGATAATCAAAACGTGCTTCGAGATGTACCTTCAACTCAACGTCATGCAGATGGAAACGTGGAGCAAAAAGAATAACACCTGTTTCCGGATTGACCATCCCGTGGACGGAGATGCCGATTCCGTGAATCGTTCCGCGCCCTTGTGTCTGTGCAATCAATGTCTCGCATAAGCGACCAATCGCTTCAATCAATTCTTCATTCGTCTCAAAGCGTCCCACGGCTTCTGACTCATAAATCGTGTTTCCACTCAGGTCCGCAACGACACCAATGAACTGGTGACTTGTTGCGTCAATCCCGATGACATATTGTTCTGTTGCGACGAGTTCGAGCATGATGGGTTTGCGTCCCCCGTTCGATACCCCAAGCTCTCGTTCAGTCACGAGTTGTTCTGCAATCAATTCACTGACGATATTTGATACGGTCGGCTTCGTCAAGTTCGTCCGTTGTGCTAACTCGACCCGCGAAATCGGTTGATGCATCCGAATCAATCGCAAGACGAGCGCTCGATTATATGAACGCATCCATTTAGAATTACGCGGTGTTTCTTTCGCCATGTCCCCCTCAACCCCTTTGGTCTGTCTCTTTACTATCTTCGCATATTTTGTAAGGGATTTCACGGTCTCACACAAAAACCGTTCATCTGCTGAACGGTTTTTGTGCACTTTCATGATTCATCATACGGTTGTTCCAAAATCAAGACACGTGAACCATCCGGATTTTCTGTCAGTTCGATCTCAACGATTGCCTGTCCAACAAGTAACACGATCGGTAAAGACGGATCATGATTACGGAAAAAGCCGATTTTCCCGTGATGCGTATCCATGTAATCCGCATAAAGAAATGTGCCGTTGACGTGTAATTCATCCTTCGTCCGATTAAACGTTAAACGTGGGACACCATACCAAGCTTCTCCATTCAAATACAGTAATGGACGCTCTCCGACTGCTTCATTCATCGCTCGCCGGACTTCGATTGCTCCCGTCGTATCGTAATACAATCGATCCTGACCACGTGTTGCGATAACAATCGGATGTTTCTGATACAAGACGACTTCTAAAATTTCGTCTGCTTGTTCAACGAAGTAACCAGTCTCATCCGACTGAGCAAAACTAATCGTGTACAGTTGCATCCAGGAAACGATATCCGTCACTTGAACCGGTTTATGGAAAAGCGCAGAAACGAGCAGTGTTTCTTGCGGTGTCACAATCAGATTGACGGAGATATCCGCTAAGCGGATCGTCCGGATTTGTGTCGACGGATACGTATGATCATAGCTTGGAACAAGCATCGCTTCGTAATGATCATCCTGCTCGACCAATTCAATCGATGGCATGCGTCGATCAAAATCCGCAATTTGAATTCGTTTCATCCGACATCTCCTCTCACTTTCTCTCACAGCCTCACGCAAGTTATTACCCAATATCTGGTTTTTATGCACTCCCCTGAATTCAAAAAAACCGGAACGCATGCGTTCCGGTCATTGTAGGTACAAGTCATATAGTAGATACAGGATGCCTCCGACGATGATCAAAAATGAAAAGATGCCAGCTTTCCCGAAAAAGACACGATCGACGGTTTCATCGCGTTCAAATCTTTGCTTTGTCATGCAGTACCGCTCCCTTTAACAAGCCCGTAGTCTTTCTCTTTTTCGACATCAAGTCTCCAATCCCTTGTTACAACCTGTCATTTCATTCCATTTGCAAAATAGATCAATGTTTCGGTTTCATCTTCTGTTATGGGACGTCCCGTTTCTTCCGCATACAATGTCCGCATGTCTTTCAGTCGTCCTCCGGTCACTTCTGTTACCCGAATTGCTCGACGTAACATCTGGACCTCTTCTTCAAATTCCGACTTCGGCATCGCTTCTCCGTGCGACCAAACATAATGATCGACATCTAAACGATCAAGTACCGCTAGTAAACGCGCCGTCCGTTCTACCGTATAATTCCACTTCGGTGAGAAGATGTCGGCATACATCGCGTCGCCTAAGAACACGACGCGTTCTTCCGGAATATAGACGAGTAGACTTCCCGGAGAATGATCATTTTCGACTTCAATCAAATGGCAGTGCACTCCACCTAAATCGAGCTCCAGTTGTCCTGTAAAACCAATCGTTGGTAAGACGACTTTGATGTCGCGCGTTGCCCCGAATTCTAGCTTAATCGCGTCCGCACAAAAAGGAATCTCGATTCCTTGATCCATCCGTTCTTGTAACGCTTCATCCGTCCAGGCGTATGGTTGCATCTCTTTCATGCGCTTAATCGTTTGTTGTGTTGCTATCGCTAGAAGACCGAGATGTTTCATCCCAAAATTATGATCCCAGTGCCAGTGGGTCAGGGTTAATAAGTCAGGCGTTCCGAGATCCCGCTTTTTCATTTCTTCTAAGAACAACGCGGCATGGGCTGACGAGTTCCCCGCATCAATCATCAATTGATGATTCTCCCCACGCACGACGGCGAGGATCGGGCGGTCCGTTTCGCTAACCGGTGTCTGATACCAAATTCGTGAAGTCAGTTGTTTGAAGTATTGCATAATCTCCCTCCTTATCGTCTGCTCTTAGTATACGTCACGAAAAAACCGAGTTCATCTAGAAGACGAACCCGGTGTGGTTAGTTCTTATTTTTTAGTCTTTGGTCGAAACGGCCACCAGACTCCTTTACCAAACGATACCGTGATCGCTGGAATCAAGAGTGGTAAGACAATCAAACCATACAGGAGTAGACCTGTAATGACGATTGTTGCGATTTGAACGAGACTCAAGACACCAGATGGCATCATCGCCCCAAACGTTCCTGCAAGAATGATCGCTGCCGTAATGATGACAGACCCCATCTTTTTCATCGACAGGAACATCGCTTCTTTCGTATCGAGCCCGTTGATCGTCTCTTCCCGGAATCGGTCGAGTAAGAAGATCGAGTAGTCGATACCAAGGGCGATCAACATGACGAATCCGAAGAACGGAACAGCCCAACTAATTCCGTCATATCCGAGTCCGTTGACGAAGATCAACTCAGCAATCGACATCGACGTGTAGTACGTCAGCAATAACGAACCGATCATGAACAATGGCATGATCAACGAACGGAACATAATCGCTAAAATCACGAAGAGACTGATTAACATGACAGTCACCGTTCGTTTGAAATCGGCTTTCGACGTATCATTCAAGTCGCTGTTAACGCTTGAGATACCGCCATACGCGACTGTACTATCTGCAAACGGTGTACCTTTAATTGTATTCGCTGTCGTCTCTTTAATTGCAGCGACGGTTTGAATCGCTTCCGGTGAATACGGATCATCTTCGAGGATGACTTCGAATTTTAATCCTGTCTGTTGATCGATGGCGTAACGATCAATCGCTGGCTTAAAGGCTTTATCTGACAGCGTATCTTTTGGAACGAACACACCAGTTCCACGAATCGATGTCGCTTGTCCCATTTCAGTCAGAAGATCCGAAATCTCTTCAAGACCACTTTCGATTTTTGTCAGTCCTTCATTCGCTTGACCGACTCCATCCGCAAGTTGTGTCAACCCACTTCCAAGTTGACCTGCTTGTGCTCCTTGAGACGCAATTCCGCTCGCTGCTTGACTGATGCCAGCTTGGACTTGGCTCAATTGACCAGATAAGGCATTTAACGTCCCGACTGTTTGTGGGATGTTTTGTGTCGACTGTAACCCTTGACCGACGAGCGTCAACTGTTGGTTGATTTGCCCGAGTCCGTCCGCTGCTTGTTGCAATTGGCTAGCGCCCGCCGAGGCAGCATCTCCTGCTGGTAACTGTCCTGTGATCCCGTTGAGATTATCTTCAACGGTCGTCAAACCAGACTGAACGTCTGTCAGACCCGCTGTTGCTTCTTTCATACCGTCAGCAACTTGTTTTAGTTGACGATCGACATAAAAGTCATTGATGACTTCGCCAGTCGGACGAGAAATCGAACGAACCGATTTGACACCATCCACTTTCACGAGTTCACGACTTAATTGTTCTGCATAAGGAACTGTTTTTTCCGTAATCAAATCTTTGTCACTCTTAAGGATGACATTGACCGGTAACGACTCACCTGCACCAAAACCATCAGAGATTGCATTGAGTCCTTTGACTGTCTCATACTTCGCACCAATCTCATCAACTGTATTGAATGATAGATCATCATCATACGTAAAGAGTGTTGGTACCGTGACAACTGCAACAATGATCATCGCAAGTAACGGACGACGGATTGATAACCCGCCATAATGCGCCCACAGTTTACTATCTTGGTGACTCGCTGCTTTCTTCGACGGCCAGAATAACTTTTCTTTGAGTGTCGCCATGAAGAATGGAACGAGTGTGAACAAGACGAGTAAAAGTACGGCAATTCCAACCGCAACAGCGACCGATGATTTGAAGATTGGGAAATCTGCAAAGCCGATTGCCGAGAAACCGACAAGAACAGCGAGTCCACTGATCAGTAGCGTCCGTCCTGCTGTTTTATACGTGTTGACGATCGCCGTCTCAACATCGTGTCCTGCCGTCAACTCTTCCTTATAACGGCTCAGTAGCAAGATACAATAGTCCGTCCCAATCCCGAACAAAATCGCGACGAGGAAGATTTGCGTATAGTTCGATACCGGGAAGCCGAACCAATCGACGAAAAAGGCGACGAGTGATTGACTGATTAGGTACGTAAAACCAACCGCAACAAGTGGGACAAACGGTGTGACGACTGAACGGAATACGAGTAACAGAAGTCCGAAAATCAAACCGACCGTAATGAGCTCTGTCCGCTTCAGCCCTTCTTGCGAGCTCGTATTGACGTCATCATTGATTAACGCTTCACCCGTTAAATAAATCGTTTGATCCTTCGGTAAGAGATCCGTCCGGATTTGTTTTGCCAGTTTGACGATCTCTTCCTGCGAACCATCGACCGTGATTGGCACAAGGACCGTTTTTTTGTCTTTTGAGACGAGTTGTCCTTCCGTCTCTTTGTTTTCAAACGGATCGAGTACATCCGTAACCGGTCGATCGAGTGCTTCTAAATCCTTGACGATTTGTCCGATCGATGTTCGATCGGCATCACTGACTTTGTCTTTGAGCGGAATGACGAGAGAAATCGTTTCTTCGCTCGCTCCCGCTTTTTCTAAAATATCAGCTGCCCGCTGCGAGTCCGCATCATTCGCAAGCTGAATCGCCCCTGCTTCTTCTGCTTGCTTAGCTAAGTTTGGTGCCGTGAACAGTAGTCCTACTGTGACGATGAGTAATAGCGCAAGAATTGCCCACCGCCATTTAACGATTTGTCGCATGTCTGATTCTCCTCTTCCTTCTATCTGTCTTTAGTCGTTCAACTGCAGAATTTCTTTGATTTTCTTAAAGGTTTCGATGAACTGGATGATTTCTTCTTCCTCGACCTTTCCTTCAATCAAGTTTTCGAGATACGTATAAATTTCCTGCTCTGCTTCTGTCGCAACTAGTCGACCTGACTCCGTCAGTGAAATATACTTCGTCCGGTGGTCGTCTTCTCGTCGTTCGACGATAACTAGTCCTTTTTCGGTTAACTTCTTCAAACGATTAGAGATCGCACTTTTGTGAACGCCCTGTACTGCCGCTAGACGACCGGAGGAAATCGGTCCGTATTTGCCGACAAGCTTCAACACATGCAGTTGTTCCGGTGAATACATTTGCCAAACGGGTGCTTCAACCGACTTCAACACGCGTTCTGTTCCGTGGATCATGACTTCTTCAAACAGGAGGACTGCTTCACGTAGATTGTCTTTCATTTTTAGTTTACCCCCTAAACTTATGACATTAGTTTAGCCCCTCAACTAGAAGGCTGTCAACTCTAAACTGTCACAACTTACGATGCAGAACATGACCAGTTTCTGTATGATAAAGGAAGAGAGGAGCATGCTTATGTTGACTTTGTTTTGGATTGCGTTAGTCATCTGTCTTGTCGGACTCATCTTTACGTTACGGATTGCCAAGCAACCCACAGAAGAACGGTACGACCATAAAACTTCAGCAAAAAACATGTCTTGGATGTATTTCATTTTTCTCCCGATCATTCTGATTTTATTAGGACTCTTCTATTACTTTTTGACATGACATGAAACAGCACACATCAATCGATGTGTGCTGTTTCATGTCACTTCAAGGTTTTCGGACGAACGATATAAATGTCACATTTCGCATAACGAGAGATGTTTTCAGAAACACTCCCAATCATGATGCGTTCCATCGCATTCATTCCGACCGCTCCACAGACGATCAACCCTGCGCCGACGCGTGGTGCGATAACCTTTGGAATCAATGTTTTCGGAGAGCCATTTTCAATGACGAGTTCGACTGTCTCTACTCCTGCTTCTCGTGCCCGTTTTTCATATCGATCGAGCAAATCTTGCGCATATTCAGTGACATTTTGATCAATGAAACGTTTGTTGGCACGAACATTGGCGAACGTTTGAATATCGATAACATGAACGATGACGAGCTTGGCATGATCAAGTTTTGAGAATTTGACAGCTTTTTCAAAAGCTAAGTCTGCTGTCTTTGATCCGTCGACTGCGACTAAAATCGTATGATATTGGCTCTCCATCCGAAATCACCCTTTCTACACAATCCACTCACAGCATCCGGTCATTTTCATTTTCAAGGGCACGGTTTTCGTGGTCGAGTTTTCGTTCTGCCTCGATCCCTTCTGGTTCTGTCTCCAAAATACTCTTCGGCTCTGGTGCAGGACGCGACGCCCCTGCTTCATCCGCTAATAGGACGTACTCACCTTGTTGGACACGTAACACATGTTGACGAATATCCGACTCTGGTAACCCCAGTTCCGTAAACGCTGTTTCGATTTCTTCAGCAGAAGCAGGTTTTCCAGTAAATCGTTCAAACAACGTTCGTTTTCCGGAGACGAGTTGAGCCGCTGATTGTCCGCGTAACATCGCCATATCGGTTTTGTCTTGCAACACGACATACAAATCCTCTTCTAGATAACCCGCAAAATGTAGATCCTCAATTTTTCGAATCAAATCCGTCTCATTTTGATAGACACCAATCCATTGTTTTTTTCCCATGACACACGTCTCCCCCTTTTATAACAGCTATAAGGGATATACCCCAAATTCGTCTAAAACATGACTAGGATGAAGAAGACTTGGGCGATTGCTGTCGAAAAAGACGTTGCCGTTTATAGAAGACGTAATAGCACAAGAGTAAAACACATACGATTCCAATCCCTGTTACGATTTGTTGCAGAAGAAAGAGGCGATCGTTAAAGAACAATCCAATCAAATACCATACGAGTGCGAGACCGAATACCCAATCGGAATGAATGACGACAAACAATAGTCCTCCGATAATCGCTACGATGAGTGCAACCGTACTCCATTGGTGTTCGGAAAGACTGAACAGTGAAGTGAACTGAAAGTCCGATAAGATCCGAAACGGTAAAATCAACAGCATCGTACTCATCCAGGCAAGTAATACTGAAAATGGGGAGCGCATCCAAGGAGAGCGCCGAGGATGATACTGAATCTTCATATAGACTAAACAAAGACTGATGAATGAAATCGTCGTCCAGACGAGTTCCCAAGGTGGTCCAGTCATACTACTGACGCCAAGTGTCACGAGCGATAATGCAAGCCATCCCCCGATATCTTCAATCAGTTCTCGATCTGCTGGGAAGGCACGAACCGGTCGAATACACCAAATTAACAACGTCGTAAACACGACACCTGTAATCGCATCATAAAAAGGTGCTGGAACAAGAGGTAACGCAGGAATGGTGATCGGATTTGACCAAACGACGCGTGCTAGTAATGCAAAGAGGAATGCTCCTATATTCATGAGGCGTAAAAACGTTAAAAATTGCACGCCTCCTTCACCTCCTCGTTCATTCTGTTATTCAATTCCCGTTGCAGGAGTCAGAAAAACAAAAATTGTCGCTTTGTTCTGTTGCCAAATTCCGGTACGATGAAAAGAAAAGGAGGAGCGAGCATGGACGCATTTTTATTGCCTTATCAATACAACTTCATTCGGAATCAAGTTGACTTGCTACAACATCAATTCGCTGTCGTTCATGACCCAGATGTCCGTGATGCGGTCCGGTACAGTGCCGCTGAAAAGATATTTGATCTATTGCCCGTACTTACACCGGAACAAGAAGCCTTGTTGACGAACATTCGTGACGCTGAATCCGAACAGGATCTTCTCGCCTATTTAACGCACGTCGAACCGTTTGTCCAACCGTTTCCAAACATTTCTGAATCACGCATCCGACAACTCTTTAAAAAAACAAAAAAATTGCATATCCCACCACTTCATTCCTTCGAATGGGCACAGACGACATTTTTAAGCTGGAACGATACCGGAAATCGAAAAAAGTACTTCGTCTATCCTTTAGATGGAGAATGGATTGGTGTCGAAAGCACCTATCTACCGTCGATTCAAAAAGGAATTTGCGCGATTTGTCACACGTATAGTGATATTACACTCGTGACTGCAACGACACGCCGTTCAGCTGAACAACATCAGACGATTGGTCACCATATGTGCATCGATAGTGATGCGTGTAATCAAGCCGTGACGAACCCAGATGTCATTGAAACCTTTCTAACACGCACCCAAAAGAAATGATGTCATGAGAAAGACGCTCGTATGCTGATCCACTTTGGTTCAGCATACGAGCGTCTGTTTTAGATATGCTTTCATTCAGATTGGCGTTGTCGATACATCGTGTAAATGAAATTGATTTTTCCCACGACGTTTTGCCTCATACATTGCAAGATCCGCCTGCTCGATCAAGTCCGATCGAGACGATGCATGCGTAGGATAGATCGCCCCACCGATACTTGCCGTTACAGGAAGGGGGATGATGCCATGATGAAACGGCTGCTCGAACAAAGAGACAAGATGTTTTCCACACTTCACTATTTCCACTTCTTGTTCAACGTCAAACAGTAAGACGACGAACTCATCCCCACCTTGTCTTGAAATGACTGTATTCGGTGGCAGTTTCTTTTGTAAGCGTGTCGTGACATCGATGATGAGTTGATCCCCGACGCGATGCCCGTACGTATCGTTAATCTCTTTGAAGTGATCGATATCAATGAAGAATAATCCGACCTGTCCTTCACTTGCTTCTGCTCGGTACAAGGCATCTTGAAACAGTCGCGCAAATAAATAGCGATTCGGTAATCCAGTTAAAGCATCATGGTACGCCATGTGTCGCATCTCTTCCATTGCAGATGCTAATGCTTCCGTACGCTCCTCTACCTTCGCCTCGAGATTCTCGCGTAACCGTTGATTATCAACGACGATCCGGATTTGACGAGAAATCAATAACGGGATGGCAATCATCAGACCAATCGTCAAACCGTTCCAACTGATCGTTTGACGTGCCATCGTGACGAATAAAATCAATAAGAACAAATAAGGCGTAACTAGACGCAAGACATCGATCCATCTCCGGGTGACGTCAAGCGTCACTGGGGAATCCTCAGCTTCAAAGCGATACGTGGCAAGTCCAACAATCATGACGGTCGCTAGCCACAACGGATCAAGTGAGCTCAAGGGAATCGGATAATCAAATCGTTCCAGTACGACATATAAAAGATCAGCGAGTAGCTGAAAATGAAACGCGAGTAAAATCAATAATAACGAACTGCCATTTCCTCGCTTCATCAAACCAAAGAATAAGACGATCATTCCACCAAGTAATAATAAGTCGCCAATCGGATAACGTAACCACAAGAGTGTTTCGATCGTCAGCAACGCATTCGCTTCTAAATACGGTGTGACCAAGTAATGCCAAGAGAGCGAACCGGCAACGACTAAAATAATGAACTCATCAAATAGAAATACGCGTAAATTAACTTCTTGTCGTCGATTACGCAGAAAATAACCAAACGCGATGATATAGATCAAAATTTGAAGACTAAAGATCAAATCAATCCAGTCAAACGGTTCCGTTCGTGTTCGTCCTTGGATGAAATAAAGGAGCTGTCCACATTCGCCGATACCAAGCATTGCATTACCGAACAACAAGAGCAGAAATAAACGATGAGTAAAAGGGCGTCTTGTATGACGTCGCTGTGCCTGCCAAATTAAATAGAGGGAGATCGATACACCACCGATCGTGAACAGACTATTTACGGTTTGTCCTAGCACCGTATCCGTTCCAACATACGTCACCCAGCCGATATGAATGAGAAGCCAGCTAATGACAACTCCCAACCATTTCTGATACATGACGATCCCCCCTTTCCTTTTTTAACCATAGTTCGTTTGTCCTACAGGTATATCGGTTCATGCTTGCTGTTTATTCACTCTTTTTTTATTTTATTACTATCTTTTTTATACGTTTGATCATTTTGAGTTCAACATAAAAACCGTGCTCACACCTAACGGTCTGAACACGGTTTAATCATAACGTATCATGTTGTCTTTAACTGGAACGTCGATTCTCTTCCTTCGGCTCGATTGATTCGGTTAGACTAAGCGGTAGTACAATGATAAACCGACTGCCTTTGCCGACTTCAGATTCAACATGAATGACGCCTTCATGTTCTTTGACGATTTCCTTACAGATCGATAAACCGAGTCCAGTCCCGCCGATTCGACGTGTATCCGAATTATCGACACGATAGAATTTATCGAATAGGTGTGCGAACGCATGGTGCGGAATCCCAATCCCTTCATCCTTCACTTCAATGATGGCTTGATCATCTTTCGTATCGATCCAAACATCCACGCGCCCACCATCAGGAGAATATTTGATCGCATTGTTGATTAAATTACTCATCAACTGCTTAATCCGGTCCTCGTCACCTAAAATCAACGGGCGATCCGGACTGAGTAACTGCAAGTGAAGATCGTGTTGTTCACTTGAGGCATCATACAAGGACATCACCTGTTCGGTTAAGCTAAATAAATCGAGATGCGCCATCTGATACAACTGTCCACCCGATTGCATGCGCTGAACATCAAGGAAATCGGTAACAAGATTCGAAAGACGCTCTGTTTCATTATGAATCGTTGCCAAGTATTTCTGTTGTTTCGAGTCATCAATCTTTCGATTCAACATCAATTCCGTAAAACCATAAATCGATGAGAGTGGTGTTCGTAACTCATGCGATACGGTCGAGACGAGTTCTGTCTTCAAACGATCCGCTTCCGTTTCCCGGGTAATATCCCGTAAAACGAGAATGATTCCCTTCCATCCTCCGACGACATCAATACGTTCCGCATATACTTCGAGATGAGCAGTATTGTTTCGAACGTCAAATCGAACCTTGTCCGGTGAAATCTCACCGGAACGAATCAAATCGAGATACGTATTAAAAGCCTCAACATCATCCACCAACTGGCGCATCACATCGATGACATACTCACTCGACGGTAACGTACGATCTACTGTAAATTCCGATTGAAGTTCTGGAATCAATTCAAACAACGGTCGGTTGACGTATAACTCGCCATTTCCATCCTCGAGATAGATGATTGCTTCTCGAATCGAATCCAACACTTGCTCTGTCTTTTCTTTTTCCTGACGCATCCCTTCATAAGACCGTGTCCGTAAGAGTGAAAGGGTCATCTGTTGCGCGAATTCTCGAATATCTGTCAGCTGTTGTCCTTTGTATGCTGATTTATAACGAACGAGGTAGATAGCTGCAATCAACTCATGCGTTTCTGGATCTTGAACCGGAATCGTCACTTCATACGTACTAAATGAATACGGATGATCTTTTTCGCGTGTAACGCGCTTCTCCGATTGAACGAATTCCATCTCACGAACAGATCGATTGATGACGGACATCTCATCTTTCAGGAGAACTTTTAAATAGTCCATCGTCATGCCGTTTGTTGTTGCACCGATGAACTGCCCTTCTTCATAAAGCAACAGGGCTCCATATTCTGAGGATGTGATATCAATCATCTTTTGAACGATTGCTGGATACGATTCGACAGTTTCGCGAACGGCAAGTGCCTCTGTTAGTTCACTACGTAATCGCAACTTTTCCTCATTCTTTTTCGTCGTTTGATACGCTTCTTCGAGCTCCTCTTGTTGCGCTTGCAACTCTTCTTGTTGCGCAAGTAACTCTTCACTTTGCGCCTGTAATTCTTCGCTTTTTCCTTGCATCGCATCCGTATGGGCATTCGTCGTCACGACCATCCGATTAAAGGAAGCACGCAGTAATCCAATTTCGTCTGGGCGTTGTTCTGCCGTCTTATCGATTTCAATTGATTCTTTACGAGCAAGTTTTTGATTATCGTCTACTAGTCGTAACAATTGTCGCGTCATTCGACGAAGGAACGGGTGAACGAATAAGAGAATGAATGCAACGAGCACAACGATACTTGAGATCCAAATCCATTGTGATTTTGCGACCTCATTTCGTAATTCTCCTACAGCCGTTTCTTGTTGTTGACTGAGATTCGTTCGATATTCATCAAGTGCAGCCGATGCTTTTTCAATATCTGGTGTAATATCGATTGACCCATCTGCGGTCGGCTTTAATCGCCCTTGATCGACAAGACGCTCGGCAATTGGTAAAGAAAACAGACTATCACCTTGTAAAAAATCCTCGTTGATGCGATTCGCCTTTTTTTCGTTAACGTAAGACTGAGTCAACGGGAATAAGGCATCATAGTACAATTCATATAAATTTGTCATTTGCGCTGCAAATTCTTCTTCTTCATCCGTCTCGGCATTTCGCAGGAACCAATCCGTTTCACTTTTAATATCTGTTCGAAGCGCCTGAATTTCATCAAATCGTTCCTGATTACCGAAAATGACGAACCCCCGCAAGCCAAACTGAACCGTTTGCCAATTGTCCCATAAATCGTTGGCTCGGCGATTTTGTTCACTGATCGTTTCAAGATTCTCTTTAGATGTTTCAATTCGTCCTTCCATGTAGTCATAGACGAAGAACGAAGTAATCGATACTACGATCAGTACCGCATAAAAGACCGTCAGCAATTGCCGACCGATTCGTCGCCGAATCCAATTTATCATGAATGTATCCTCCTCATCATTCGTTGAATGATGCTTTTTCATTTGTTTCTTTAAATATAATGGAAACAATACTGAAGCAACAGTCAGGAAGTATAAAAAAAGACCTTTTCTCGGAATGTACCCGAAAAAAGGTCTTCGTACCCCTTACTTTTTTGCTTTCTTTACTGTCACAGAAGTCACGGGACTCATTTGTCCGCGTGTGTTCTTTACATAGACAGATAGTTTCGCTTTTGCTTTTTGCTTCGGAATTTTTACGGAATAGTTTCCTTTAGAAGAAACCGTTCCTTTTCCAATGACTTTTTTCTTCGCATCTTTTACATAGACACTCAATTTCTTTTCAGCTGTACCCGTTACTTTCGTTTGACCCGCATAGACCGATTTTACTTTTGGTGCAGTTGGTGCCGGTAACACTTTTACAACAGTCGGTTTACTTGTGCGTTTTGCAATATCTGTTACCGTAACAATCAAGCTTGAACCACCAACTTGTTTAGGTAACTTCACGCTGAACGTACCTTTTGCATCGACTTTCGCTGTTGCAATTTTCTTTTGTTTGGCATCTTTGACCGTAATCGTACCACCCGCAAGAGCTGTACCTGTCATTTTCGTCGCACCGGCAAGAACCGGTTTCACTGTTGGTGCCTTCGGCGCTTTTCCGGCAAGAACTTCTGTCCGTTCCGATGTGACATCTAGTCCGTTCGCATAGCGAACCGTCAGAACTGTTTTTTGGTTTTGACGCGGAATCTTGACGCTATATTTTCCTGCTTGCGCCGTTGTTGTAGCTAGCTTTTTATTCGTTGTTGTTTCTTTACCATTCTTATCTTTTGTTACGATCGCTGCCCAAACTTCAACTTTCGTCCCTGTCTTGACTGTCCCAGAAACAACTAGTTGGTTATCGTAGACGTCATTGACGTTCCCGTTCAAGTTCAACTGGGAGATCGCACGTGGAATACTGACTTTCCCGTATCCAGCGACTGGGCTGACGTAAGCTGGGAAATCAGGCTCGATTTTCTCGCCATCTTCGTCCTCATCTTCGAATTCATACCAGTCATTCGGATTTTCAAACGCAAGCGGTTCTGCACTCTTACGTAAAATCTGTTCGATTTGCGAAGGTGTCAGTTTCGGGTTCAGTGATTTCAAGATACCCGCTACTGCCGCAACGTGTGGCGAAGCCATACTTGTTCCATCCATGTAAACCGTGTTACCGTCTGGAATCAAGCTAGCTACTTTTGATCCTGGTGCTACGACGTCAAGTCCAACACCATAGTTCGAATAATCAGCGACCATTCCGAGGGGATTCGTCGCTCCAACAGAAATCGCATATTCCGAGTTCGCTGGGTAACCGACCATCATGTCGTAGTCGTTTCCTGAAGCGGCAACGACCGTAACACCGTGATCCGCTGCATATTTCATCATATACGCCATCGTCCGGCTCTCACCGCCACCAAGACTCATGTTGATGACTTTTGCACCTTGATCAACAGCATATTTAATCCCGAGTGCAATGGCGTCTGTTTCCCCTTCGCCACTCGAATTTAAGACTTTAACCGGCAAGATTTGTGCCGATTGATGAATTCCTTGGATACCATAATCATTGTTCATCGTTGCTGCGATGACGCCTGCCACGTGTGTTCCGTGACCGTTGTCATCAATTGCATCTCCGTCACCGTTGACGGAAACGTAGTTCTTTTCATTCGCGATATCAACTTTCCCTTGTAAGTCCTTCAAACGATAATCGACACCTGTATCGATGACTGCAATCTTAACTGGCGCTAACTTCTTCGTTCCAAACCGTTGTTGGAATGCTTCAAAGCCGATTCCAACGTTATCAAATTGCTCAAAAGCAGTCTTTTTATTGACGGCCCACTGGTAATCGAAGTTGATATCACTCGTCGCACGGTACGTCTGAATCTTTTCAACATACTCGACAGCTGACGAACGATTGAGTGATTGTTTTAATGCTGCTGCTGATTGTCCTTTAACAGTTGGATCTTCCGTTACGATGACGAAGTCTCCCGCTTTTCCAAGAGATAAGCGTTCCACGTCCGTTGCTTGAACACCTGCAATCTTCATCGAACGGTTCATCTTACCTGGTTTTAATTTGACGATGTAACGTGTCGCTTCTTTTGATTGGATACTCATCCCCATCGACTGGAAGGTTTCGCTTAACGAACTACCACTCAATTTTGAGATTTCCATTTTGTTTGCATATCCATCAATCTCTTCAGCGATCACAGTAGGTGACGCTTCACGTGATAATTTGTAAAGACGATCGACAGCTTGTTGGTCGGCTTTCGTCAACGTGTATGACGTTCCACGTACGAGTGACTCCATCGCTGGCTTCAATGTTTTCAAATCTTCGTACGCTTGTTGACGCTTATCTTTGTTAAATAAAAGTGTTTTGACGACATAAGGTGACGCTTTGTAGTACAGTGACGTCAAAGCACGCCCTGCATCCGATTGGCTCAATACTTGTTTTTGAATCGAGTGCATGAGTGCAAGCATCGGTTTTTCTTCTTTTGTTTGTTTGAGCGCTTCTTCTGCCATACAGCTGATATCATTGATTGGTTCATACTCAACTGGCAATTTGACGTTGTTATACGTCAGTTTAGCGTGCGCTGCTTTTGTCGTCTTACCTTCTTCGATGTTCGGGTAATATTCGACTTTGACATAATACGGTCCATCCCATGCGTATGGAACGGCTAGTTTTGTCGGTGTTTTTTCATTTGGCTCCGCTTCTGTCCGGTAACGATCAAACGTGTTGTCTTCCGCAGCCATCGCTTCGCTCGGATAAGCTGTTACTTGAACAGGTTGATCCGTATCAATCGATAACTCGAAGTGAGACGCAGTCTTCTCGACACCCGCTTCATGGTTAACGCGGTACCAATATGTATTTTTTTCTTCCGTTCCTGTTTCAAGCGTCGTCTCTTGACCTGCTTGCAAGAGCGTTGCTTTAGCAAGGGCTGTTTCTGCCTTTGCTGTCGTAGGTCCTACTCCGAGCGTCAAAATGAGACAGCTCAGCATGACCCAAATCATCAGTTTCTTCACAGATGTTCCTCCTTCAAGATAGATGTACTTTATCTTGATTATAAACAGGATATGGATAAAATGGATATTTATTTTATGGATGTATCTTACAATTTTGAAAGAAAAGGCACCCAATGCTCAAGCGCATTGAATGCCTTTTAATGATTATTTAAAATCTGCTACATATTCGCTGTATCCTTCTTGTTTCAATTCCTCTTTTGGAATGAAGCGTAAAGCAGCCGAGTTCATACAATATCGAAGTCCAGTCGGTTCCGGACCATCTGAGAAGACGTGTCCGAGATGCGCATTTCCATGTCGGCTCCGAACTTCCATCCGTTTCATCCCGATCGAGAAGTCACTTTTCTCAATGATATTACCTGGCTCGAGTGGTTTCGTGAAACTTGGCCAGCCTGTCTTTGAGTCATATTTATCGTTTGATGAAAACAGTGCTTCACCAGAAATCAAATCGACGTAGATCCCGTCTGCCTTTAAATCATGATACGGATTATCAAACGCTGGTTCTGTTCCATCTTCTTGTGTCACTTTATACTGGATTGCGGTTAATTTCTTTTTGATTTCTGCATCAGACAACTTTGGATACGTTGGAAGATCAAGCTTTGGTTGATCATTCCAGTAACGATTGATGAAGTCATCGCGTCCAGAAGCGGCTCGATAAAACTTATACTTTTTCTCACTCTTCAAATAGTAGTCTTGATGGTATGCTTCCGCTTCATAAAAAGGACCTGCTGCAATCAATGGTGTGACGACTTTATCATCGAAGACTTGTTGTTTCTCTAAATCCTGTTTCGATTGTGCCGCGATTTCTTTTTGTTTTTCATTCGTATAGAAAATCGCTGTCGTATAGGACTCACCACGATCGACGAATTGCCCATCTGCGTCCGTTGGGTCAATCTGACGCCAGTAGACATCTAGCAGTTGCTTGTATGAGATGACATTCGGATCAAACGTGATCAACACGGCTTCCCGATGCCCTGTCGTCTCTGCTGATACTTGGTTGTATGTTGGATTTTCAACATCACCGCCCGTGTAACCGGAAATGACCGATTTGACTCCTTTTAACTCCTCAAATGGTGGCTCCATACACCAGAAGCATCCGCCGGCTAAAATCGCCGTCTCTTCTGCTTGATAACTCAATTCCTTACTACCACTTGACTTTGCCTGCTGTTGCTGGAACACGAAGTATCCCCCGACCATGATGACGATGAGACCGATGACGGATAAAACTGTCCACATTCGTTTCTTCATCTCCCTTCGCCTCCTTTATTTAGCTTACGTCACGTGACGTCGATTGGATGTTCTTTTATTTAACTGTACCGCGCTTACTCTCTCTTGTCGTAGCATGTGCTCAAACGGAGCACATTACATCATCTGGATTAAAGAAGCACGATCAGGGAATACACTCTATAACCTAAAAACACCAGGAGGGGTATTTATGTTTGATTATACTGTTACATCGCATCACAATCTGGATCACGTCATGACTCAATTGAAGCAAGCTCTATCAGAAGCATCGTTCGGTGTCCTATGGGAATTTGATTTAGCGAAAAAATTCGAAGAAAAAGAACTTTCTTTTGCTGAAAACTACCATATTCTCGAAGTATGCCAACCAAAAGAAGCGCATCGCGTCGTATCTCACGATTTACGAGCTGGTTATTTTCTCCCTTGTAAAATCGTTGTCTATACAGAAGATGGCCAAACGAAAATCGGTATGCCAAAGCCGACTGCTCTGATGGACTTAGCAGACGAAACAGCACTAAAGACGGTCGCAGAAGAAGTCGAACACACGTTACGACACGTGATTGATCAAGCTGCACAATAAGAAAACGCTCTACTTGTACATTGTTTCATAAAGAAACATCGTACAAGTAGAGCGTTCTTTTGTTTACAAGATGTCGATCCAAATCTTCACCGCTGTCGCTAAAATCAGAACAGCAAGAATGACTTGGAGAATCTTCGTGTTCATCTTCTTCCCGGCGATTGCGCCAAGCGGTGCTGCAATTACACTGGCAACGACCATGATTGCCGCAGGACCCCAGTCGACTTGCCCTGTTGTGATTTTACCGACCGTTGCGCCGATCGACGAAATGAACGTAATCGCAAGCGATGAAGCAATCGTCATCCGTGTCGGGATTTTCAAGAGGACGAGCATAATCGGGACGAGTAAAAAGGCACCTGCTGCCCCAACGATTCCGGCTCCGACACCCACGATGAATGCCGATACTGCCGCAATCGTTTTGTTGAACTGAACCTGATCAAGCGGAATGTCGTCGATCCCTTTTTTCGGAACGAACATCATGACCGCTGCCGTTAACGCGAGAACACCATAGACGATGTTGATCGTGTCTTCAGCCAGGATATTTGAACCATACGCACCGATGAAGCTACCGATTAAAATCGATCCCCCCATGTAGACGATCAATGATTTATTCAAATAACCGCCTTTTCGGTAAGCCCAGACGCCACCAATCGTTGCAAAAAAGACTTGAATCGCACTGATCCCCGCGACTTCATGAGCGGAAAATGCCGCAAAACCGAGTAGGGGCGGGATATACAGTAACATCGGATATTTAATGATTGATCCGCCAATCCCTAACATTCCTGAAATGTAGGATCCGACGAATCCGATTAAGAAAATCGTCACGATAAAACCTAATTCCATCGTTTATCACTCCTTAAAAAAAGAGAGCCGTCAATCAGCTCTCTTTTCGAAATTAACCTTTTTGAATCCAGAATTTTAGGACGCTTGCTTCTTCTTCATGTTTGACGAGTTCATGACCACCCGATGTCGCCCAAGCCTGAAGATCGTTTTTTGCCCCTTTATCCGTTGCATGGACTTCAAGGATTTGACCTGATTCGAGTCCCGCGATGGCTTTTTTTGTTTTCACGATTGGCATCGGACAAGCAAGTCCTTTTGCGTCGAGTACGAGTTCTGATTTCATATTGTATTCCTCCTGAATGATTTAATGTTTGTTATGAATCGGTTTAGCGCACCGCACAGCGGTTCGGTCCGACTTCCATTTCCCGTTGTGTCTCAAGATCGGGTGTCTGTTTCCCCATGTTCGTTTCACGGATGTCTTGGTACGCGTTCGGTTGTGGTGGCAGGTTCTCTGTGACCATTTTCCGGAATGTTGCTTCATCATCAATGTTGAGACCATGGTTGTTCGCAAGCAAGATGCTTAATTTCTCCGCTACACTACCATCCGCGTTCAATTCTTCAATGATCATGAAATGTGCTGGTAAGACGATTAATTCCGGTGAAAGATCACGATACGTGTTGTAGAGCGAATCACGTAAGTCGCCGACCCAGTCTTCCGCGAGACCGGCTAAATCCGGACGACCAATCGAATCGATGAACAGGATATCACCCGTTAATAAATAACGCTGATCGACGATGAATGAAGTCGATCCAATCGTATGTCCCGGGGAATAAAGAGCGCGTACTTCAATCGCTGTATCCCCCACTTGAACCGTACTACCGTCTTCAAGTGGTGCATAATCGAATGTGACATCCGTCGCATCTTTTGGCGGCAACCAGTATGTCGCGCCTGTTTTTTCGGCGATGTCGCGTCCTCCAGAAATATGATCCGCATGAAGATGTGTATCAAACACATGCTTAATCGTGACATTGCGTGATGCGGCATAATCCAAATACACATCCGTCATTCGTGTCGCATCGATGAGCACGGCCTCTCCTTCCGAGATAACCATATATGAGAGACACCCTTTACCGATTCGAACGAACTGAACGACTTCACCTTGATCAGTTCCTGTTTCGTTCAGCGTTCCGAGTGAAATCGGTTCTAGATGTTCACTCCATGCTTTCATGCCGCCTGACAGATACGATACGTCTCGTCCTGCTTCTTCCAACATATCGGCGACAAAAATCGATGAACCTTCTTTTGCGCAAACGACGAGTACATCCTGATCCGTCGGAAGCTGATCGAGAATTTCCTCGACACCATCCAACAATTCAAAATACGGAATGTTGAGGTACTTGAAGTTCTCTCCTTCGATTTTCCAATCTTGAAACGCATCCTCATTCCGAACATCTAAGATGAACAGAGACTCGCGTCCAATGATTTTTTTCGTAACTTGTGCGGCTGTCATTGCTTGTGCCATATCTACTCGTTCCTCCTCTACTTTACGCTGGTGTATTATTTCGCTGAAACGAGTGTCGTCGTCTCAGACGCCCATTCCTGCATACCCGGTACGACATTGTGCACCGTATACCCCTTGTCACTGAGCTGTCGGCATGCCATGTCACTTCGGCTACCTGTTCGGCAGATGACATAAATCGTCTGATTTGAATCCAGTTCTGCATGGCGTGTCTCCAGTTCGCCTAACGGAATATTGATGGCTCCCGGTACATGGGCGAAGGCATATTCTGCTTGTTCACGAACATCAAGCACCGTGATCGAGTCGTCTTGGCGTGCTGCTTCGACTGTTGCGTTGTCGACGGTTTGAGCGAATGCTGCTGGTTCCGTGACATCACCTGTTGATTTCCGAACGTAATGACGGAGTACTTCGCCTTCTTCGATCGTGCCTAAATAATGATTGCCGGTGCTGTTTGCCCAGGCACGAAGATCTGCAGTTGATCCTTTATCCGTCGCCTGGACTTCGATGACTTGTCCCGGTTCTAACGTCTTGATCGTTTTTTTCGTCCGAACGATCGGCATCGGACAAGCGAGACCCTTGGCGTCCAATACGATATCTGATTTAATCATAGTCATACAATTCGCTCCTTTACAGTGTGGGGTATTATTTATTTTGTTTCGCCTTCGTACGACATCATGCCGCCATCCATGTTCGTTACGTCATATCCTTGTCCTTCGAGATATGTCGTTGCGCGACCACTGCGCGCACCAGAACGGCATACCATGACATACTCTTTTTTCTTGTCGAGTTCGTTCATCTTGAATTCGATCAGTCCGAGTGGAATGTGGATCGCTCCCGGAATCATTCCTTCTTTGACTTCATCGACTTCTCGAACATCAATGACGTTCAGTTGTTCACCACGTTCGATTTTTTCCTGTACTTCTGTTGCTGTCATGCGTTTCATATTCATTTCCTCCTCTTCATTTAATTCAGCGCCAGGCATTCATTCCGCCACGGACTTCCGTGACATCCGTATAACCGGCTTTTTTTAATACTTTGATGGCTTGTTTGCTTCGCATCCCGCTTTGACAAATGACGAGTACTTCTTTGTCTTTCGGGATTTGATTCAGTTGACTGTTTAACGTTTGTAATGGAATGTTCTTAAATCCTTTGATGTGATTGCCCTTGAATTCTGCTGGTGTCCGAACATCGAGATAAAATCGCTTGCGGTCGTTTAACAACGGCTTCAGTTCCGTTGTCGATACTTGCTTGACGCCTTTTGTTGGGGCGAACATCTTATAAGCGAGATAGCCGACGACGAGCAACAAGATAATCGATAGTACATCCATGCGTCATTCCTCCTTCAGATCATTAGATGAATAGATTGACGTTTCCGTTCTCCGCATCGGCGAGGTAGGCGGCAACTCCTGCGTACTCAATGCCATCGTGCAATTCTTCCTGTTTTAAGCCGAGCAGATCCATCGTCATCGTACAGGCGACGAGTTTGACGTCCTGCTCTTTTGCTAATTCAATCAAGTCCGGAAGTGGCATCGCATTGTGTTTCTTCATGACGTTTTTAATCATTTTTTGACCGGCACCACCGAAGTTCATTTTCGAGAGTGGCATCTTATCGGCACCACGTGGCATGAACTTACCGAACATCTTCTCAAGGAATGTCTTATCCGGCTGGATTGGTTCATCTTTACGCATCGCATTCAAACCCCAGAAGGTATGAAAAATCGTGACCTCGTGATCGTATGCGGCTGCACCGTTGGCAATGATATAAGCTGCCATGACTTTGTCGTACTCTCCACTAAATAAAACGATGGTTGTTTTTTTCGTATCTGACATGAACGTAATTCCTCCAAGTTTTTACCCTAATGGGTATATTAATTCGTAAAAAATTTTATCTACTTTTCATTAAGAGTTGAACAGCCTCTGCAACGGCTTGTTCATGATTTTCCGTCGCATCATCCTGACGAACACAGTCAATCAAGTTCTCACTGACGACAAGACCAATGACACGATCGATTGCACTACGTGTCGCACTCAGTTGTGTGACGACATCCTTACAAGATGCCTCTTCTTTCATCATTCGAACGATACCGTGGATCTGTCCTTCAATCCGATTCATCCGATGAATGATGCGATCTTCATAACCGTTTTCCATATGAAGTCCATCTCCTTTTTTTAATGTGACATGCGTCATACCTCGTTGATACATTTCATACAATAATACCTACAGGGGTATAAGTCAACGAAAAAGATTTTCGGATTCATCACTATTTTCAGTGAGTCCGAAAATCTTTTTGTATTCAGCCTTTCCAGTTTGCCTCTAAAAAATCGATCCAACGCTCTGCTAATCGAGTCGGCACCTTCTCTGGTAACAGATAACGAAACGTCCGGTTGGAGATCCCTTTCGCATGAATTGTAAAAGATTCAGACGGGAACGACGTGACAAGTCGTTCTGACAGTGCTGCAATACCACTCCCATTTAAAACAAGTTGGCGCGCTAAATAATTTGCATCTACTGTAATCGTTCGTGCGGGAACGATCGACGACGCATGAAGCCAACGATGAAGCGCATAGCGAGAAGCGGATCCTTCTTCGCGAACAATCCACGTCGCGTCTTCAAGTGCAAGATGTGTCGCTCCAATGATGTGCAGTTGATCTTTCGCAAAAACGATTTGTTTTATTCCATCAAGTGTCAGTTCTCCCTCAATCATACCGAGATCAATCTCACGATGTCGTAAGGCTGCTGCCACTTGATCATGATTCATCAATTGGATGTCTAGTGAGACTTTAGGATGAGCGCGCGAAAACAGATGGATCATATCATCAAGCAATATCTCGTGGATCGTATGTGTTGCTCCGATCCGTAGCGTACCTTGGAAGACTCCTTCCGATTCATCTAACTGCGACTGCATCTGTTCGAGTTGGAATAGAATTTCTTTTGCATGGCGGTAGACAATCCACCCCATTTCCGATACCTCGACCCCTATTGCGAAAGAATCACGTATCAACAACGAATGTCCGACATCTTCTTCGAGCCGTTTCACGTGAACACTGACCGTTGGTTGCGACAGAAATAACTGCTCCGCTGTTTTCGTAAAATGACGTGTCTCGACGAGTGTAACGAACGTTTTGAGTTCAGTTAATTTCACGAATTCTCTCTCCTCATTACATTTTATAATCATTTATATTGAATTAATTCATTTTCATAATCATATAATCCTCTCTCATACTCAAGATATAACGTATTAGAAAGAAGGATGACTTCATGATGTATATCTTATTTATTTTGTTGGGTGCTATCATCGGCATTCTCTCCGGCTTTTTCGGAATCGGCGGCGGCATCATCCTAACCCCGCTGTTATTAATTCTCGGTTATGAAGCCAGTACCGCCATCGTCCTCAGTTTGTTGTTGACACTTGGTTCTACCGTTACCGGCACCCTCTCGCATCTTCGCTTAAAGACATTCCGTTTTCGCGATGCTGGAATTATTGGTCTGTCTGGAATCATTGGTTCAGCGTTAATCACACCAGTCGTCTTTTGGCTCGAGCGTCATGCTGGTGCTGACATCGTCTTGTCGAGTCTTTATATCGTCTTGCTGCTCGGGTTTTCGATTCAATTTCTACGCCCCCGTTCAAAGGAACGTCCGTCTTTTCCGGTTCATGATGCTTCCGTCATGAAGCTCGCCGTCATCGGTCTCGCTGCCGGAATTCTCTCTTCGTTGATGGGTGTCAGCGGTGGGTTCTTGTTGACTCCGCTCTTGCTCGGATGGGTTCGCTTCCCGCTCAAACAAGCAATCGGAACGAGTATTGCCTCTGCGACATTGATTGTTCTCGGAGGCGTAACGAGTTATGTCGCTTCTGGAACCAGTGCCCCGTTATCGCTTGGTCTTGCCCTGATCGTCGGTGCGTTCATCGGCTCACCACTCGGTGCTTCACTTTTGCATCGCTTCAATGAACCGTTCGTCCAAAAGGCGTTAGGCATCTTTTATGGTGTCGTCGCCTTGAGCGTCATCGTCAAAGTGTTCGGTCTTCCTTATCTGTCCCTCGTATTGCTCGCTCTGTTCACACTCAGTCTGTTGAGCGTCTTCGGATACCGGATTCTAAAAACGGCCTAAACGAAAAAGCAGCTGACACATCGTCAGCTGCTTTTGTTCGTGCTCAATCGTTAACGCACGCTCTCTTCTTTGATTTTTTGCGGCTTCATGATTTTTGCTTCTTTTTTCTGACGCATGCGTTCCGCATTCATCAGTCCTCCTAACATCAGGACGACGGCTGATAAATAGAACCACGTCATCAAGACGATGATTCCGGCAAGCTGACCGTAAAGACGATCGTAACTCCCAAACTCAGCGTAATAAGAGAAAAATTCCGAAACGACTTGCCAGGCAATCGTCGCAAAGATTGCCCCGGGGAGCACCTGACGAACCGTCAGACGGACACTCGGTAAGATCCGATACAATAAGATGAAAAAGACAAGTAAGAACAATGTCCCGAGTCCCCAGCGGAATAAGAACCAAATCCACGAATAGTTCGTCACGAAATCAGCGACGATCGCAAAATGGTTGATGAACCGTCGTGTTAACTTCTCTGAAATCGGAACAATCAACGAAATCGGAAGGATGATCATCATCCCGATCGTAAAGGCGAAGTCTTGTAAGAGTCCGCGCCAGAATGGCGCTTTTCGTGTCACTTCTAGTGCATCATTCAGCGAGCGGACAAGTGACTGGACCGACATCGAAGCGAGCCAAAAGGCTGCGAGGAAACTGATCGAAGCAAGTTTAAAGCCACCCTGATCAAAAATCCCAACGACGTTCCGCTGAATCAAGTCGTACGTTTCTGCCGGAGCAAACGGTCGAATTAAATCAAGTACGTTATCCGACGTAAACGGTAAGAACGAGACAATACCAACTACAAATAGTAAGAACGGGAATAAGGACAACATCAGATAGTAGGCGAGCTGAGCCGATTTATCAAAAAAGGCTTCGCCAAAAAAACGGGCAAATACAGGTTTGATTAAAGACATACATATTTCCTCACTTTCAACTAATTCTCTACACTATCCCCCATTTCATACCTCCTCTAAACTTTTGGAAGTCTTTTGAACTTATAACAACCTTATACATCATTCAAGTTTGGCGCTTCGGTTCCACGCAGGGTACACTAGGAACAGAGATTGTATCGTGCTTGTTTTTCAGAAAGGATTTCGATTCGTGTACCCACTCATTCAATCGGAAGCAGAACGCTTCTTTACTTCTTATATAGAGCAATACCCCGAAATGACCGGACGTCAGCAAGAAGTCATCCGTTCGATTCAAACGACGGGAACATATGAGCAGACGGCTTCTGAGCTGGCGTTCGGTGCCAAGCTCGCTTGGCGCAACAGTAACCGCTGTGTTGGACGTCTCTTTTGGGAACAACTCCATGTCTTTGACGCGCGGGATGCGTTGACCGTCGAAGCGGTCCGCGACGCGTTATTTGAGCACATCCGGTTCGCGACGAACGAAGGACGAATTCGCTCGACGATCACGGTTTTCCACCCGACACGGGTTCGACTCCACAATCATCAACTCGTTCGTTACGCCGGTTACGAAACGGACAATGGTATTATTGGTGACCCGGCTTCCATTCAACTAACGCGCCAATGCGAAGCACTTGGTTGGACCGGAGCGCATACACCGTTTGATATTCTGCCCCTGTTGATTGAACTCGATGGACAAGTCAGTCTGCATCCGATTCCTGGCGAGCTCATCCTCGAGGTCAGCATCACGCATCCTGACTATGATTTGTTCGGTGGTCGCGAAGTCCGCTGGTATGCCGTACCAATGATTGCCGACATGCAGCTTGAAATCGGTGGCATCGTCTATCCGTGCGCCCCGTTCAACGGATGGTACATGGGAACGGAGATTGGTGCCCGTAATCTCGCTGATACGGATCGTTACGACCTGCTGCCGCTCGTCGCGAATCAACTCGGGCTGAACACGTCACGTGAACGTTCGCTTTGGAAAGACCGAGCGCTCGTCGAACTAAACGTTGCCGTACTCGAATCGTTTGAACGTGCCGGTGTCACGATCGTCGATCACCATACAGCTGCGAAACAGTTCGCTCGTTTTGAAAAAAACGAAGCGGCATGCGGTCGTGATGTCACCGGGGAATGGTCCTGGCTCGTGCCTCCGATGAGTGGGGCAACGACGCATATATTCCATAAAGATTACGACCCAGAAGTTAAACGACCGAACTTCTTTCCAAAATCTACACAGACAGCTCCTGTGACCGGCTGTCCGTTCCACCAAGGAGCCCTGAAATGAATTATGTCGAACAGTTACGTCAAAAAATCGGTCACGATCCGGTCATTCTCGTCGGTTCCGTTGTCCTCGTCGTGCAGAACGAGCATATTCTACTGGAGCAACGGAACGAAGCACAAGCCCGCTTTGGTTTACCAGGAGGGTTGATGGAATGGGCGGAATCACCGGAAGAGACAGCGCGTCGAGAGCTTAAAGAAGAGACTAGCTTAGAGGTTGAGCAATTGACGTTACTCGATGTCTACTCCGGTCCACAATACGTGACGACCTTAGCGAACGGAGACGTCTTTCAAAGCGTCACCCTCGCCTATATTGGTGAACATCCAATTGGAACATTAAAACAAAGTGATGAAAGTATAAAGCTCCAGTTCGTACCTCTTGATGCCTTACCGAATCACTTAGTAGGTTCTCATGCTCGAATGATTGAAGACTACAAAAAGCGCCGCTAAATCGATAGCAGCGCTTTTATTTATAGAGACTGACGCATGATGTATTGTTTCAAATCCCGCTGAGTCCATCCTTCAGAACGTAATGCTTCCCACACCTCTACATCTGTCGATTGATAATGATAGGTCGTCCCTGGTAAACGACGGACGACTTCTGTCGCGTGCCTTGCTTTTTGGTCTGCTGGACCGACGACTGATAAGAGTGATGATCCGGCTACTGCCACTACACTATCTTCTAATTGATAATAATCCGTTTGTACTTGCTGCATGACATGTGGATCCTGTTGCCAAATGTATTCACCTTGGACATCGTATCGCTTTAAGAACTCTGTTTCTTTAATCGTAGGTAGAACCGCTTCTTGTCGTTCATCCGTTAGGTGAAAATAACCGATTTCTCCAACAATCGTGTAGTGAAGCGATTCATACAACCGTATCGCTGGATCATTTCCTTGAATGACTTCAAGCATCAACTCATCCATACCGATTTCTTTTGCATGACTCAGTTGCGCTTGGTATAAGGCTTTCGCAATCCCAAGTCGACGATACTGCGGAGAAACCCCAAGTCCTCCACATCGCATGACGTGTCGACCATCGATGTCCTTCCAACCGTTCAGCCAGAGACCGACCGGCTTTTCTCCATGATAAGCAACGAATGAATGCTCTAACTGATTCCCATCTCGTTCGATGATCCGCTCTTGGAATTCTGCTTCCGATAAGTGTAGCGGAATCAAATAATCTTGAAATCCATCCTGCATCGCTTGGTACGCCGTTTTTACGTCAGGTGCGCGTTGAATGTGAATCATTGAAAAAACCTCCTTTTCCACTGAGCTGTTTCGCTTTCTTACTCTTGATTTCCTGCATACAAAAACACCCCTGTCCCCAAGGGTGTTAGTCGATTCATTGATGGAGTTTCGAACGCTTGCGTCCATATCCGAAGTACAACAGTAATCCAATTGCTGTCCAGATGAAGAAGGCGATCCATGTGAACGGCTGTAAGTTAACCATCAGCATGATACAAGCGAGGACTGATAAAATTGGTAACACGGGAACGAAAGGTACTTTAAAGGCCCGCTTCAAATCGGGACGCGTCCGGCGTAAAATGATGACAGCAATCGAAATCAGTGAGAACGCTGCAAGTGTTCCGATGTTGATCAATTCAGCGAGTGTACCGAGTGGAACGAATCCCGCAATCAAACCAGCTGCCGTTCCGAGAATCCATGTCGCTTTAACCGGAGTGTGCGACTTTTCATTGACGTCCGAGAAGACTTTCGGTAATAACCCATCACGACTCATCGCGAACAAGAGACGGACGAGACCAAATGTCATGACGAGGATGACCGTCGTCATACCAACGATAGCACCTAAATCGACGAATCCTGCGACCCAGTCTTGACCTGCAACTTTTAACGCGAGGGATACCGGGCTATCGACACCTTCGAACTGCTTAAATGGAACGATCCCGACCATGATAGCAGAAACGACGACATACAGAACAGTAACGATTGCCAGTGATCCTAAGATCCCGATTGGTAAGTTACGCCCTGGATTTTTAACTTCTTCTGCTGCCGATGTGACGGCATCAAATCCAAGGTAAGCGAAGAAAGCAATCGCTGAAGCTTGTAAGACACCACTCATACCGAATGGTGCGAACGGTTTGTAGTTACCTGGTTCGATGTACCAGATCCCGACGACGATAAAGAGCACGACGACCGCGACTTTGACGAGTACCATGATATTGTTGACACGTTTTGTTTCTTTAATACCGAGTGAGAGCAAGAGTGTGATGACCATTAGAATCAAGAACGCTGGTAAGTTAAAGAACGTCTCGCTTCCTGGTACTGCTCCCGGAGCAGCTGTTAAGGCCGTCGGTAGTTCTAAACCAAAACCAGCCAAGAGCGACTGGAAGTAACCTGACCAGCCAGTTGCAACGGCACTCGAAGCGAGACCGTATTCCAAAATAAGACACCATCCGATGATCCAAGCAACAACTTCCCCAATCGTCGCGTATGTATACGTATATACACTACCTGAAACGGGAATCATCGATGAGAATTCAGCATAACAAAGGGCTGCGAGCGCACAGACGATAGCGGAAATAATGAATGAGATCGGTAAAGCAGGTCCTGCATAAAGAGCGCCCGTTCCTGTCAGAACGAAAATTCCGGTCCCGATGATGGCACCAATTCCAAGTAAAATAAGGTCAAACCCTGATAAGTGACGTGCCAGTTTCGAATGTTGTTTCATGTCCATCATCACACTGACATCTTTTTTGCGAAGCAAACTCATGTTTCATCCTCCGAACTTTTCTCTTTTTTCTGAATATTCAAATCATTGAGGTAATTGACTTTCTAATCATAACAAACGATGTCAGATTCGATAAGTCTTTTTTTCTGTATTTTTTCACAAAGTGGTCAAACCACTTTTGTGACAAGACGACAACGCTTTGATGCGCCAACGCAAAAAACACTCTTTCCCCTAAAAGAGAGGAAAGAGTGTACTTGTTATTACGGACGATCGTTTGGATGATCAAGATTAGGACCTTTATGCTCATCTGGGTCGATCGGGTAATCATCTTGTTGTGCTAAATCGTTTTCTGGCAATGCGCCTTTTGGTGTACCATGCGTCGTCTCATCTGTTGAAGAAGAGCGCGCTGAACGTGGTGCACGATCTGGTGTCACATCATCTGCTGCTTGTGAAGCTGCACCTTTTGCTGCATCTTTCAAGCTCGGTGATGAAGAAGTAGATGCTGACTTACTCGGAAGGTTCGATGTGTCGACTTCCGTATTCTCTGCTTTCTTTTGAAGACGATCGAGGTAACGCGATGCATTATCACGTCCACCGAGACCAAACGCAAGACCGAAAGCAAGAGCGAGTGCCCCAAGGATCAAGATGAAGGCTGAGTTAACAATCGTATCAGCAACACCAAGTTGATCAAGTGCCATGAAGACAGCAAGTGCAAGGATCGCATACTTCGCAACGCTTGAGAGGACTTTCAGTTCAGAGTTACCGAACAGGCTGTCCATCGTACGTTTGACGAGGTTGCTGACGATGATCCCGATTGCGAGAATGATGATCGCTGTTAGGACGCTTGGTAAGAACGCAAGGACGGCACGACCGAGGTCGACCATGAAGTCAAGACCAATCAAGTTGAAAGCTTCGACAACGAAGAGAACGACGATGACGATCTCAACGAGTGCACCAACGATTGAAGCTGGTGATGTAGATGCTTGGTTCGCATCCCATGAACCTATTTTCAAGTGACGTGTCAAGTTGTTGAAGCCAAGACGTGATAAGAGATCCGTAACGAATTTCTTAATGAAGCGTCCGACATAAAGACCAACAAGAATCAGAACGACACCGACGATGATGTTCGGAATCATACCAAGGACATCGTTCAACATGTTGATCGCTGGTCCTGTGATTCCTTTAATGTTCAATTGATCAAGTGCTGAAATCGTGATTGGAATCAGAATCAAGATGAAGACGACTGTTCCAAGAATCGACGAAAGTGATTTAGCATCTTTTTGATCTGTTGATCCAAGGTTGAAGCGTGCTGCAAATTTATCCGTTCCAACAGCATGAAGGAAATTCGTCACGATATCGCGGACGATTTTCGCTACGAGGAAGCCGACGAAGAAGATGGCTGCCGCAGCAATCAAGCGTGGAATGAATCCAAGGAATGACGATAACAATTGGCTGAACGGTTGAGAGACACTTTCAATGTTCAAGGCATCGAGGACACCCGGTAGGAACAGAAGCAAGACGAGATAGAAGACGATTTCTCCAGCGATTTTCGGGTAAGACGATAAGTCTGTCTGACCTTGAAGCATTTTGTTCGAACGTACTTTGTCGTTCGACATCAACTTCGTTCCTGCTTTGACGATGATCATGCGAAGGACGACCGCGATGACGTATGCCAAAAGAAGGATGAGAGCTGCTTTCAAGATGTTCGGAATTGCTGCAAGTAATGTACTCATCGTATCCGCAAGTGGTCCAGCAATGATGTTCAGATCAAGGATGTTGAAGACCAAGATAAGAACGAAGACCATTAGAACCCAGAAGACGACAGTCCCGATGATTTTTTCAGGTGTCCACTTTTTCTTCTTTTGTGGCGCCCCTTCTTTTTGAGGTGACAACTTGTTGACGACCCCAGACTTCTCTAACGCTTTTTGAATCCCGTTTGCAATTAGCTTGGCAATGAGCCATCCAATCAAGAAGACGATGATCGCTCCAAGCAAATTGCCGAGTGATCCGAGAATGCCGTTCAAGTTCAACGACGTTCCGTTCCAAATGTTATTCATCCTGCCACACTCCTTCACCTAAATAAAATTATATATTTCTGACACTTCTTTAATTTCCCCAGCTAAAGGATTTATTAAACCCTTACCCGTACCAAAATGTGGCGTTTCTTGTGTTCCATACAAAAAACTGGATGGCATATGCTGCCACCCAGTACCGGATTTTATGAAAGTTGTTGATTTAAAACAGTGCGCATCGCCGCATATCCGCCGTCAATATTGATGACATCCTTGAATCCAAGTGACTGTAATACACTGACTGCCATCCGGGAACGGACACCGGACGCACAATGTACGGCAAGCGGTCGATCCGTTAGCAGTTCATCCTGACGAGCTACTAATTTTCCTAAGAGAATGCGTTGTGCCTGATCGTAATGTTGGCTGTCCCATTCGGTTTTATTCCGAACGTCCAGAACATACACTTCTTTCCGTTCTGCCGCAGCAAGCGCCTCTTCTGCCGTCCAGTCTACATATCGTTCGGACAACGACGTCTCCAGTAATTCCCGGTAATCCGCCCAGTGCGTGAAGCGATCAAAACCGATCGATTGAAGATCCCGCTGAATGTTTTCCCGCTGTTCTGGAGTCGAAAGAATCGCGATGTCACGGTCAAACTCAAGTAACCATCCAGCCCAAGTGACGAACTTGCCATCATACGGAATATTAATGGTTCCAGGGAGATGTCCATCCCGGAATGACTGACCGTCCCGTGTATCGACGATTTGAATCGATGACGGTAAGCTCGAAGCGGTTCCCTGGATGATAGTAGCTGCTTCCGTCGTCAATGCGATCCCCTCTTTATTGACGCGTTTCATCATTGCGAAATAATTCGGCGGTTCTGGTTGATCCGTTGTCAGTTCTCGGATGAATGCGTCTTCGTCTTCCATCTGCAATGCCCAGTTCGTCGCTTTTTCGTAGCCGACCGTTGATGTCGGTACGGCACCGAGCGCTTTCCCACAAGCGCTACCAGCACCATGTCCTGGCCAGACTTGGACAAAATCAGGTAACGCTTTGAAACGTTTTAACGAGGCAAACATTTGCTTCGCTCCGACTGCTGTCGTCCCTTTGATACCAGCTGCTTCTTCAAGTAAATCGGGACGACCGATGTCACCGACGAAGACGAAATCGCCTGTGAAGATACCCATCGGTACTTGTTGATTCCGATCAAATAATAAGAAGGAAATGTGTTCTGGCGTATGCCCTGGTGTGTGCATAACTTCAAGCGTCACATTTCCGACTTTGAACCGGTCACCGTCTTTGACAAGGACATGGTGAATATCCGAGACGAATTGATATTTCCAATTTTCGTCTCCTTCGTCTGATAGATAAGCCGTTGTATCATAGCGTTTGGTAAACTCCTGGGTACCGGAAACGAAGTCAGCGTGGATGTGCGTTTCCGCCGTAGCGGTGATCCGGAGACCTTCTTTTTCTGCGACTTCTAGATACGGTGTGATGTTCCGGGCAGGATCGATGACAATCGCTTCTCCTGTCATCTGACACCCGACCATGTATGACGCCTGCGCTAATTTCTCATCGTAAAAGTATCGTAAAAACATCCTATATACCCCCTATTGTATATTAAACGATTGTTCCTTCGTAACTCATCATGCCGCCGCTGACATTCGTCACATCGAATCCTGCTTGATCCAGGTACATCGCTGCATTCATGCTGCGACCACCAGATAGACAAATGATATGGACCGGTCGTGACGCGTCGAGTTCATCCGTCCGTTCTGTCAACTCGGATAACGGGACATTTTTTGCTTCAGCGATATGTCCACTTTCGTACTCATGCGATTCACGAACATCAATCAATTGGATTGTGCTTTCGGTTAACGTCTGCTGTAATTGTTCTGTCGTCATCTGTTTCATCAAGATTCCTCCTAGTAGATGCCTCTCGGCTGTTGAATTGTTGAATTCAATATACCCCCTACCGTATATAAGTTCAAGAAAAATGCACGCAAAAAAAGCAGCATCGTCTAAAAGACGACACTGCACTAATTTAAACAACTTCCTTTTCAGAGAATTGACTGTTGTACAGATCCGCATAAAAACCATCTGCCTCAAGCAATTCTTCATGTGTGCCCTGCTCGATGACACGCCCTTGATTCATGACGAGAATCAAATCGGCATCCTTGATCGTCGACAGACGATGGGCAATGACGAAACTTGTCCGCCCTTCCATCAAGCGACGCATCGCTTGCTGGATAAAGACTTCCGTCCGTGTATCGACACTAGAGGTCGCTTCGTCGAGAATCATGATTGGAGGATCAGCAAGAACGGCCCGAGCGATCGTCAACAATTGCTTCTGACCTTGAGAGATGTTCGAAGCTTCCTCATTCAAGACGGTATCGTACCCGTCCGGCAACGTCCGAATGAAGTGATCGGCATGGGCGGTCTTCGCTGCCGCAATGATTTCTTCTTCGGTCGTTCCACTCTTACCGTAAGCAAGATTGTCTCGAATCGTACCGTTGAAGAGCCACGTATCTTGTAAGACCATGCCGAACGTCGTCCGTAAGTCTTCGCGTGACATCTCGCGGGTATCGATACCGTCAATTCGGATCGTACCACCGTTTAATTCATAAAAACGCATCAATAGATTGATCATCGTTGTCTTACCGGCACCCGTCGGTCCGACGATTGCAACGGTTTGTCCCGGTGCAACATCGATGTTCATGTCCTCGATCAAGAGATCATTGCCATAACCGAAATCAACGTGTTCGAACGCAACAGCCCCATCTGCTTTCTCTAGACGATGGGTCGTCATTTCTTTAATCTCTTCTTCTTCGTCCAGTAATTCAAAGACCCGTTCCGCCGCTGCGACCGTCGATTGGACGATATTTGCGATATTCGCCGTCTGTGTGATCGGTTGCGTGAACTGGCGTGTATAGGTGATGAACGCTTGAATATCCCCAATTGAGATGGCTCGTTGTGTGACGAGAATCCCACCGACGATACTGATCAGGACGTAACTGATATTCCCGATGAACATCATCATCGGCATGATGATCCCGGAGATGAACTGCGCTTTACGCCCTGCTTCATACAATTCTTCGTTGACGGCATCGAACTGTTCGACCGCTTTGCGTTCATGTCCGAACGCTTTGACGACCGAGTGTCCGGTATACATCTCTTCGACGTGTCCGTTCAATTGGCCAAGTGTCCGTTGTTGGTCGGCAAAATACTTTTGAGAACGTTTCAAAATCGGTCGGATCGCAAAGATTGAAACCGGCAACGAAACGAGCGAAATCAGTGTTAACAGCGGACTGATCGTCAACATCATGATCAGAATCCCGACGATTGTCACGATTGAGGTGATGAACGATGTCACACTTTGTTGTAACGTACTGCCGATCGTATCGATATCGTTCGTCACACGGCTGAGCGTCTCCCCGTTCGGACGACCATCGTAGTATTTTAATGGCAGGCGTTCGAGCTTATGGTTGACGTCCTCACGTAAATCATAGACTGTTTTTTGAGCAATGCCCGACATCAAATACTGTTGCAAGTAATTGAACAGACTACTGATGACATAAAGTCCAGCCAGCCACAAGAGGATCTGTCCGATTTTCGTGAAATCAATTGCCGCTCCTGGTACACCTTGAAACTTCGCATAGGCGCCTTCAAACAATTCGGTGATCGCCGTTCCCATGATTTTTGGACCAGCAATCATAAAGACTGTACTGAGGATCGCGGCTAAAAAGACACCGATCAGTGCTGTCCGGCGAGGACGCAGATACCGAAGCAGGCGTCGAAACGTCGCTTTGAAATCTTTTGGTTTCTCACCAAGCATCATCATATTTCCGCCACCGGGACCACCAGGCGGAGGACCGCCGGCAGGTCGTTTTTTCTCACTCATGCGATTTCCTCCTCTGATAGTTGTGACTTAACGATTTCCTGATAGACGGCGTTGTTCGCAAACAACTCATCATGTGTGCCGATTCCGGCGACTTTTCCTTCATCAAGGACGATGATTTGATCGGCATCAATGACGGTGCTGACACGCTGAGCAACGATCAAGACCGTGGCTTCACGTGTTTCTTCCCGTAACGCTTTCCGAAGGGCCGCATCGGTCTTGAAGTCGAGTGCTGAAAAACTGTCGTCAAAGACATACAAGTCCGGTCGACGAACGAGGGCTCGGGCAATTGACAACCGTTGTTTCTGCCCACCAGAGACGTTCGATCCACCCTGTTCAATCCGCGCGTCGTAACCATCTGGCATCCGCTCGATAAAGTCGGTTGCTTGTGCGATGTGTGCTGCATGCGCGACTTCTTCGTCTGTTGCATCTTCTTTCCCGAAGCGGATGTTTTCTGAAATCGTCCCCGTGAACAGTAATGCTTTTTGAGGAACGAAGCCGATTTTCGATCGCAGTTCCTCTTGCGGTACATCTTGGCTATCAACACCGTTGACGCGGATACTGCCTTCCGTCACGTCATAAAAACGAGGAATCAAATTGACGAGTGTTGATTTCCCTGATCCGGTACCCCCGATGACAGCCGTTACTTCACCTGGTCGCGCTGCAAAACTGATATCAGATAAGACCGGTGTCTCAGCTCCTGGGTAACGGAATGTGACGCGATCAAAGACGAGCGTTCCTCTTTCACGATCAGCAGTTTGTGTGCCTTGATCTATCATCGTTGGTGTCATTTCAAGCACTTCGTTGATCCGTTTCGCCGAGACCGCTGCTCGCGGAATCATGACGAACATAACAGACGCCATGACGAGAGCGAACATGATTTGCATGACGTATTGGATGAACGCCATCAAGTCCCCGATTTGCATACCACCATTGTCGATCCGGATGCCACCGAACCAAATGACACCGACGACCGTCAAGTTCATGACGAGCATCATGACTGGCATCAAGAAGGCCATGATTTTATTGACCTTGATCGAGACTTCTGTCAAATCCGCGTTTGCTTTCGTTAACCGAACTTGTTCATCTCGTTCCCGGTTAAAGGCACGGATGACACGAATCCCAGTCAGGTTTTCCCGCAGGACGAGGTTCAAACGATCAAGTCGTTTTTGAACCTTTCCGAACAACGGAACCCCTTTCCAGAGAATCAACAGAATCGAAAGCACAAGGACTGGCATCGCTGCGACAATGACGAGCGAGAGTTTCGCGTCTTTTGAAACGGCCATGATCAATCCACCGATGAACATGATCGGGGCACTGACGACCATCCGTAACATCATGATGACGACTTGTTGGACTTGTGTGATATCGTTCGTCGTCCGCGTAATCAGTGACGCCGTTCCGACTTGATCAAACTCTTGCAGGGAGAACCGTTCGACGTGATTGAAGACTTGGCGGCGAATATCCCGTCCGAGCCCCATCGATGCCTTCGACGAATAATAACTAGCGGCAACTGCGGCTAACGCTCCGATGCCGGTAATTCCGAGCATGACGGCACCAATCTTCCAAATGTAGGCGGTATCGCCGGTGACGACACCTTTGTCAATGATGTCTGCCATCAGTGTCGGCAAATAGAGATCAGACATCGATTGTGCGAATACAAGGACGAGGACAGCAAGGACCGCCCATTTATAAGCCGTCAACCGTTTGAGTAACTTAATCATCCGTGCATCCTCCTTTCATTTCGGGCTGTAAGATACGTCCGATGCCTTCCGCAATCTGAGCATGCGTCGCAAGCATCTGGTCGAACACCTCTTGATCAATCGTCTCAAGGACCTGTTCGAGTTGACGTTGCATCCCCTTCTCTTGTTCTTGAATCTCCGTCACGAATTGTTGCCCCTGATCACTGAGCGATAGGACGACTTCTCGTCGATTGTCAGGATTCGTCTCCCGAATGACCCAACCGGACTGCACTAAACCTTCGATCGACTGACTGAGTGTACTTTTCGGTAAATGCGTATGTGTCGCCAGCGCTTTTTGCGAGATCGGTCCACGTGGCGCAATCGTCATCAAGCTATGAAATTGCGGTAAACTAAGTCCGTTTTCCTGTGCCGTCTGGTGTGCTGCTCGGACGAGGTGCCGTTGCACGTTCCAAAACGACTGCATCATCGCTGTCGAACGGGTCGTTTCCGTTTGATCCATCTTGTTTCGCCTCCTTGTTCCATTTCGAATCGTTCCAAAAAGAACAATTACTTATATGAATTAAAATACGCCGATTATTTCTAGTTGTCAACGAAAAGGCAATGTGAAAAATCACATAGTTTTGCTATGCTTTTGTAGAGAAGGAGTGGAAATAGATGAGACATGAGATGGGCTTATACGAAGTACCGTTTCGCTCAATTAAACAGGGGCTGAAAACGGTCGAAATTCGACTCAATGATCCAAAACGCCAACAGGTACAAGTCGGTGATCAGATCCAGTTCACCCATACGGAAACGAGTGAGACACTACTCGTCCAGGTGACAAAACGGGAGGTCTTTCCTGATTTCCGAGCGCTTTACGAACATACCCCAAATGAAGATATCGACTGCGTCGGTTGGTCGATCGATGAACTCGTAACATCTACTTATACAATCTATTCGCCCGAAGCCGAGCAACAGTACGGAGCACTGGCTCTTCACATCGAGTTATTGCTATAAAAAAACGTCTTTTCTACAGTTAGCGTAGAAAAGACGTTTTTGAATTCATTCGGGTTCGACGTGAACATGGATATCATAAACGCCGTATTCTTCCGTCAACGTATCCTCAACACGTGTCGCAATATCGTGCGCTTGATGGATGTTCAAGGTCGAGTTGACGAGGATGACGACATCGACGACTTCATTGTTGCCGTAGTTACGTCCTTTGATGGACTTGATGCCTTTGACACCTTCAAGATCGAAGATAACATCTTCGTACATCTTCAGTTTCTTTTCATCAAAGCCATCTGTCAGTTCGTGTGACGCTTCCGTAAAGATATCCCACGCCGTCTTACAGATCAAGAAGCCGACGATGATCGCTGTCACGACATCAAGCCAGGGCATACCGAACTGTGATCCGACGATCCCAATCGTCGTCCCGACACTGACCCATGCATCGGATAGATTATCTTTCGCTGCTGCCATGACGGCTTTGCTTTCAATCTCCTCGGATAACTTCTTATTGTAACGATAGACGAAGTACATCACGAGAGCTGAACCAATTCCGACATACGCCGCAAGAACATCAGGCGATTCTTGCTTGCCTTCGAATAACGTCGAGATCGTATCGATCAAGACTTGGAGACCGACTGCCATCATGATGAAGGAAGCTACGAGCGAGGCAATCGTCTCACTTTTCCAGTGTCCGTACTTATGATCGTCATCTGCTGGACGTTGTGAGATCCGTAAGCCGATTAAGACAGCGATCGAAGCGATGATATCCGTCGCGTTGTTCAAACCATCCGCCCGGAGAGCCGCAGAGTCCGCTGTATAACCAATGATTAATTTTAAAGATGATAACAAAATATAGGCTGCGATACTGATCATCGCACCGCGTTCGCCGCGTTTTAGGTTGTCGTATTTTTGCTGTTCCATTCTCGTCGCCCCCACTTTCTCTGCGATTAGCAAACCTCATCGTACCAGTCGGAAATCGAGTGGGTCTAGAGAAATCATTTTGTTTCGAACTAGGTAATTAACAAAAGTCCAACAATGTTTCCTTTAACCAAAACAAGATGCATCAAGTCATGAGGCGTTTTTAAAGAAAATCAGTGAAATCATTTTAAAGAATAACCAACTTTTTTGACTTGTCAGACTCTTTAACGAACATAATTCGTGCAAGTTCTGAAGGGAATCGGTAGACTAAAGGTACAACACCTAGAGGAGGAGTTCTCACAATGGCAGAATTCATTAAAAGTGAAGAAACATTCAAGGAATTGATTTCAAGTGATGCACCGGTCATCATCAAGTTCGAAGCAGATTGGTGCCCAGACTGCAAACGGATGGATTACTTCATGCCGGACGTCGAGTCACAGTTCGACCACTTACCAATCCATACGATCGACAAGGATGAGTTCCCAGAAATCGCATCGAACCACGATGTCATGGGGATCCCAAGCTTGCTCGTCTTCAAAAACAATGAAAAACTGGCGCACTTGCACAGTGCAAATGCCAAAACACCAGAAGAAGTCACAGCATTCCTGAAACAAAACTTTAACTAAGCAAAATAACCTGGCGCCGCAGCGTCAGGTTATTTTTTATGTACTGATCTGATTTGGAGTGCTACTTCAATCCTTCTCAGCTTTTCTTAAAAAAGATGCGGGTAAACAGATTCGTAATCGTTCCAGCTATAGCTGCTTCGATTAGAGCGACAACCACGATTGCTAATAAATCCTGTATACCTAATGCGCCTAAGAAATTAATGAGATTCAGAATGAAAAATAGAATGAAGAAAATTAGATAATCTCGCTTTCGCATAGTAATCCTCCTACTCAACATATATTTGTCGTCTTTTATCGCTATAACACTATCATACATAATCATTTTCCAAGGATTACATAATTGAAATGAACATCTAATATCTACAAAAAAGTAGTCTTTCTCCCGCTCGAGAAAGACTACTTTTCTTATTTAACGTTCACACGCGATACCGTCTTTATCCCGGTCGCTCTTCGTGTTTAAGTTATATGTCGCAAGGCTTACGTATGCTTTGTACTTTGTTGCTTTGTAGATTGGTTTTCCGTTCTTATCATACCCGGTCCGATTTTTTAGCCCCGCTTTTTTCGCGACTCCACCTTTATATTTCTTCTGCATTTCCGTACAGTTCTTAAAGGCTTTTGCTCTTGTCGCCGCTTCACTAGCTGCTGGAACATGGATTAATGCGATACTGACGACACCTGCGAGTACAAGCCGACGCCATTTTTTCATAGGGATTCCTCCTTTTTTCAAAAAACAACGATTCGTCTTTTGATTATAAGAGGTCATTTTTAGAAATTGTTTCCTTTTTTCAATTCTAAGTCAATGATTTTTAAAATCTGACAATCAACGAATATAGGACGAGCTGACAAGATCGTCTTTTAAAATTGACGTCGGAATCTTAAACTCAACGATACCCATATATCCTGGAGCGATGCTGTACTCATCAAACGACAGGACTAATTTGTGATCTTCTGTAATATAGAAGTTTTGCTTCGCTGAAATGTGCTTGAACTGTTCATCTTTCGGTACGTCCGGTGTTCCTTCGACGAAGTAGACCTTTCCTTCATTTGCCTTCATTTGCCGACGCATTTCTTCTTTTAGATAATCACTGATCGTCGTGATATATCCGTCATCCTTGAACAAAGACGGTAACGTCAGGACAAGTTGTTGTTTCTTATCGATCGTATCGTACTGGACGCTTTCCGCTGCACTTGCCCGTGTCTCCGTGACGGTTCGCCCGATCGACAACAAGTCATCTGTATCCGTCTTGACGTCGTAGTGGCTATCGACGGCAAATGCTCCTTCCTGTCCGTTCGTCTCTTGTTTGAACTTTTCATATAATGCCTGACCTTCCGCGATATACTTTTCATTCAGCTGTTGCTCGAGCGCCTTATCCGGTAACGTGACTTGTGGTGCTTTGATAACAGCCGACTGTTGTGTCTTCGTCTCTTTCCAATCAATCGTTACGATCTCAGTTAGTTGACCAAGAACGGGTACCTTCGCCATCGCCTCCGCAAACGACGTATTACTATTTAAACCACCGACGAATAACGTGATGGCTGCAGCTGTGATCAACACAGATCGTTTCGTCCGCGCTGGACGAATTCGGCGCTCGACTTGGGCAATCATCGCATCGAGTTCTTTTGGAACGCGTGGTTGCTGGTAAGCCTGTTTCAGATCATCGAGTTTCTTCGACATCTAGATCATCTCCATTCAATTTCATTTTCAGCAATGTCAGTCCTTTATAGAGTCGGGACTTGGTCGTACTTAAATTCAGCTCTAAAATTGTCGCGACGTCTTTTAAGATCAAGTCCTCGAAATAATGCAAGATGACGACTTCCCGGTACATGACCGGTAACTCTTCTAGCGCTTGTCGCAAATCGGAATCTGGATATGTATCTTCTTTCGTCGCAACGAGTTCAATCAATCGATCCGTATCGTAACTGACGCTATGCTGGCGTTTCCGGATCGCATCAATCGCTGTTCGTGTCAAAATCTGATAGAACCAGGCTTTCATCCGTTCATCATCTTCGAGTCGGTCGAGTGACTGTAACGCTTTTTGGATGCTGTCCTGGATGACATCCAGACTATCCTGTTCATTTTTCATATAACTGTAGGCTAACCAGTATATGTTCGGTTTATATTGCTTCAAAAAACGGACGAATGCTTTTTCCCGTTTTCTGATTTGGCGAGAGGTCATAGGCCGCGGCTCCTTTTTTCGATATCGTTCTGTGTATACATCATTAAGACGGGCGAGTCGAGAAAAAAGTTGACGACACAACAAAAAAAGGTGACACAAGGTCACCTTTTCATGGAGCAGACTTCATTAAAATGAGTATGACCAATAGAAACGGAACGATGAAAAGTAGTGGAATGCCAATGATTGTGACACATCCGATATCGATTTTCCGCTGTTTTCGACGTTCGCGTTTCCCTGTTCGTTCTTCGCGCTCATTTACAGGACTTAACATGCAACTCACCTTTTCAACTCAATAATCTAAATGCCGTGATGTATCATTCCAGACTTTTACGTGAAGTGTAATCAACGCAATGCCGTACAGGACACTCATGTATAACGAAAACTCACCAAACAGGACATCCGTCCAAGCATTTAGTCCAAACAACGGGACGATGAAGACGAAATAGAATACAAACTGAACACTCGCCAATCCATCAAACCAAATTGTCTCAGAAAACGCTCCTTCGAGTAACGAGACACCGTAAATGAATAATGCCGCAACAAAACCAATCCGGATATACCAGACAATAAGTCGAAATGCCTTATCTTCTTTAATATAAAACAACGACCCGACTAGACCAGCGAGCCAGACGACGGAGGCGATGCTTTGCCACCCATTGATCGTACCGTCTGGGTGGAGCAGAGCGGACCAACCGTTGATTCCAACCATGCCAAGTAAGCCTACGATGAAGATGAGCCGATACGGTATGTACCTCTGACGCATGACGTTTCCTCCTCTGAAAACGAATAGATGTCACTTCTATGATTTATATTCCATATGATGGGTTTTATTCCTTTTCCATCATGAAAAATAGTTTATCTTTTTATTCAAGTTGATGACAGAACAACAAGCGACTGACTCATAAGTCAGTCTCTACAAAAATAAGGATGACAGAATGATGATCTGCCACCCTTATTTCGTAAAAAAGAAGTACTCGTCACACGTCACTCCTACAGGAAGAAGCACATTTTTGTGCTGTCAGAGACAAACAAGACCCGCTTTCCTGCTTGAACGAAGCAGGAAAGCTGGCTTGTGTCTCGCCTGAGGAAAGGACGTAAAAGGACGAGTCATTCTTTTCTTGAGTCAACCCCTGACCTCAGTCATTCCTTCACTTTGAGATTCACATCATCAATCGTCACGTCATGCGCGGCGAACGGTGAACCTTCTGCACGTCCCATCAAGAACTTCAACGCACCCGTATCGGCTTGTTCCATCGTAAAGGTGTAGCTATACGTTTTCGGTGTTGTCGTAATCGGTTCGACTTGACTGAAGTAACGCGTATACGAAGCGTTTTCGATCGTCACTTCGATCGGACGCGGTACAGTCGACGATGCCGTAAAGCTCAACTCATATGTTTTACCTTTTGCGAGTGCCAAGTTCCCTTGCTCAAGCAAAACACTCCATGGTTCTTGTCCTTCTGCCGTGACTTGGACTTTTGCTGCTTCATTGACCGCTGCGATAACAGCTTGTGCATCATAGTGGACGTACGACGACCATGACGTCAAACCGTTCGTAAACGAACCGTTTTTGAGTGGTGACGGATCAACTGGAACCGGTGTGACATCAATTAATTCGACGTTATCAAGCGAGATTTTCCCCGCTTGTCCACTGAAGTCAAAGACAAGCTGATTGTCGTCTGCTGTTTGTGAAGCCGTAAACGGAATTTCGACGGTCGTCGCTTTTTTCGTCAATGGGACAGTCGTCTGTTTCAATTGCTCTTGTGCGCCATTGATCTTCACCTGAAGTGACTTCGCTTTTTTCGCCCCTGCTGTGAATCGAAGCTGATAGGCATGCCCGGCTTCTAATTGAAGTCCTTTTTGCGTTAAGCGAGCCGTCGTTTTTTGACCATGTCCTTCATAACGGAAATCACGTGTCACGGGATCAACAGCCCCTGTCGTCCGCTTGCTACCGTCGAAGTTCCAATACGTCAAACGATCCATCGCCCCTTGATCGAACGTCCCGTTGTAGACGAGATTCCCGTCCGGCAGTGCCGGTTTCGTTGCCTCTTCATCGATGACACCGCGCGGAATCTGCTCGACACGGACATTCCCGATCTGAACGTTGGCTTTTTCAAGTCCGAGGTTGAACTCAAGACGCGCTGCAAGATCCGTCTCTGCTGCCATATCGAATGTGAACGTATGACGCTTGACGCTTGGTGTCAGCGCGATCGACTGTTCATTTGAATATTTCGTGTATCCACGCTCTGCCCCACCACCAACTTTAACCATCATCTTCCGATCTGCTGTGCTGCTCGCGTCAAAGCTGACTTGGTAACGACCGCCTTGCGCAAGGGATACATTTTGAATCAGTTGGTGAGAATACGTTTGTGACCCCGGCTGATCAATCGTAACGTCTGCCATCCGTTGCCCCTCTTTTTCAATGATCGCAAGGCTTCCCTTACCACCGAAGTCTGGGAGCGTGACATAGTTCCAGTACAGTGGATCAAACGACTGATTTCCGGTGATCATTGTGACCGGTTTTTCAAAGGCTGCATCATAGACGAGGTTCCCCTCAATCGGTTGCTTGGCCCCATCCGGTAACGTCACGTTTTCGTAGGTCGGTTCGACCGGTTCACGATACGCTCGATTTTTTAAGTCATAGACACGCACGTAGTCGACTTCCATCTCAGCCGGAAACTTCGTCGTCGCATCGACTTCTCCGTCGAACCAACCACCGACAGCGAGGTTCATGACAAGATAGAAGTTTTGGTCGAACGGTGCCGGGTAACTATAGTTCGTCGCCGCGTTCAAGCCTTTACTGTACCAATCGTTTTGTGTTTGATAGAGGTTACCGTCAACGTACCAGCGGAGTTCGCCCGGCTCCCATTCGACTGCGTACGTATGCCACTGATCGATCCGTTGTCCGTCTGGGAAGTGATAGTCTTTCCCTGTATATTTATTGTTCGGCCAGTTTTCCCCGTAGTGAATCGTTCCGGCGACTTTGTCCGGTTGACTGCCCCAAGCTTCCATGACATCAATCTCACCTGACGCTGCCCAAGCACCGTACTTGTCTTGCTCCGGTAACATCCAGAACGCAGGCCAGAGCCCTTTTCCGGTCGGGAGCTTCGCTTTGATCTCATAACGACCGTACGTCTTACTGAACAAGCCTTTCGTCTTTAGCTTCGCCGACGTGTAATCGTATGTACCGAGATCGTCCGTCGTCTTTTCTTGCTTCGCCTTGATGACGAGTTTCCCATCACGAATAAACGAGTTATCCTGCTTCGTCGTATAGTATTGTTTTTCGTTATTACCCCAACCTGGTGAGACCGGTTGTCCGTTCGCATCCTTGATCCAGTTCCCCGTATCATACGTCCATTTCGTCCGATCGAGTTGTTTTGCCTGAAACTCATCTGACCAGACGAGCTTCCACTTCGTCTCTTTTTTGTCTGCTTTCGCGTCGACCGCTTGACCGCTCAGCAATAAACCGGTTCCGACTGCTAGTGCTACCCATGTCTTCATGTCTGTTTCCTCCTTTTAGTCAAAAAGAGGCAAGGACGAATGCTCGACCTTGCCTCCTTTGTCACGCTTCTTGCGGAATCGTTGCCTTATGTTGCTCGATGACGCCCGCATACCAGTGGGCGCTGTCTTTCCAAATCCGTTCCTGCGTCTCGAAATCGACGTAGAGAATGCCGAAGCGCTTATCGTAGCCGAAGCTCCACTCGAAGTTATCGAGCAGTGACCAAAGATAATAGCCTTGGATGTTCATGCCTTCTTCGTTTAAATCAGACACCGCTTGGAGGTGTTGTGCGACGTAATCAATCCGGTTCTGGTCAGCGACGCGACCATCGACCAATTCATCGTCGAATGCCGCACCGTTTTCCGTGATGTAGATCGGTAAATCCGTATACTCGGCGCGCAAACGACGAATCAAGTCCTTGAATTCGCTCGGGGCGATATCCCAACCCATGCCTGTCTTGTCATAATCCGAGTACGCATCCTTCTGCAGGAAGTCGTTCGCAGCACTGAACTCGACGAGGTTGCGGCTATAGAAGTTGATCCCGAAGAAATCACATGGAACGGAGATCGTCTCCATGTCGCCTTCTTCGATGAAGGCGTAAGAATGGACGTATTTCGAGAACAAGTTCATCATGTCGACCGGATACTGACCTTTGAAGACTGGGTCAAGGAACCAACGATTCGCGTATCCATCCGCATTGTTCATTGCCAGCTGATCGTTGACGGAATCCGTCTTCGCGTACTTCGGCGCCAAGTTCAATGTGATGCCAATCGGCGTGACCGATTTGAACTCACCCTTCAACAATTCAACTGCTTTTCCGTGTGATAACAACAAGTGGTGCACGGCACGAACGGCTTCGTTCATATCCGTGTGACCTGGTGCATGTTGTCCGAGATGGTAGCTGAGGAACCCAGCACACCATGGTTCATTGTGTGTGATCCACGAATCAACGATCCCGTCGAGCTCCGTAAAACAAGCGCGGGCGAAGTCGAGGAACCAGTCGACCGATGCCCGGTTGACCCAGCCGCCTTCTTCATGTGCCCAGAGTGGTAAGTCCCAATGGTACAGCGTTACGGCCGGCTTGATACCCTCTGCCCGTAGACGTGTCGCGAGCTTCTTGTAAAACGCCATCCCCTCCGGATTGTAGACCCCTTTTTGTGGGAAAATCCGTGGCCAGGCGATCGAAAAACGGTACGTGTCGACGCCAAGACGTTTAATGTGCTGAATATCTTCTTCATAACGGTGGTAATGGTCACACGCGACATCTCCGTTATGTTTTTCGAAGACTTTTCCGTCTTCGTCACAGAAAGCATCCCAGATCGAAGGCGTACGTCCGCCTTCGTTGTGAGCGCCTTCGATTTGATACGACGATGTCGCCGTTCCGAATACGAAGTCTGGTGCAAATTTCATATGTGTAATCCCCTTTAAACTGCTTATTCTTTAACGGCACCTGCCGAGATACTGCTGACGATATATTTCGAGAGGAACAAGAAGGCGATCATGATCGGTACGACGGAAATCGCGATCCCGAGATAGAGCGAGCCTAAGTTCTCTGCGACTTGTGATCCTTTCAAGAAGCCCATCAAGACCGGTAACGTGTATTTCTCTGGTGAGAAGAGTAAGACGAGCGGCATGATGTAGTTGTTCCATGAACCGATGAACGTAAAGATCGACATCGTCGCGATCGCTGGCATCATCATCGGTAAGGCAATCGTATGGAAAATCCGGAACTCACTTGCTCCGTCCATCCGTGCTGCCTCGATCAAACTTGGATGCAAGACAGTCTGGACATACTGCCGGACGAAGAAGACCGTGAATGGACTTGCGATCGCTGGAACGATCAATGGGATATAGCTATCGAGTATCCCCAAGTTCTTACTCAGTTCATAGAATCCAATCAATCCGAGTTGCCCCGGGACCATCATCATGACGAGCATGAAGACGAACATCGCGTTTTTCCCTTTGAACTGATAGAAAGCAAATCCGAACGCTGTCAACGCGGAGAAATAACCCGATAAGACAGTGACGAGAACGGCGATGATCAAACTGTTCTTGAAGCCAGACCAGATGTTGACGTAAGCGCTGAGTGCTGCATAGTTCTCGACGAGCGAGTTCCCTGGAATCAACGAGAATCCGGACAAGACTTCTTCGTTCGAGCGTGTCGCATTGATGATCATCATTAGAAACGGGATGATACAGGCGATCGTTAAGACGACGAGACCAATATAGATGACACTTTTGCCGAACCAGGCTTTCTTTTGTTTCGGTGGTGGCGTCAATTTAAGCGGGCGTTCGGAACGCTCCGGTTGTTCCTCCGTTTGTGGCACGATCCGACGTGCTTCTGCATTTCGTTCCATCGGTCAGGCTCCTTTCGGTGAACGTTCTTTTCGGAACATCCCTTTGAAGACGATGATTGAAAAGACGAGCGTGATGGCGAACAGTCCGTATGCGACAGCAGCGGCGTAGCCATAGTTGTTGTATTTGAAAGCTTGGTTATAGAGATAAAGCACCATCGTGTTCAAGGCACCATCCGGCGCACCAACACCATCCGTGATCAACATCGGTAGGTCGAACAACTGGAGACCACCGATCAAGGACGTGATCATGATGTAGAGCAAAATCGGTTTTAAGAGTGGCAACGTGATGCGTGAGAAGATCTGCCAACGTGTCGCCCCATCAATCAAGGCTGCTTCGAAGTAGTCCTTCGAAATCCCGGATACGCCCGCCATGACGACGATGAACGAGTGACCAAGCCACATCCATGTCAGGATGAGGGAGACGGAAATTTGCGCCGTCACTGGTTGTGTCAACCAGTTGATCGGCTCCGAGATGATTCCGATTTTCATCAACATCATGTTCAGTGAACCATGCTGCCAGTCGAGCAAGATGCCGAACAATAAGGCGACCGAGCTGATCGTAATCAAGTTCGGTAAGTAGAATGTCGCTCGGAAGAAAGCAAGTCCTTTTAACTTCAATTGGAGATCCGAGAACAACAAGGCAAGTAGTAATGCTCCACCGATCTGTAGAATAAAGTTAAGACCCCAAATCTTCAGGGTGTTAAAGAACGCTTCGATGAAGTACGTGTCCCCGAGTAATCGCGTATAGTTCGCGAGTCCGACGAGTTGTTCGCCTTCAGCGCCTGTGTAGTTCGTAAAGCTGTAATAGAAAGTCAAGGCAACCGGATAGATGCTGAAGATCAAGAAGACGATCCAAAACGGTGCGATGAACAGATAGCCATGGCGATCAAGTTTTTTCACAGGTCAAACCCCTTTCTTAAACAAGAAGAGGCGAGGCGAGGATCGCCCCACCTACTCTCCTTATTCCGGTACTTTTACGTCCGGATACGCGTTTTTGACTTTTTTGTAGAATTCAGCAAGTGCTTCATCTTTTGATTTTTTACCTTGGACATATTCCATGACCGATGCACCGTAAAGCGTATCGAGCTGTTGGTCATACTTTGTGACGATCCCTGGTGTGATCTTGTCTGCTTGATCAAGGAAGAACTCATAGTTGTTCTGTCCGCCAAGGAACTCATCTTTAAAGTCTGTCTTGATTTTTTCAGTAACTGGTTTGTACGCTAAGACGTCACCTGTTTCTTTTGCCCAGTCCGTTAAGAACGCTTCGTCTTGCGTCATCATCTTGACGAAATCATACGCAAGCTTTTGTTTCTTCGAATCTTTATAGACACCTAACCACGTACCGCCCCAGAAGTATGGGCTCGGTCCGCTTGTGACAGCCCAGTCACCCGCTGATTTTTTCGCGTTTTCTTTGAGAACACTGTGAAGACCCCAAGTTGGGAGGACGTAAGAGAAGACTTCTGTTTCTGTCTCTTTACCGTTTTCTTTGACTTTGACGGGTTTATCCATGCCTGCGAACCATGATGGTGACCATTCTGGTGCAAGTGCTGTGTATTGTTTTGTCCGAAGCTCTTTTGCGTAATCCATGTAATCCTTCTTATCTTGTGTCAAGACGAGCTCTTGCTTATCGTTAACCCAAGGTTGTGGGTCGTTTCCTTGTGCGAACCAACGAATTGATCCTTCATCCGGGAACATTTTGTAGCCTTTGCTCTTCATTTTTTCAGCGACTTCGAAGACGCCGTCCATCGAGTCCATCATGCCACCGATTTCTTTTGGATCATCTGTGCCGAGAACTTTTTTCGCGATGCTTCGTTTGTAGTAGACGCCACCTGGTGTCGTTTGCCATGAGAGCGCACGCACGTTGCCGTCCTTATCTTTCCCCATGTCATAGACGTACGGGATATAGTCATCTTTCACTTCGTCTGCGTTGAATGGTTTTTCAGACAGGTTCGCCCAGTACCCAGCATCGACCCACTGCTTGAGGAACGCGATCTCACCTGTGAAGATATCTGGTGCCCCGACGCCACTTTCAAGTGCTGGTTTCAATTTCGTTGGGTAGTCAGCGATTGGCACGATCGTCAATTCGATTTTGACACCGTTTTTCTCTTCGAACTTTTTGATTGGTTCTTTCAACTCATCCGTAAACGACCAGATTTTTAGAACTTCTTTCCCGCCGCTCGTTTTTTCTTCGCTGCTCCCTGAACATCCAGCAAGGACGCTCGCTGTTAACGCACCGACTGTTAAAACGCTAACCAATTGCTTCTTCATCTCATCTCATCCTTTTGTTAAGTATTCCGCTTATAGGTAAGCGGTTTCAATTTGTTATCCAAAAATATCGAAAGCGCTTTCGAAAAGGCTTTAAAGAAAATCCCCGAAAGCCCTTTCGGAAAAAGTGATAAAAAATGATTTCGAAATCGCTCTCGCTTTTTCTCACTGACAACGAGCGAGAGCGATTCCGAAACAACCATTGTGTTATTCAGGTACTGGACCTGTCGATTGACGAACCATTAAGTTGACCGGGATGACGTCACGTGTCGTGACCCGTTTTTTATTGACGATCTGTTCAATCAAGACTGATGCTGCATGCTGACCAATCGTTTCCGTATCTTGCCGGACCGTCGTCAGCTTCGGTGTGATGTACTGCGCCATGTAGATATCATCGTATCCAACGACTGAGATGTCTTCCGGAATCCGTAAACCGGCTTCATGAATCGCTTCAATCGCACCAATTGCCATTTCATCCCCGGCAACGAAGACAGCTGTTGGTCGCTCAGGTAAAGCCAGCAATTCGTTCATCGCCCGCTTTCCTTCTTCACCGGAAAAGAATCCGCCGTTGACGAGATAACCATCTGGAATTGGTAAATCAAGTTGTTCCATCGCTTGCTCGTAGCCTTCAATCCGCGCTCTTCCGGCATCTGTCGACGTATCCCCCGCAATGTGGGCGATCAACCGATGACCGAGTTCATGCAGATGATTGACGGCAAGTGTTCCACCGTTGATGTTATCCGAGTAGACGACACTACAATCGGCACTGTCCATATCAACGACGACGATTGGAATCGTACTTTGAATCAATTCTTGGACGTGCTGGTCCATCTGATCGGAACAGATGACGACGATGCCGTCGACTGCCCGGTGTCGGAAATGCTCGAGGTAACTCATGTCGCGATTGCGTAAATTCCGCGATGCGAAGATGAGATCATACCCTTGTTGCTCTGTTGCTTTTCGGAAACTTTCAATGATCGCGTTGAAGAACGGATGCATCATTCCGACGCCATGTGCTTCCGAGAACATGACACCGATCGTCCACGAACGTTTCGTCGAGAGCGACTGGGCGTGCGCGTTCGGTAAGTATCCCATCTCGGCTGCTGCCTGGACGATTTTTGCTTTCGTCTTTTCGCTGACATCCGAATAGTTATTTAAGGCTTTTGAGACCGTTGTAATCGAAAAACCGGTCATCTTCGCTAAATCATAAATTGTTCCCATGCTACTCACTCCATTTCACCGAAAGCGCTTTCGATAAATTTAGTATACGAAGTCTCTCTGGAAGTTGCAACCTATTTTTTTATAAATATCAGATAAATTGAAAACGTTATCATTTATACTAGATTCAATACGAAAAGACCTCGATTTTTCTTTTAATACGAACAAACGTTTGGTATACTTAAAGAAACACACTTTGTCTTTTTAGAGAGGAGCTTTCCCATGCCGATCAATCCGTATCTCGTCTTTAATGGCAACACGCGTGAGGCACTGACGTTCTATGCTCGTGTCTTCGGTCAAGAACTGCCGGACATCATGGAGTTCGGACCAGGGCCCGGTCCTGATGGTCAGCCTTTCCCAGAAGAGATGCAGTCACTCATCATGCATGCCCAATTGATCGTTCACGGAACCCGGTTAATGTTCTCAGACGCAATGCCAAATGATCCAGTCACGATTGGTCAGAACGTTACCTTGGCGCTCCACTTATCTGACGTGGATGTGTTACAGAAAACATTCGATCAACTCGCAAAAGACGGCACCGTCATCATGCCGATCCAAAAGACGTTCTGGAGTGAAGCATATGGAATCGTCGAAGATTCGTTTGGTGTTCAGTGGCAACTCAATCATGAAGTGAGTGAAGTAACGGTGTAACCTTTAAACTTCCCGAAAACTCGGGGAGTTTATTTTATGAATTACTTTGAGCGGAAGAAGCAAAGCATCTACGATAAAGTCGAATAAAATCCAAGGAAGTGTTTTTCAGAATGGATAATGCAGTCTTGCATAAAATAAAGACAATCGAAAACGCTCTGAAACGAATACAGGACGTTTATGCAGATGCTCCTAACCTTTTAGAGGATTACACTAAGCTAGATAGTATCATCATGAATATTCAACGCACATGTGAAGCAAGTATCGATCTATCTATGTATTTAGTCAGAGCAAATAAGCTAGGCATACCAAAATCGAGACGTGATGGTTTTCGGTTTCTTAAAGAAGCACATCTCATTGATGTGTCTCTTGTTATTAGTCTAATCAACATGATCGAATTCTGTCGTGTTGCTATTCATGATGATCAGGCGATTGATTTAAACAATCTTCGAAAGATAGTAGATCATCAACTTGAAGACTTTTTGACGTTCACTCGAAAAGTCATTCAACTAGAAGATTGATTCACTACAACGTACTTTATAAGTAAAAGGCGATTCCGTGACTTGGAATCGCCTTTTACTTAGCTCTCGCTTAAAGAAGTCGAACGCACAGTTGACTGAATCAACTGCTTTAACCAGACTTGTCTTGCTTCTACTGAAAAATCTTCATTTCCGAATACCTCTACTCTAAACGGAAGCGTTTTTAACAACTGACGCTCTAATGCTTTTCGCGCCTGTAAGATCGTAATCGTTCCTTCCACTCTTGATAACGAGTGATTCACACCATATGCTTGCTCGGTGTAATAGGATACGAATCCGTCCGCCCATTCTGTAGGACGCTCTTTTAACGCTTTGCGGAAGCTTCGTTCTACATCCGGTTGATCAACATAGACGAGAACGGGTTGTAACGGTGCGATGATTGTTACTAAGCGATTAATATACGCTCGTAACGTCTCTTCCGGTAAATCGTATTTGATAAGCCCCATCGTCAATGGGTTTTGCAAGAAGCAGCACTCAAAAACATATGTTGTATCCATCGTTAACGCTCGAGCGACGAATGCCTCCCATTTCTTGAAAATCAGTGATTGGTATAGCTCAAACTGCAATTCATAGATATCGCGTGCTTGTAGAAATGTAAGGGCTGCTTCAGGAACATCCTGTTCTGATTGCCGCTGGCGATACGATACCAGTACGTAATCATTGAACACTTCAGTAAATCGCAGAATATCAAGTAAGTCATACTTCCTCTGAAAGTCTGTCCATTCATTCATCGTTAAGTAAGCAACACTTTCATAATCTGCGGGATGGTTGAGATCTCCCTCGATATGAAGACGCACATTGATTTGTTGCTCTTGTAGTAGACGCGTTAAGGCCTCAGCTGTGGTGGTTTTGCCTGAGCCCGGGAGTCCTTCAATAAGAAATAGTTTTGAATGCATATAGGGACCTCTATTCACGATTAATTCGCTTTTAGTAAATATTATACGATTAAATTCTAATTCCCTACTAAGGTCAAACAAATTATTGTATTTAATTAGAAATGAACCTTATACTTATAATTAGAAAATAAATGGATATTTTGTTTTCGAGAGAGGTGGTTTTGAGATGGACATGAATAAAGTAAAGACCCAAAAAACCTCTGATCGATCAGCACTAGGTGTATTAAAAGCAGGTACTACTCCTTCATTATCTGGTAGAAAGCCAGTGCACGTAGCAATGTTTAGTGGCGGTGCATCTTCCGCTTATGTTGCTTATCATATCGTTCAGAAATACGGCAAAGAAAACTGCGTTCTTTTTTTCACTGACACACTTTGGGAAGATATCGACAACTACCGATTCATGGATGAAGTAGCAGAGTATATCGGCATGGAGATTACTACTCGAATAGATGGCAGAACGCCTGATGAAGTTTTCCACGACGTTAAATTCTTGGGTAATTCACGTATGGCTAAATGTTCTGAGGAATTAAAGGTTCGTCAAACAATGATTTATCTCGAAGAACTTCGAGACGAACATAATCTTGAACCAATCCTTTATTTCGGTATTGGACCTCATGAGCAGCATCGAGCTATCAACCTTCAAAATTTCTATGAGCATAATCCAATCGAACCGATAGAAACACGATTTCCTATGATTGAAACTTTTAAAGGTGATCTTGATACAAAAGAGATTATTCGTGATGAATGGAAAATTGCGTTGCCAAGAATGTATGGTTTAGGCTTTTCTCACGCAAACTGCGCTGGTCGATGTGTCAGAGGTGGCTTAGGTCATTACGCTCTTTTATATAATGTCTGGCCCGAGCAATATGCCGAGCAAGAAGCTATGGAAGAACGCTTCCGCAGTAAGTTTGAGAAAGATGTTTCTATTCTAAAAAGAAACGGTGGACCATTCACATTGCGTGAATATAGAGAATTGATGGATAGAGACGGAATTGAAAAATATTTAAGTGAAAAAGACGATACAATTCCTTGTGTATGCTCTTTCTCATAAATAAAATCTATACAAAAAGGTAGTGGATAAAATTCCACTACCTTTTTGTATAGATGGATACGATAAACAATCGCTAAGCATCAAATAACTGTAGTATCTATTAAGATTCTAATTCACTTAGAATCTTATACACAACAAAGCGGATTTCATCATCTGACATTGTTCTACTACCAGCATTTACTATTCTACTTACATTGTTGTAAATAGTCTTCCCTTTAACAGAAAGCTCCACTTCTTTGATTTCCATAACGGTTTGATTATCAGTCACTATTTTGATTAATCCATTTTGATTTTGGTTCGTCACCAATAACTGCTTGAAATTCATCCAAAACGAATCATATGTGACATCTGACCAGTCTTTTAGTGCCACTCCAACAATTTTTTCAATTAAATATGCTAACCAATCTTTATTCTGAGCGTACTCTGAAACGAATCCAGCTAATATTGGACTGCTTAACACAAGTTCTTTATTTCTATCAGCCCACTCATGAATATCTTTGCTTGATTCAACTTTCATTTTAAGAAGAACTTCTTTTTTAATCTGTTCTGTCAAAAGACTCAAATGGTTTTCGAGTCCTAATTTTAATGCCTTTAAATCAGAATCATTTCCAACAATTTTTGCGAGATTATTGATTGATGCAAGTGGGTCTGTTTCACTATGTCGAATAATCTCTTTGAATTGATTTTCATTAACAATCAGTTGGTCGGTTACTTGAGTATATCTTGGTAAGCTCCGTAACCATCGCGTTAACTCTGTAAAAATTATGACAGGCTGTTCTGATAAAGTACCATTGAAAAACGTAGTATTTATATCTTTGAGTAAATTTAAATTTACTGAAGATAATTCATATAGTTCGTATTCATAAAAATCTGCTCTTAATTCTAAAATATCATATAGCATGTCTGCATTTAATTCATGAATATAAAAATCATTTGAATAAAACGCCATCTGATGCCAAACGTCTTTTAATAGAGCTATTAATAATAGTGGTATTAGTGGTTCTCTAATACCATAAGGTTCTTGTTTTAATAAATCATATAAACCGACAATTTTTCCTCTTCTATTTTGTTTAAGGTATGAAAGCAAATCGTACCTTAATTTCAACAAATTATCATCAGCTATTTGACTTAGGTTATTTGTATCAATTCCTGTGTTTTTAAACATAGTTGCATAAATTAAATAATCCGGACCAAATCCCTTGATGTCAAAATCACCTGAAAATGTAGGCGCAAGTAGCTGAGATAAAATACTTTTAGCAGCTTTCTTTTGGATAGACGTAACATTTTTTTTGTTGAATCCTTCATTTCTAATTTCAGGTGTTACAGGAAATCTATCGAACATCCATTTCGAAAGCTTCTTTTCAAGTAAACTCTTTGAATCGATTTTGAAAACTTCGTTATTGATATACCAAGTTAAATTATCTTTTTCAAAATGCCTAATTGGTCGTAATAGTTTTTCGATTTCGAATCTTATATTTTCTAAATGAATTAAAATTTCCGCTTCTAAATTCTCATCTTGTTGAAGTAGTTCTGAAGTATTTAGTAGAAGATCTAAAATCATAAATTCATCTAATTTAATAATTAGATCTTTAGTATTTAACTTCGTAATGCAAACTATAATATCTTTTCTTTTAGAATTTATTACGAAGTCCCGGATATTTTTTAACTCTTGATCATTTCTATAAATCATATATAGCAGCATTCCATCACCAGCAGGAACATTTAAGTTCAATATGTTTCCCCATGTAAATTGAGATTCCACGAAGCGTGTCATGCTTTTGACGCTGTTATACTCATGAGGCAGAAAATATTTATTAGGTAAAAAGTTATTTAAAAATTTAATTCTAGATTCATCATTAATAACTGTTTTAGAACGATATTCCTCTACTAGGGATTCTAAAGAAAGTATAGAGCCACTATATAATTCATACGATGAAGCTAGTGGATTATATCTTATTATCTTTATTCTTTTTAGTTCTTCTATGCTTTCTCGTATTTCTATCTCGCTACTACCTAGTGCAAAAGATAAAAAATCTATAGAAAGTTTAAAAGGCTTATTAGATATATTCAATAAAGTCATTAACTTTACGAGTCTTTTCGCTTCGTTGGATATTTGGTAACTCATTGATAGTCGATAATACTTTAAATCATCAATTAGATAAAATGAAGATTCATCTGGATAAAAATAATTAAACAATTGATCTGCATAATACCAATCAGTTTCTAGACTATTCTCATCAAATTGAGATAAAAATGTATATAATGTTCGATCATTTTGTCCTAGCATGTTCGAAAGAATAGGTAATAATCTAATTGTTAGTGGGTGTATAGGTTGACACTTTTCTAAAATAAAATTCTCAACTTCAGATACTTCCATATCCGGAAAAAGACTATATTTTTTTAAATCGTTCTTTATTTTTTCAATATCGTTTAATAAAAATAGGTTTGGTGTATTATCTTCTTTAACAATCTCAAGTATTTTAAAGGCTGTTCTATAGAATAAAGAGGGATCACTATCTAAACGATGTGATTCAAATCTTTTTTCAACTCTTTCTAATTCTTCTTTAGATAAATTATTACTCTCTGTTGAATACTGTCGAAGACCTGTATGAGTAATAAAGAGTAAGCCTAAATTTGAAGACCTGTTTGCAAATTCAGCGATATCTTGTAAATCTTGCATAGTTTGAAAAATCAACGATTGGTTTACACCTTGAAGAAATCTTCCAAACTCATCATAAATAATAAAAAGCCCCAATTTTTTTATAGATAATTGATTCGTTAAGTGTTGAATTTTCTCAACAAATGATGCTTTTGATTCTGAAATATATGTAGCTCCAGAAGTCAAAGTCCCATACATTTTTTTAAATTCCACTATAAATTTCTCATCGTTTGTAGTGATTCCTTCAACCAATTCTTCTATAGTGCATCCAAAAGCTGTACATAAATTTATTAATTTTAAATACGTATCTTTATAGTCTCTCTTCCACAATTCAATTGTTTGAAGAATTTGCTCACTATCTCCTTTAAGAGATAAAACAATCCCTTCTGACTTTAATTTCAACTGAATAGCTTCTAAAATAATGTCATCAATCCGTCCGTTTTTACCTGTGATAGTAATCGGAATCCACTTAATATTGTTCTCATATAAATTATCTTTAATTTTATCCGATAAGCCATTATTTAAACCACTCACGTTATATAAAAACGACTTTACATCTTTACTGTTTTTTCTTGCTGTTATTAAAGAAGCCGTAATTGCCCCGACCATTGACTTTCCTGCTCCATATGGACCAATCATAAGGTGAGAATTGACTACGCTTTTTTTAGAAAGACTCGAAATTATATTTTCCATAATTTCTAACTGATCATTGTTAGGGACAAACATATCAAACAGTTCAGACTTTCCAGTGTCATAAACTACATTAATACTAGGTTGAAACTTTTTCATAGTACTACCTCATTTTCAAAAAATCGTTCCATATAATCTAAATAACTAGTTGTATCAGTAATTCTAACTACATCGAGACGGTTCGTTCTAGTAAAAATTATTGGATAACTTTTTTGCATCTCTTCTAGACAGTTAACAATTTCAGACCTCGGAAGATTAAAAATTCTTCCCCATAATTTTTCGCCATCGATTAATTCATCAAGACTCACTTCATTGAGTTCATTTCTTTCTATATAAATCAAAAAAGTGATGAAAAGTACTTCAAACTTAAACACTGTATCTAGTGGTGTTTTTTTGTAAGTACCCTTAACTGTATTACTTATCAATCCTAATTCTTCGAACGGACTTTTAATAACATCTTCAGGAGTAGATGAAAGGTTATTTGGGCTATACATTTGAATGAGACAATCAATATCTCTTTTTAGTGAATTAGAAGAGACTGATTTTTCTAATGTCTGACCAACCCAGGTTTCTAATGTTTCTATCAGTAACGCTTTATCGAAAATTGATTCTTTAAATACATTAAAAAACCAATACCAACTTGTTGCAATTTTTGGATCAGAGGCTAAAGTATAATGCAAAATACTTTTTGTAACAGGGTGTTGAATATATTTATCGTATCTATCAACTAATTCTCCTAAAGAAGTAAGGTGATGTTCTGTTTTTCCCGATTGCCGCTTCTCTTCCATGAGACCGGTCGAGAATAACCAATACTTCGCTGATTTCGCCATGTTTTTCCCTAATCCTAGTTGTTCAAAATGAGTATCATTATAAAAAAAGCGAGGATCGCTTTTAATTTCAGTTAATCCTTTATATAACCATTGCGGACGTAAGTAAAAACTTTGATGTTGTCCAAAACCCATTTGTAACCCACCTTAATTTTAACAAAGCAAAGTAGCCAGATTACTCTTGGCTACTTTGTAAGTTTAGTTATTTTTAAAGAACCTCATTAATGCTCGTAAAGACTGTGGTTCTAAATAAGGACTCTTACCTCTAACTGGTTCTCTATCTTTCTTTAAGAGGTAGTCGCCTTTACCCGCTAAATTTTCGGCACCGCTTGTATCTAATACCACGTTGGATGCAACAGCGTCTGTTACTTTTAATCCTAAACGTGCTAGCAAATTATTTTTAATAGTAGTATTAATAATCTCCGCTTTAGGTGATTGCGTACAAACTATCATATGAATTCCTGCTGCCCGTCCTTTTTGACCTATTCTCTTAATAGCAGTTTCGATACGTTGTGCAAATTCTTTATCCTGCATCATGAAATCAGCAAATTCATCAAAAACAATGACAATGCGAGGTAAAACTTCAAATAATTTATTTTCTTCAATTAGTGCTTCATTATACTCTTTTAAATTTTTTGCATACGCATCTTTAAATTTACTATATCGATTTTCCATTTCCATAATCATAACATCTAAATAATCAGCAGAATCCATTAAATCTAATAATACTTTATCAGTATGATGAACATCTTCAAACATAGAAAATTCAACTTGTTTTGGATCTATAAATACGAACTTCAATTCTTGCGGTGTGTATAGACACATCATAGACATAACAATTGAATTCAAACTAACACTTTTTCCACTTCCAGTCGATCCAGCGACTAACATATGAGGTTCTGTTCCGTTAAAATCAACTGACATCACTTCATTTAAAGGGTTAAGTCCAATAGGAACAAGAAAACCATTCTTCAAGTCTGTTTGTGTGATATCTCTTCGAACGTACTTCATAAACTGTGAAAAGAAAATTGTATCAGGATCATTACGATTAATGTCTATATTGATACCATTTCGATCACTAAAAATAGTTGGCGGTGAATCAATGTGCAGCCATAAAGGCATATCTTTAGCTTTTTTTTCAACTGCTGTAATACTTTGATCTGATGGAATTCTACCAATAATTCGAATGACACTAGCACCTACGATAGTTCTCTCTACTGTAAACTGAACATTATTTATTCGGAGTTTAGTTTGAAGTGTGTCCGCATAACTATCACCTAATTTTTTCAATACCTCATCAAATGATTCAGTTTGTGGAGCTTGAACGTTTTTTAGTGCATGATCTTCTGGGTATTGAAATTCCTCGGTATTTTCAACTACTTCAATATTTTGACTTTCGTTTATTATGCTCGATTCACTTTGATTCTGTAAGTTGCTTCCTTTCACAGTATTATCTTTTAGTATTTCAGCCGAAATTAGATTGCTGTTATCTATTTCGGTATAGTGATCAAAGTACTCGTTCTCATCAGTTATAGCAACCTGTTCTAATAATGATAGTTCTTCATCCTTCAATTCATTGTTTACTTCATGATCAGGAACATTCATTTCAGATAAAATGTATGATCTAGTAAAAGTGTTTACTGTTATTTCATTTTCATCTTGTCTTTCATAATAGTGTCCAGGTGAAAGTTCTGAACGACTTTCAAATTCAATGTTTTTATTATGAATGTAAGCATAAATTGACTTTGTAAATTCAAAATTGATTTGAATATTTTCGTTATTTCTTAATTCATGTAGTATCGCTAGTTCAAATTCTTCATATGCACGCTTATCTTCTAAATGAAGTAAAAATGAATTTAAATATAAGTTTCTTTCGAGTGTAGAATCAAATCTTCTAAAGAATTTTTTTAACGTCTTTTCACCTGATAACAATTGAACTTTAGCATCAGTTACTTCACTAACATAACTTTCTTCTTGTATAAGCTTTAATTCTATTAAATCAAATTTAACATTATACGTTTCTATTTCAGGAGAGTATTGAATAGTTGTTTTTAATAAGTCCGGACGTTTTTGTCGGGTTCTAAACCATTCTAATTCATCGCACATATCCCATAAAACTACTGTGTCCTCAGATTTCTCATCCTGTAGAACAGTTAAATACACTGACAAGAATTCGTTAACAAATTTTCCAGGTCCTAATGCTCTTAGTACTAGACCACCAGATAATTCTTTAACAATTTTAAGCGCTTTATCAACCTGTTGTATGTCTATACTACTAACTTTCAACTGATCTTTTAGTCTACTGTGGAGACGATCACGATAATAATTGACTTCCATATCTACTTTTGAAGATCTTCTAATTGAGTCTGAAGATGAAACAAGAACTTTAATTTCTTCTTTTCCTAATCGATTTACATGATAACGAATAATGTTTGAACCTTCGGCTACTTGTTTCATTAGTAAAGGATCCATGAATCTATCGTAAGTCACAACCCAATTAAATTTTTCATGTGCAAGTTTATATAGCGTATTTGTTTCTGTACGCGTTACAGATAATCTACCTTTTAATAAACCAATTTTATTAGGTTCGATGACTAATCCGTCTTTTAAAATCGCTTGCATATTATAAAATTGTTGCATCAATTTTGGCTGGTTAGGTGAAACGTAGTTAATTAATCGAGTACCTTCTTTAACTGCTTTAAATTCGCGATTCTCATAGAAGACCCAATTTTTATCTGTAAGCTCGCATTCTTTGTAGCTTTCTGAGTAAAATTGATGTGGGATTTTTAAATTATCACTTTGACCAAAGTAATCAATAAATACAGCTAAATCAAAGTCTAACATGGATGTATCTAGCTTTTCCGCAAGTGTTTTGGGATCGCTAAAAGGCAATACATTGATTTCTAGTCTAGGAAATTCACCAAACGAATCTACAGCGTTAATATACTCTTCTTGTGATTGAATCCATTGATTAATCTCATCATAGAGCATTGCAGCTCTCGCAGGACTGTGAATGGTTATATTCAACTTCTTTAAGCTATCGTTTTTCAAAATTTGTTCTACACTCTTTTTTACAAACTCTAAATTTGTAACATATAAGAATAAAATATCTAAACAATCCGCAGCATATGGATAAACTCGAATATAATCGTTTGTAACTTTTTCAATTTCTTTCGCAAAAGAAGTTGCTTGGGAGGTCACACTCTCAATTTCTCCACCTTCGATGTATGTTCCCTGACCATACAATTCGTCTTGAGCAAATAGATGATTCCCATCTCCAGATACGTAATAAGATGGTGCTAAGTTAGTAAATGATCCTCTTAGATACTCTTTGTACTGCTTTAAATCTTCTACGTCTTGTATTTTATTGCGTTGTTCAGATGTATCAGAAATATTAGACAGTAATTTTCCAAAATGAATGAGTTTAAAGCCGTAAGCAATAAATCTAATAGGATTAAATACAGATACTATTTTACGTTCAACTTCTGCTTGTTTAGCGTTTTTAGTTTCGAAAATCTTTATTGTTCCAATTTCATTTAAAAGTGAGTATATTTTCCTAACACTATCTACATCATGATCCGAGCACTTTAAAAATGATTCGCTAAGATCAGCTACTTGATTTAAATCTTCAATAGTTATTCCTCTATTTTCGTCGATAATAGATTTAAGAATATTAGTGTACTCAGAATTGTATTTTTTAAATTGCTCGATAGGTTCTAACAATCGTTTATCAGACATAAGGGTATAATTTTGTTGTTCACTCAAATACTCATTAAGATCTTCTTCAACTGGCGTACCCTTTTTCGTAATAATAGAATGTAAAAATCCATCTTGAATTTGATTAATAAATTTGGAAAAACTCGTTTCAATTAATGTTCTACTAGCATCAATTTTGACAGTAGATTTCGCTATAGAATTTTCATTTTTCAAAAGTCGTAATTTAACAGGGATTACTTCAATCTCTTTAGATGATTCGTTAGTGTTCTTCAATTCCGAAAGAACAATTATATTTGAAGACAACATTGATAAAGATTTTAGATGAAAATTAAAGAATCTAGCTTGTTCTTCAGAAACTTCTGTATTTTGATCTATTGAAATTTCAAAGGTAAGATTACCACTGAATTCTTCATGATCTATTTCCTCTAACATCACTAAACTTTCAGATAAAATCGCTTCAAAAATATCAATGTATTCAGATGGATTCTCAAGCTTGTTTTCAATATTAATAATTTTTTTCAGTATATTTTCTTTTTCAAGTTCTTGTTCATATTCTTCTCGAAATTCTCGAATCGCCTCAATGTCATTTTTAGAATTTACGGCTTCAACGCCACGATCAAAACGACTTTCAGCCTCCATTTTTTCTTGCTTTAATTGGCTCTCTTCTTCAATACTTTTTGCTTCTCTAATTTTCTCTGCAAAATTGTCTAGAATTATATCTCTTGCATTATTCAATTTATCCTTTAAAGAATTAGACACTTTAAATCCAAAAATTCGTTCTGCATCATTGTATGAAACGAGATTTAAAAGGTCATTGTTTCGTCTTTCAATAAACTCCATAGTTTTTTCTAAAAACAATACTTTATCGTTATTAAAGCTTTTCCAAACTTCACTTGAAAAATTATTTTTTTCTTCATTAGTAATAAAATTATCTACATTTTTCATCAACTTTTCTGGCTCTAAATAATTTACTAAGGTTTTTCTTAAGTGACTTAATAAAAAGTTTTTTCTAAGCTGACTACGAAGACCATCTAGTGACTCAAACTTTAAATGCTCGTCTTTAAATAGCCGAAAATGAGGAAGAGATTTTCCTAAAACCACTTTAAATGTATCATTAGATATTTCCTTCTCTTGTAAAACACTTTCAATATAAGCAATAAGCATTGAGAGTTGTAAATCAAGTTCTCCTCTATGCTGATATGCTCCAATTAGTTTGAGCAAATCTTTTATTTGATGTGGTTCTAAATATCCTTTTTCTCGTAGAGATTGGTCTAAACTGAAAAATCCATCTGATGATAGTAATTGTGTTTCATCAATAGAAACAATATCTTTTAAGCTTTGAGCTTCTGGTGTTCGCTCATTCATTAATAAAATTAATGCTTCATTCGTTTTTACATTATTTCGCAACCATACTCCATTTTCGTTTTCATTCAAAACAAATGAATCATAACCGTCAATTTGTTTTATAGTCCGTATCAATGGTTCATAAAAACTTTTGAGTTGAGTTTGATTTTCCAATAAAGCATTTAAGATCGCTGGAAAGTATTCTTCGTTTATTCCTTCTATCTTCACTAGTACTTTTTCAGCATTTTTGTTTTTATGATCTTTAAGATAATTAAGTAAATGTTGTGCAATCCAACTGCCTATTATCTTTTCTTTTTGATTAATTCTTGCAATCATTGCTTAATGCTCCTTCCCGTTACTTTGCATCAATTAAAATAAGGATTTGTAACTAATGCTGTTGCATCTGAGTATTCTTGGAGTAGTCCATTTTGTTTTAATTTTTGTCTCATTTTTTTCTCATTGCTTCTAAAGTGACTTAGATTGATTCCCTCTTTTGAATACAGTCCAGAAAGCTTAGCGGCATCTTCCCCAATAATAATGCGATATTTTAGGAATAATTCATTTAAGAAATCATCATATGGTAAGTTATTCTGACCATTGAGAGTTGCATACACTAAAGCACTTAAGACATTATCATGTAGTACATATCGAGCTTTGGATCCTTTTCCAGAAACAATAAACTGACCATCACGAGCCAAAGTTTTCATAATAGGGACTTGTGTTTTAGATAAATCCTCCATATAAAGTTCTATGATCCGTAATCTAAGTAACTTTTTAGCATTAGTAATATCTTTAGTCTCTAATGCCTCAATAAGTTTTTTCTTTTTTGTTGCTTGAAGACTATTTAAATTTAATTCATTAAAAAATCCAGAATAACCCTTCACTTTATCTTTTTCAGAGCCATCGAAATTATTTCTCCAAAAATAAATTTTTTCTTCTGCTTTATCTTCAGAAAATATTTCTTCTACTCGATCTTCCACAAACGTTTTATACGCTTCTCTTACTATAGTTTCGTGAATTCGATAAGAATCTTGAGCTAAAAATTTAATTGATTTATTCTGACCTTCTAAACAATCAATGAAATAATTGCTCGTTTCACCAATAATTTGTTCTGATTGAAAAATCATATAGCGATGAAGTTGAAATGTTATGAGAGAAGTTAAAATATCAAACATTTCATAAATATCAATGCTTAGCATGAGCAATGCATTAAGTTCTTCTGCAAATTCTTTATACAGTGCTAAATCTGTATTTGGTAAAGTTGGATATTCACTACTTTCCCAACTAGTAATAACATTCGATAATTCTTTATCTTTAATTAGTGGTGCCGGCTGATCTCCAGTACTATACTCACTAAATGCTTCATTAATTTGATTAATGACAGCAATTACCCCACTAGAGCTAGATAGTAGTGTTTTCATGTTTTTCTCGATACTAATCCTTAATTCAGGATTATTTAAGGTTCCATAATGCAACATTAAAAAATACAATTCTCCACCACGAGCAAAAAAATTACGTTCATAATTAATGGTTAAATTTTTCGAGTTACCTTTATCTCTATTTACACGAACTTCAGAAAAAAGCAATGACTCGTGGAGAGGGTACATCATTTGAGCGTACCAAGAGCGATCAACTGGTTTTCCCATCGGTGTCATTAGAGGAATAGTTAGATTTTTAAAGAACACTTGTAAATCTTCTAATTGTTTTTCACTTACTCCAAGTTTCTTTTGAATTACATCTTTTTTCTTTGCTTCAAAAATTGCAGTATGACCTTTTGCGCCCTCTTTCTCTCCTTCATAGACAAACTGGCGAAATTCAATCATTTTTCTTCGGTCATAATACTTCTTTTCTAGACTAAAACCTGTTCCAGCAAATACGTTTAAAAACTCTAAAGTATACTCTGGTCCGCGCTGTCCATCTTTAAAACGATGTCCCCATATTTCAGCACCAATCTTACTAGAAAATTTTGTACTTTCTTCTTGCATCTCTAACACCCTTTCAACCACTTTTACTTAGATTTAAAAATCATCATCTTCAGGATCAATATCTATACCAGTATCTCCATTTTCATTAATTTCAATTGTCTCTAATACAAATGCCCCTTGAACACGATCGAATTTCAAAATTTGTAAAATATTTTCATCTTGTTTTTTTAGTGAAATCAATCTATTTCGAAAACTATTAAGTAATATCTCTACATGTTCTCTCAAAACGTTTAACATGCCCCCATTACTCAAACGCATTAGATATTCAAAAGTCACTAAATTAATAGCTAGTTCTACACCTTGTACACTCAAAGTTAATTTTGTACCTGTTTGATCTATTGTTTCATTTTTACCTTGTATATGAAATTCCACTTGATCTAGCCCAATAATTTGATGAACTAATAAACTATCTGAAGATACATACAGCTGATGAGAAGGAGAATACACCATTCTCTTTGCGAAGAATGTATTTAATCCATCTACAAGTTTAACCTTTATGCTATGTTCAATTTTTCCTCTATGAAGAATGCTTATAAAATCATACCGGTGACGATAAGGGATTAATTTTTCAACCTTTTTATTATCTTGAGACTCAAAGTAATACTTTCTTCGTAATCTAGGAAACCATTTATTCATTAATTCAACACCGTTCACATTATCACCATGTATATTTGAACGATACATTTTTACATCTTCATAATAAGCACCGTTTTCAACATCAATATCTTTACCAAACAAAGTGTGATGTGTGTCTTTTATTTGTTCGTTACTACTTAAGTCACCATTAAGTAAAAAGTCATCAATTAAAGAGTCTGAAATGTATCCAGGATCCAATGATTTAAATTCTTGGATGCCACCAATTTCCTCAAAGACTTCTGGTCTAAGGTTGTTACCAAAAAAGTTCTCATAGTACGATTTTTTTGCTAACGCTTGGATTGATTCACTATTAGAAGCCTCATGTATATCTTTGCAAGCCATTCCGCCTGTTTGCGTATAGGCTAAGTGAATGAGTAGCTCTCGCATTGTCATATGCTTACCGTTCATATCTAAAGATTTATACATACGCATCATTCGATTTTTTGTTGTTTTATCACTTAAAGCTAAATGATTGCTATTTATAATGCATATGTTTTTACTAGAACAATCATTACAAATATCCCAGTTTTGTTCTTCATTCCATCCTTCTACGATTTTTTCAGCATAAATCGACGATGATGCGTACAATAAGTTATATACTTTTATTTCTTTCGTCATTTCTAGTTCTTTATTGTTTGATATAAATTGAGGAATGACGACACTTTTTAATTTATTTAATTCAGAATATTTCACAAGGGTATGCGTTAATTTCCCTTCATTAGCTGCAATGAGAAAATATACCTTAGATTCATCGTTTTCTAGGGAATCTTGTAATTTTTTTAGTTCTTCAACGATAACTTCATTTTTTAATTCCGATAAATCTTTTATTATTCGAATTCTATAGTTTTTATATGAAATCTCTGCTATACCTGATTCTGGCCATCCTTTAAACTCTTCCTCAACTAATTGATCATATACATTTCTACAAATTCTGGTTTTTCCATCTCCAGCATTACCTGTTATGATGATAGAGCGAGGAGATATTGAGAGCTCCTCGATAATTTTTTTGTTAATATTTGTATCAATGCTATACTCGATTTTCTTAGTATGTTCGTCAAAAATTTTCGAATAATCTGCTGTAGTTAAATCGTACTGATGCATAAATGAAACAAAAGGATTAACCTGATTTTGCATTATAAATTCTCCTTAGTTCTCATGTTTATTTGTCACAACTTCCCTAATAAATTATATCATTTTTGGTTTTTTATTCATATTATATTGTTAATGATTATAATAAAAGTAATTTGAAGTTATATTGTATTTTATCTAATAAGTACTTATTACCAAAAGAATGGAGAGAAATAAGATATGTCATTTTTAAAAATTGAAACGTCTAACGCCCCTGCCGCAATCGGTCCTTATTCACAAGGCTTCATCGCGAGCGGTACACTCTATGCTTCCGGTCAAATCCCGATTGATCCAGCGACAGGTGAACTCGTACCAGGCGGAATCACCGAGCAGACAGAACAAGTCATGCGAAACGTTGACGCCATCCTGAAAGAAGCAGGACTAACACCTGACCGCGTCGTCAAGACGACATGCTACTTAACAAGCATGGAACACTTCGCTTCTTTTAATACGATCTACTCTGATTACTTCGCACCGCACGATCACTTTCCAGCTCGGTCTTGTATCGCTGTTAAGGAACTACCAAAAGGTGCCTTGGTCGAAGTCGAAATTTTAGGACTCGTTTGACCGGATCGCTACGCACTCGTTGCGTAGCTTTTTTTCATCGCAGTCCCCAGCGTCCTGTTCCTTTTCCCGTCTCACTGTAAAAGAGATCCTGCTCTCCTCGGTACAATTCACACTCACTCGCATGCAGGTAAATCAATTTTCGAATGCGTGCCTCGAGTCCTGCTTCTGATGTAAAGCGTGATAGATCCAAATGTTCTGCTTGTCTTACACGCTGGTAGATATCGATTAAGTCGAGTGGCGATTGTCGTTCTAGGATTCGCTGAATTACATCAAGTAACTGTTGGCTCTCATCCGTCATGTCCTTCTAACTCCTTTTTCATCACTTTGTTTTGAATCGCATTCATCACAATCGGTATTTGCACAACAAGATTTAATACACTCAATCCAAGAACCAGTTGACTGACTGTCAATGGCTTGAAGTACCCTTCGCCATACCCTTCCGCTAAGCTGAGCGCGATCCCGTACGAAATCGCAAACGTAACCATGTTGCCGATGACGATGTGTTTCGGTTTTCCACTACGTGCAAGTGAATACGATAGAACACCGAGTCCAAACAAAAATAAGGCATACCCAAAAATCGAACCCACTTTCCAATCGAGGTAAGGTCCGAGCCACGCAAACGGAATCAGATACAGTAATGCTCGTTTCATTATTCACCCTCCCACTCTGCATCTTCTCGATTACTCCCGGCATCGTAATAACCGTATAGCAGTTCTCGAATCATCTCCCACCCTGGTGGAAAGACGTTTGAGCGTGACACTTTTTCTGTACCGTGTTCTGTCGTCACATGAATCTCCCAATCCGTTCCGTCCGTCATAGTAAAACTTTCAGGATTCGAGTACTCCCGCCATTTCTCGGCATCAAACCGCTCCGACCACATGTCAATTAAGTAGATATCCTCTTCCGTCAGTTTTATAAGTAACGGATCCATTTCGTTGGGTAAAATTAATCCATGAGGAAACCATGGACCTAATAATTCTTCCTCATCTTCCGCTCGAACCGTCCGACTTGCACGGTCCCACCAAAACGTCTGGCCTCTTCCCATGCCGGACTCTCGAAAGTAAATCTGTTCGACCGTTTTCATCGTGATCATCCTCTAAAATTGATATTTCCATTATACCCCATTTGTTATTTTTAACCTGACACAATTTTTTTCTTGGTTTAAAGTCTCACCCATCAAAAAATGTTCTTATCATATCATTCGTAACGCTCCTATCGGCTCATTGACCCTGATTTTAAAGTGTATGAGGAAAATAAAGTCATTTAAAATATATGGTAATGTAGTACTTCTGTCCCGTCTCCTTTCGTACACTAAAAGAAATCCAATAAGAACGGAGTGTGTTCGGATGAAGTGGGGTCTGTATCCGAAAATGTTACTCGCTTTTCTCGGTCTTGCAATTGTACCGATCGTTTTGATCGGCTCGTTCTTGTATGTCGAAACAAAAGGTGCGTTGACAGACGAGGCCTATTCAAAGCTTGAAGCGATTCGTGATGCTAAAAAAGCAACGGTCACGCAACATATCGATGAGAAGTTCTTGAATCTCGAAGCGTTAGCTGAAAATGAACAAGTCCAGCAGGCATTCGCTCCTTTAACGAAACAGTTTGCGGACGGTGGACTGGCGAATGACGCCTACCAACAAGAAGCGAAGAAATTCGATACGTATTTCAATCAGTACATCGAACAGTTCGGCTTCTATGACGTCTTCTTCATTGATCCGGACGGGAATGTCGTCTATACGGCGTTTAAGGAACCGGATCTCGGACAGAACGTCGTCACTGGTGACCTCAAATCATCGGGACTCGGAAAAGCGTATCAGGACGCTTTAACACAACAAAAAGGCGTCATCGCTGATTACGCCTATTACGAACCTTCGAAAGCTCCCGCTGCTTTCTTCGCGATTCCGTATGTTGATCCAGGAACGAATCAACCGCGTGGTGTCCTTGCGCTGCAGCTTGACGGAAATCAAATTAATAAAATCATGAAAACAACGGCTGGTCTCGGTAAGACCGGTGAATCGTATCTCGTCGGTGCCGATCAACGTCTGCGGTCCGATTTCCGAGCAACGAAACAAACCGAAGTCGGCGAAAAACGCATTCAGTCGACTCCGGTCAAGCAAGTCATTGCCGGGAAAACGAATACGACAGAACTGACAGATACAGATGGTCACGAGGTCGTGACGTCGTTCACACCGCTTCAACTCGCTGGACTGAACTGGGGACTGATCACAGAGGTTCATACGGAAGAAGTCTTTGCTTCCTTATCTGATTTCGTCCAAAAGTTATTGATTGCTTTAGTGGCGTTAATCGCCTTGGTTGCAGTCGCTGCGATTCTTTTCACACGTACACTCGTCCGACCGATCCAGGCGTTGTTGCACAGTGCGGGCGCGATTGCCGAACATGACTTATCACAACCAGTCGTCGCGACGTCACGTGATGAGATTGGACAGCTCTCCCGTTTATTCGAGACGATGCGTCTGTCTTTGATTGATCTCGTGAAACGGGTCGATACGATGTCACGGACGATTGATGACTCTCTCGCAGAACTCGTCGTTGAAGCGGAAGAAACAGGACATGGGACAAAAGAGATGGCGCACGCGATGACGGGAATTGCCGCAACTGCTCAGCAACAGTCTGGTGCGTTCGATGGACACACGGCGTCTTTACAATCTTTAACGGCGACGATCGAGCAAACAGCACAAACATCGGCACTCGTCGTTGATAGTGCCAGCCGTTCTGAAAGTCTCGCGACAACGGGACGTTCTGACTTGCATGCAGTGACGGAACAGATGCAATCGATTCAAAACGCGATTGATGAAGCGGCCGATAAATCACGTCGTGTCCAAACCGCTTCGCAAAATATTCTTGAAATCATCAGCATCATCGAATCGATTGCTAACGAGACGAATCTACTCTCGTTGAACGCTTCGATTGAAGCGGCGCGTGCCGGGGAGCAAGGAAAAGGATTCGTCGTCGTCGCACGCGAGATCCAGAACCTTGCCAATCAGTCGAAACAATCGATGGGACGTGTTCAAGAAACGATCGACTCGATTCAACGCGAGACAAAACAACTTGAAGACGCCATGGCACGCGGAACCGTCGCCGTTCAGGACGGCGTCGTACGTGTCACGGAAGCGACGCAGTCGTTTGATTCGATTGTCACGCAGTCAAAAGGTGTCACCGTCGATATGTCCGCCCTTTCGGAAACGAACCGGGATGTCTTGTCGACCGCTTCGCATCTCGTCGCTCAAGCCGAACAACTACGTGCCGGAATCATCGCCAGTGCTCAAGACAATCAACAGGCATCCGAGCAGTCGCTCACCTTCAGTGAACGAATGGACGTCGTGCATACACTAACGGAAGAAATTTATACGCTCTCTCGTGAATTGCACGAGACGATCAACCGCTATACACTGGACTAAATCTGAAAGGAGACATGCCTCATGCCGACTCACTTATTCCTATTTGGAGGCGGTCCTCCTTTTACACCGCACTTACGAACACGATTTGCCGCGTTAACGAATGGTGGACCAATCGCGATTTTATACGTTCCGCGGACCGGTAAAGATTGGTTGGGCTATGCTTCGATCTATACGGAACCATTACAGGAAGATGGCGTTTCGTCTTTTGTCCATCTACCATTGTCTGACGCACCGACAAAGGAGCAACTCGCGCAATTGAAACAGTGTCAGGGCATCATCATCTCTGGTGGCGAGACGGAGCTCTATCAGCGCTATCTTGTCGATACGGAACTCGATGACATCATCCAATCGCATTTCGCAAATGGCGTACCGATTGCCGGTTTTTCGGCCGGTGCCCTCGTTTCGCCTGAACAATGTGTGATTCCGAAAATCGATCAACGAGACGGTCAACGACTTCGCTTACCTGGTCTTGCCTTACTGAAAGACGCGGTTGTCTGTGTGCATTACGAGACGTGGGGCGAAGCTGCCCATCTCGTGCAATCCTTTACTGAAGAAAATACAAGCTGGGCGTATGGACTTGCTGACGCAAGCGGTATCTACTTACAAAATCAGCAACTGATCGAAACAGAAGGAACCAATCCCGTCGTGTTATCGCAGAGTCGAGTCAGATGACGAAGATCGTTCCTGCTGTTAAGGGCATCATCATTCACAAGCAACGTCTCCTGATCGTCCGGCGGGCTGCTGCTGACTTTGGCGGTGGAACATGGGAATGTCCGGGTGGGAAGATGGACTTCGGTGAATTCCCGCTCGATAGTCTCGTTCGCGAAATTAAGGAAGAGACACAGTTGACGGTTTCTCCGGAGCGTCTGCTTTACGCCTCGAGTTTTCTGACACATCCTGACCGGCAAATCATTTTGTTGATGTACGTCTGCTCGACGAACCAGACAGACGTTCAATTATCAGCAGAACACGACGCTCATCTCTGGGCGGACGAATCCACGATCCGTCAGTTGATCGCACCGAATATTCTGGCTGACTTTGAACAGTACGATGTTTTTTCCTTGTTACAGCCATGAATACAAATCCCCCGCCGGACCAGTTGGTCGGACGGGGGATTTTTTAACGCAACGACGGATCACGGTACGCAACGACACGGTTCCGTCCGCTTTGTTTGGCTTCATATAAAGCGAGATCCGCCTTTTGGACAGTTTCAAAGACGGTTGATGCTTGATCGGACGAGGCAACGCCTAGCGATAACGTGACATGAAACACGGGATGTTCCTTATAAACGAAGTGTTGATCGGCACAGGCAGAACGAATCCGTTCCCCTAGTCGTTCCGCTTGTCGAAGTGGTACATCCGGCAAGAGTAAGACAAACTCTTCACCACCGTACCGACCGACGACTCCTTGTTCTGGACAATACGATTGCAAGAGATGGCTGAGTTGTCGTAAGACGACGTCGCCCCCTTCGTGTCCGTATGTATCGTTGATTGATTTAAAGTGATCAAGATCAAGAATGAGGGCGGAAAAGGCAGTTCCATGCTTAGCGTACTCAGCTAACGTCTCATCCAGCTTCCGGCGATTTCCCAGTTGTGTCAGCCCATCCGTTAAAGCCAGTTCTTGTTGCGTATGCACGAATAAAAAGTGCTTCCTTAGTTCTTGTAAGAAACGATAGGTCACGTAACCACCAATCATGATGACGATGATGTAGACGAACGCAATCTCTAAAAACCGTTCGAACGTGTTCGTCAATAAATAAAGCGCCGGTAGACTATAGGCAATCCCCGCGCCCAGCAAAACGAGGTAATCCTTTAAACGTTGCGCAGCGAAGCGCCGGTAAATTGAGGCTGTCACAAGTAAGGCGACACAAATCAGCGCCGTCAGCACTAATCCCTCATATTCACCAGCCGGTGTGACGGCAAAGCGTGCTCCGACGATGAATAACATCGTCACCCCTCCACTGACCAATCCACCGTAAAAATAAGCAGTGACGAGTGCAACGAGACGCAAATCAATCTTTGCCACGTCATACGAGATACTGTTGAAAATCAATAAGGCGCCGATGATGCCAGCGATACAGCCAATCAGTAGACGAACATGAAGCGGGGATACGGGCGAGATGCTCTCAATCCGGCGCAACGGTAAAAATGCAAACAAGAGCGTCGCGATCAACAATGAAAAATTCAGCAACAACGAATTGAGCAACTCGAGCACGAGGACGTCCTCCCTCTTTTTTCTAGTTGACTACTCTATTCCCGTTACGTTGCACATTCCCCTCTTTTTCCAAGGTTTTCAAACAAGAGGAGAGGGAATCAAACAAATATGTCTATCGTCTACATCATTAAGGGGGAATCTTCCATGGATCGTCAAGCCGAAAAACGTAAAAGTAAGATGCCGTTCTTCATCATTCTTGTCATCGCCATCTTCGTCATTGTCGCTGCTGCGTTAATCATTTATGTCACGTCTGAACCAAAAGAAGAGACACAAGCACTTATGACGCATCTTGCGACCGTCCTTCCGATTTACGTGAATTAGATTCACAAGACCTTTACACAAGCCGTACAAGACCTTCATACATGTTGCTTCTTCTCCTTCCGATAGGTACACGGGAGGAGATATTTTTTATGCATACGAAAAAACGATTATTAGCACAACAACTAAATGGATGGTTGATTCCGATCGTTGCCATCGGACTGATCGTGATCAGCGGTCTAAGCGTCTACGCTTCCTATCAACAGTCCGTCGCTTCGACCGAGGAACGGTTAATGCGTGAATTGACGATGTTCGATGCGAACGTCCGGGCAACGTTTCTGGCGTATCCGGATGACGCAACAGATCGTATGCGTGCGATTAAACGATTACAACAGCAACAACGAACTGACTTATCACGCGATGACTATACGATTCGCTTCCAAAGCTTGAATACGAATGAAGCGTTCCGATCGCTGACACTCGAACCGGCAAAACGGAAACAACTACTACAGCACTTAAAGAATGCGCGTACATATGCTTTTTCGCATCAGGACCAGTTTCTTGTCGCGATGACGATTCCGGAACTTGATGACGTCATCTTGCTGACGACCGATCGTGATAAATTAATCGCTCCTGCTCGCGAGTTAGCTTGGACACTCGTCTGGGTCAGTGTGATTACACTTGTCAGCATCAGTCTATTGATCCGTTGGCGGATTCAACGACAATTAGCGCCGTTAGCAAAACTTGCCTTACAGATTGAAGAAGCGCATGCGAAACGATCGTATCGTCCATTAACGCTCAAGACGACGACCTTTGAATTACAACAACTAACGTTTCAATACAATCAGTTGATGCAACAGATTAGTGACTTAACGACTGAGATGCAACAAGCGAGTCAGGAACTCGAGTCCGTCCAGCCCCACTTTTCCTCGCGCTTATCGGCGATGGATCGATCGGTCCAAGCTGTCGATGAAGTCGCTGGTTCCTTACTTGCGCAATCGACGCAAATGGATCAAACGATCGTCGCTTCGACGCGTTTGACTGCCCAAGGACATGATGCCTTAGAAGAAATGCAAACGACACTTCTCAACAGTCAACACGCTGTGACCCGTTTTCAACAGACTGTCCTTACGAATCATGCGACACTCGAGACCTTGCAACAAAAAAGCCACTTACTGAAGGAACAATCGCAGGCGACGGAACAGATTTTGCAACAGACCTCACACCTACAGCAACAAATGGAGACCTCGATCTCGCACATTCAGCGCGTTGCTGAAGAGACGCGTCGTTTGTCACTGAACGCGTTGATTGAGGCAACACGTGCCGGAGAAGCCGGTCGTGGCTTCACCGTCGTCGCCAAGGAAGTCGAAAAACTGGCAATCGATATTCGGACGAGTACGGACCATATTCGGCAGGTCAATCAGATGTGGACGGCGGGACTCGAGCAAGTCGAACAAGCACTCTCGCAGATGACGGAACGTTTTCTCTCAACGTCGCAACAGCTCGAGACGGCAACTACACACTTGCAACAGATGCTGACCGAAGCGACGACGATTGAAACGACACTTGGTACCGTCGAACAGCAACGGCAGATCGTCGCAGATGTTCAGTGGAACATGCAGGAACACTTGCAGTCCGTTCAACAGTTGATGTCAGAACTCTCTTCTTACAGCCAGGTCCTCGGGGATCAAATGCAACACCACGTCACCCAGCAGACGGAACTGAAGACACATAGTGCCGTACTCGAGTCACGGATCAGTTCGCTACAACAGACCGTGCGTGCCGGCGAACAATCGGATTAAATCAAAGGAGCGCCTACCATTTCTGGTAAGCGCTCTTTTTACTCTGTTCTCAGCCGATATAACGTGCTTCCTTTTTATCGATGATGTTCCGGATCCGGTTCTCGGTCACATCATACTGCTTTGCCAGTTGACGAATCGTCTTCCCTTTTTCGTACTGCGCACGAATCGTTCGAATCTGAAACGGTGACAGCGTCACATGTTGATGTAACAAGAGATCAAACTCACCAAGTAGTTCGTTATATTGCTGATCAATCGAAGGTAGGACCTCTAAGTTCGACAACTGATCGTCAGCCCGTTTGCCGTTGTGCCGGACGAGTCGCGCTTCCGTGACGTCAGCCGTCAGAAAGGCTTGTGCGACAAGCATTCCGACCTGCACCCGTTCTCCTCGGCCACGTTGGTAAAGCGTGACTTTGCGATACCCTTCCCGATTGAGCCGCGGACGGAGCAAGACACCTTTTCGTCGTTGCTGGACACCGCGACACGTCACGATCGTCCGGTCGAGCGATCTTACGCGACCAAGCGATGAGACTTCGTATATACCTACATAGCCGATGACGGCTTTCCATTGTTCTTGCATGGTTGTCCTCCTTCAGACAAGGACACGACAGGACTTCATACTTGAATTATACCAAATTACGAACAAACGTTCTAGTGATGTCACTCGTCGGAATGTGCTATTCTTAGCAGAAAAAGGAAATGAGGTGCGCCCATGAAATTTGTTTTATTGCTCGGTCCGCAAGCAGTCGGAAAGATGACGATCGGTCAGGAAATCGAACAGTTGACGGAGATGAAAGTCTTCCATAACCATCAGACGATCGACTTGTTATTGCCTTATTTTGATTTCTCAGAACCCGCGCATCACCGCTTAAAGGATACGATCCGACGTGAGATGTTCAAGGAGATGGCGAACAGTTCGCTCGAAGGTGTCCTGTTTACATTCCTCTGTCTATTCGGTGTCGAAGGCGGTGGTCTCGAGTTCATCGAAGAGACGGTCGAATTATTCGAACAAGCGGGTGCTGACGTCTACATCGTAGAACTGGATGCGCCGGTCGCAACTCGTCTGCACCGGAACACGACTGAAAATCGATTGACGCACAAAGTAACGAAGCGTGACCTTGCCGCTTCTGAACAAGACTTACGCGAGACGGCGGACGGATACCGGACACGCTCGCTGCCAGGCGAATTACCGGACGTCAACTATCTCTTCCTCGATACGGAACAGTTGAGTGCACGTGAAAGTGCGGAAGCGATTTGTGCGCACTTCGACTGGTCCAAAACAACGGTTTAAGCACAAACAAACCCCGTCCTGCTATTTAGGACGGGGTTTTAATGATGCAGTTCGCGTTCATATCGATTAGCATGCAAATGAAATCCGTTCCGATGCCAGACCGTCTCACTGCCCGCTTCACCGTAGACACACGTCAGTAACAACGTCCGCGCGAGATACGAGAGAATCGAAGTCAGTGCTTCTGTGATATAACCATTCTGATCGTCTTCATCATTTGATGTATATCGCAGACTTCCGATTGAATCCTCCCATGTAAAAATAATCGTTCCAACAATCGTTTTCTCACGTAACGCATGCAGCGTCCACTTGCAACCCGTTGCAGTATCCGTCGCTTCAACAAACAGGCGCGACGTCGTAAAATCTGGATGTCGTCCTTGCATTCAGCTCTCCTCCTCGACCTCAAACGTTGCTGTCGCGTAAGCCTCTCCGTTAATCAAAATCGTCAATGTATGTGTACCAGGATAATGGACGCGCGTCGTCATGTTCCGAAACGATTGGCGTCGTTCGACTTGTAAGATACCTTTGACTTCCCGCTCCCGCAGTTGAAACACCTTCCGACTTGTTCCACGTTGTTTGACATAATCAATCGCGTACTCAAGACGCAGACGTTGTTCAACGGAACTGTTTACTTGAAACGAAAACTGTAACTCTTGACCAATCGTCACTGGCGAGACGCTCAAATCTTCCACTGTCACGTCCCCTTGCGTCACGTGCCCGAATAACTGCAGCACTTCTGGATTTCCACGCTTCAGTAACGTTCTCGAAGCATGACGTAAAATCCAATCCGTATTCGGATCTGTTCCTAAGTGACGTTCAATCCGCTCGATTAGGTATTCCGGATGCGTCTTTGAAATATCATTCAAGTGATTAGCGACACTTTTTCGGACGTAGAGTGACGGATCCTGTAGTAACGCATCAAGAATCGGTAACGCCGGTCGCGGATCAGCAATCAGACGCGGAATCGCTTGTCCCCATGGCAGACGCGGTCGTGTCCCTTCGGATGCTAAGCGCCGGACATGTTCATCGTCTGATGTTGTCCACATGAGTGCTTGCTCGAGATAACGCTCTTGATCAGCGAGTAGAAAACGCCGGACAGCGAACTCCGACGTCGAATACGGCGTCAACTTGACGAGTGTTTCTAACGCGAGCGTCCAGTCAGTAAGTGTTGCGGTCCGTTCGACATACTCTGGAAAAACAATACCCGGTAGCCCGGTAAACTGCGGTGCAAGCCGCTCTAGCTCCCCGATCGAGTCCGGAAACGGTGGCAGGACGGATTCCAGCGTCTCCGCAATACGACGGACGCGTTGTTTAAACGCAAGATCGTCCCAGTCCTCCCGTTCAACTCGCTTACGAAAATCTGGTACATCGACCGCTTCTCCTAAGCGATCGAGCCAACTCGGTGAAAAAACATCTTTAATCAAACTCATCCTACATCCAGTCCTCTCTTTGTACGCTCCAGTTTGAGCAATGTTTCCTTGCGTGCAAGTCCACCTGCGTATCCACCTAAATCCCCATTCGTTCGAATGACCCGATGACATGGAATGATGATCGCTAGTTGGTTTGCTCCGTTTGCCCGTGCGACAGCACGGACGGCTGTTGGTTGACCGATCCGGATCGCCAGTTCTTGATACGAGATTGTCTCGCCACTTGGAATCCGATCGAGTTCCTCCCAGACGCGGCGTTGAAAGGGCGTTCCGTACCGCATCAGTGGCGTCTGAAACGCCACTGATTCGCCTTTGAAGTAACGACGGAGCTCCGCTTCAATCTGTCCAAAGATGGGTGACTCCCCCGGAACGATGACGGCACGTGCTTTTTGACGCAATTGTTCGATTTCTCGTTCGAGTCCGCGTCGATCGACGAATTCAAGGAGATGCAACTGCTGTTCATCGGCAATCGCAAGCATCGAACCGAGCGGCGTATCGAGCCATTTCGCACGCAAGACCTGTCCATTAAAACGAGACGGTGCCTCCCCGAGTATCCGTGTTGAAGCTTCGCGAAAGCCGCTACTAGATTCATAACCACCAGTTAACTGTCCTTCAATGACCGGTTTCCCCGTCCGAATCTCCTTCATCGCAAGACCCATCCGTCTTGCCCGGGCGTAGGCGACAAATGTCATTCCGAACCGCTTCTTGAACTGACGACGTGCCGTTGATTCATCTAAACCAAGTGCTCGGAAATCCGCTTCCTTAAAGCGTTTGTCTGGTTCCGCCTCAACCGCTTCAATCAAGCGTTGAATCGTACCATGATCGCCTGGATAAGCAAGCGGATGACACCGCCTGCACGGTCGATAAGAAGCAAGCAGTGCCTCTTGCGCCGTCTCGAAAAACTCGCAGTTCTCCGCTTTCGGTTTTCGCGCTGGACACGTCGGACGGCAAAAGATCCCCGTCGTCTTGACCCCAACGAAAAACGTCCCTTCGTACGTCGCGTCACGTCGAACGAGTGCTTCATAATACGTATGATGTTCCATTGCCTTCCCCTCCTTTGTCTCTAGTATACCGACTTGTTCAATCGTCATGTCGCCGAAAATCAGGCATTGATATGTTTAAGATTCAGTTAAGAATTCTCCACCTGTTTTCGAAAGGGACGACGTGCATACTACATGATATACTCAACGGAAAGTAGGGTTTTCATGTTAGATTTCTTAAAAGAAGCACTTCACGCACCACTACGCGTAGGAGCCGTCGCACCGAGTAGTCCACGTCTTGCCGAGATGATGGCACGGCGCGCCGTCGCCGATCGTCCACGTCAGATTCTTGAAGTCGGAGCCGGTGACGGTGCGATTACAAAAGCCTTACTGGCAGCTCGTTCACCGGAGACGCATCTCTTAATTTGCGAACGGAGCGAAACGTTCCGTCCGGCACTCGAGCAGTTGCTTGCTCATGAAACGAATGTCACCCTCTTCATTGGTGATGTTCAAGGATTATCCAACTCGTGGAGCGGACAGATCGACGTCATCGTCAGTGGTCTCCCGTTTGCGTCGTTTCCGGCAACATTACGGCATGACTTATTAGCACAGTTCCAAACGTTACTACGACCAGGCGGTCACTTCATCGCCTTTCAATACACCCGGTTCCAGTTCAAGATGTTCCGGGATTATTTCCAAGAACACAGTTATTCGCACACACTTTACAATCTGCCTCCTGCTTACGTTTATGAAGGAGTGCAACAGGAGGAAATGAATCATGCCTACCCTTTTGATCGTCGATGACGAGGCGGATATCCGTCAATTGCTTCGACTCTATTTAACAAATGAAGGCTACGAGATCATCGAAGCTGAAAATGGTGAAGAAGCATTAACGATTCTTGCAACGCGTCCGGTTGACGCAATGTTACTCGACGTCATGATGCCGGTTCGTGACGGCTTTTCGACCGTTCAGGCGGCGCGTGCTGCTGGGCATACGTTACCTGTCTTGATGCTAACAGCAAAACGTGAAGATATGGATAAAATTCAAGGGCTGACTTTCGGAGCAGACGATTATATCGGCAAACCGTTTAATCCTCTTGAAGTCGTCGCGCGCGTCAAGGCGTTACTCCGCCGTGTCAGTCAATATCACGTCCCAGCTACAGCTTCAGCCGTTCAGGTCGGTCCATTCACACTTAAAGAAGACGAACGCGTCATCTTTAAATACGATATACCGCTTGCCCTGACCCGCCGTGAATTCGATTGCCTGGCGCTCTTCTTAAATCACCCGCGTCGCGTCTTTTCGGCTGATGATCTGTATGAACGGGTCTGGCAGGAAGAAGCACTCGGTTCCGCGTCGAACGCCGTCATGGTATTGATTCATAAACTGCGTGACAAGATTGAGGATGTCCCGAAAGAGCCGCGCTACCTCCAGACGGTCTGGGGCGTCGGTTATAAGGTCGAGCCATGAGACGAATCAAACTGACGGTCTGGATGCTCGTCTTACTACTGCTTGCCGCATTTTTGAGTACAGCACTCTCCTGGTTCCTGGCAAGTCAATTACCGCTTGGTGGGAAAACCGTTCCCCGTTATTACTACACGACGGAAGAAGACACGGTGAGCGCTGTTAAAGAAGACATCACACGCTATCAAAACGGACAAACCCCGACCGGTCCTTATGAGTGGGCGGTATACGATGCGAACGGTCGTCGCATCAACGCTTCCGACAAGTATCCGAAAGACTTAACACCGAGCCGACTGCTCGCTGAGCAAACGCCAACTGAGCGGGAGCCATCAGACACAGGAAAAGTCCGGACATTGCACCATATTGAAGCAATCAACCTTGGAACTAGTGAGCCTGGCTATTTTTTAACTGTTCAGACCGACAAACCGACACTCAATGAATATCAAGTCGGGAATTCGAACGCCTTCTTTATCTTACAAGTCGTCTTGTTCATCCTCTTTTTACTGCTCCTGACACGCTGGATTGCCGGATTGTTCCGGGAACTCGAACGACGGCTTGAACGCTTGACGGTCGAACCGCCGCCGACAGATCCATTGCCGCCGGTCAAAGGACCAAAAGAGTTCAAATTGTTCGCCCAGTCAATCGAACGGATTGAACAGGAACTAAGAACGTTACGCGTTCGCGATCAGGAACGGTTCGTTGAGCAGTTACGTCTGATTACAAGTCTATCGCATGATTTAAGGACTCCGTTGACCTCGATTCAAGGTTTCATCCAGTGGCTGACGGAAAAACACGAGACGTTATCCGCTACGGAACGCACGGAGCTACTTGCAATCGTCACCCGTCAATCGGAGACGCTCGCCTCACGAATCGATGAACTGTTCACACTCGCTAAGTTATCGAATACCGATTATCCAGTCGAACGAATTTCGCTTGATCTCATGACCTTAACGGAACAAGTAGTGGAACTGTTTCCTGGCACTTCTGTTTCTGTCGATGGTCCTGCACACGCGACTCTCTTCGCTGATCCGATGCTCTTACGTCGATTACTTGAGAACTTGATGCGAAATGCAACGCTCCACGGGACGGGTGATCTTCGAATTACAATCGAAGAGGAACCAGAAATGCTTCAATTAACTTGTTCAAATGCGATCGTCAAGACCTATACACCAGAAGAATTAAACGAGTGGTTGACACCGTTCGGAACGTCTGACGCGTCACGCTCTTCCGGCGGTTCCGGTATCGGTCTGTCGATTATTCAACAAATCATGGCGCGTCATCACGGAAGTGTCCAGTTGACTTCAGCAGACAACTGCTTTTCCGTCATCTGTCGTTTTCCACGTCATTCGTAAGTCAGCACCCGATGCTCTCGTCGGGTGCTTTTTTGGCTAGGTTGTTACTTCTTAGACACTTCTTTGAAATTGGAATTCGATACACTAAAGACTGTTAGAAATTAGTTGTCGTTTTAAAGGAGTTGTTCGTGTCTTATGAAATCCTCGTCTCGTTCGATTACATATATGCCAGGGCTTGATGGCTTACGCGCCTTCGCTGTCCTGTCTGTCATTCTCTACCACCTATCCGTCTCTTTCTTCTCTGGTGGTTTCCTCGGTGTTGATCTCTTTTTCGTCCTATCCGGTTACCTGATTACTGGTCTCTTGTTACGCGAGTGGCAAACGACCGGTCGCCTTGATTTGAAACGGTTTTGGATCCATCGTTTCCGTCGCCTGTTCCCAGCCCTATTCGTCATGCTGTTGCTCGTTCTCGGGTACGTGACCGTCTTTGAACGCGAGCTGTTACATACGGTCCGCCAAGACAGTGCCTTTGCCCTCATTTACGGAACGAACTGGTGGTATATCTTCCATGACGTCTCGTATTTCGAGTCGTTCGGTAAACCGTCACCGATTCAAAACCTGTGGTCACTCGCAATCGAAGAGCAGTTTTATCTGCTTTTCCCGATTCTACTTTGGTTCGGCATGAAAAATCGGCGTCTGTTCCTTCAATTGATCGGCGTCGCGATTGGCGCATCCGTTCTCGCGATGGCGATCCAGTTCACACCCGGTGAAGATCCAAGTCGTGTCTACTACGGCACGGATACCCGGTTATTCGCCTTGTTAATCGGGAGTCTGCTTGCGTTCGCATGGCAACCGACGCGCTTTAAGCTCGATATTCCAAAACGCGGTGTCCGGTTGTTGAATCAAACAGGTGCTGTTACGTTGCCCCTATTACTTTTACTGATGGTCGTCACGAGTGAGTTCGGAAGCTTTTTATATCGCGGTGGCTTTTTCCTTGTCGCCGTCCTTGCTGCACTATTGATTGCTGTGATTGCCCATCCGGCGTCGGTTTGGAGTCGTTGGTTTGCGCATCCATCACTTGTTGCGATCGGCAAGCGGTCCTACGGTTTATACTTATGGCATTTTCCCGTCATCACGCTGATGACACCAGTCGAGCAGATCGGAACGTTCTCATTGCTTCGGACTGTATTGATCGTCGTTGTACTTGTTGCGTTAACAGAAGCATCGTACCGCTTCATCGAACGTCCGATCCGCCAGCATGGACTATCTGGTTACTTGAAGCGTTTATCGCTACATCCGCGTCAGTTACGTCAGTTTTCAACGATACAATGGACGAGTGTTGCCGTATTGACGCTCCTCGTCGTCAGCTTCATTGGTAACTTATCGATTCTCGCTGTTTCCGATACACCGAAGCCAGAACCTGCCTTCCACAAGGTAGCGGCGCCAAAAGAAAAACCGAAACCGGTCCTCAAACCGACGACACCAAAAGCAAAACCTGATCAACGAAAAATCTGTCGACCAACGCTTGCAATCGGTGACTCCGTCCTGCTCGGTGTCGAGGATTATCTCGGCAGTACACTCAAACAACTGACGATCGATGCAAAACTCGGACGGCAACTACGAGAAGCGATTCCGCTCAGTAAGCAGTATGCGGCGTACAATCAGCATGGACGCCAAGTCATCCTTCATCTCGGAACGAATGGTAGCTTCCGGGAGGATCAGTTGAACACGTTACTTGATCAATTCGCAAATGCCGATCAAATCTATCTCGTGACAGCACGGGTGCCACGCCCGTGGGAAGCAGAAGTCAATCAGATGTTACGTGAGGCATCGAAACGAAAACGTGTTTCGCTCATCGACTGGCATGCCCTTGCCGTCAAACATCCGTCTTACTTCGAAAAAGATGGTGTGCATTTGAATATCAAGGGAGCACGTGCCTATTCGAAGATTCTCGCAAAAGCAACGAATTGCGCTGTTTCAAGTAAATAACACAAGAAAGAAGGTAGCGGATGCATCCGCTACCTTCTTTGTATTTCATCCCGTTGCCAGCAGTCCGAGATAAATCAGACTGACACTGAACAAGCTAAGCAAGACGCCAATCGCATGGCGACGGTACCCAAGTACGAGTAGCGGCAAAGTGACGATGCCGATCATCAAAATCCATCCGTCTCCTGCTGGAGCACTGACCGGCAGTTGCGCTAACGTCGGTTGCTCCAGTCGACTAAGTGATGCACTCGCTATGAACAGCAATACTAAAATGATACTCTCCATCCGAAGTAACGGGCGTGGATCGTACGCCGAGTCGAAACGCAATCGCCGCCGAACGAGCGTGCCATTACAAAAGGCGTAGAACAAAAGCGGTAACAATAAAATGTGCTTCAGTAACAACGCTTGTCCATATGGTACGCCCCATAGATTCGTATAGCGTTCTAGCGGAATCGCCAGTTGCATCAGTAACACACCTGAAAGGATGACACCAGTAAAGGCAATCCGGGCGAACGGACTGAACCAACTTAAAAAAGCAGACCAATGCTCGGTCGAGCGAGCACCGATCGCTAACCAAAAGACGACACCAATCCAAGCTGTCACACATAGAAAATGACTAAATTGAAGCGTCCACCCGAGCGCACCGTATTTGGCCGCAGCATGACTCGTTCCTGCGATGCCAACCCATAGTGGTATCGTCACGACCGCTAATATGACGGACAACTGTTTTCGCCAAGCAAGTACGAGTAGTAAAAGTAAAGCAGAAAAGTAAACGACAAGAAACATCCGACCAATATGCAAATCTAGTAGTCCTGTCCGTAGAGCCTCTGTCATCGTTTGCGTCGAATGTAGAAAACGAACGGCACCGATGACTGGGATACTCGTTCCAAGAACAAGCATCCCGAGTCCCACTACCGCCCACCGTGTTCCGTCTATGATCATTGGCTTACGTTCTGTCGAAATAAAGCGTAGGACGAGATATCCCATCCAAATCGCGCCACCTAGATAGACGAGCAGTTCCCCAATAAACGCACTCATGCTGAACGACGACGTAACAGAACAAGTACAATGATGCTAACGAGTAACCCCCCGACAATCCAAGGAAGCAGTGTTGGAACGAGTCCTTTTGAAACAGGCTCGGCTTCCGGCACGACCGATGCTTTCGTTTCCATCGGCTCTGCCTTTTCGACTGTCTTCGTTTCAGTTTTTTCCCCACCCAGTACTGTAAAACGAATCGTCCCTTTGACCGGATGACCATCATCAGAAATCGACGCCCACTCGATCGTATATTTTCCTTCAGCTAAAGGATTCGAGACGACGGCACTGAGTTCATTTCCGATAATAAGTGGTTTTGCAAGCGACTGTTCGACACCCTTCGCGTCTACTAATCGCAAAGTACTCGTTTTCTCAACGGCTTCACTGAACGTCAAGCGAATCCGCTCAACTGGCTCAGATAATGTGACCCCTTCTGCCGGATTCGAACTTTTTAAGCTCGTGTGTGCTTCGACCGAGACAGGCAACAGACAAATCAGAAATAGAAGTGCAAGTCGGATGATGCGCATGTCGTTTACCTCCTTTCTGCTTGATGTGTACAAGAAAACCCGCTGTTTCCAGCGGGTCGTCCTTTATTGTTGCGGGCGACGACGGAGTGCGAAGAATCCAAGGATCGATGCTGCTGCGATACCAAGCAGTGACCAAACGATACCTGTTGTCGATGATGCTTCTTGCATACCACCGAGACCTGTGTTCGGCATTCCAGGCGCACCTTTGAATTTATCCGGGAACTGATCGACGATGGCTGTCGCTGTTCCTTCCCCTACGCCGTACATATGCGCGTACGCTTCGCGAATCGCTGGGTACGTTTTGTCGTAATCTTTTTCATTGTAGCTGTTGAAGGCAAGTAAGAGTTGGTCGATGTGGACCTTCAGTCCTTCTTCCAAATCTTTTGCTTTTAAGCGACCTTCTGTTGCTGCATCGAGGAATGCTGCCTGTTCGACACGGTACTCATCAAGTTCCTTCACAGCCATGTCGCGTGCTTGATCATCTTTCGCACCTGTTGCTTTGACATAGTCGACGAAGTAGCCAATGTGGCTCGACCAAATCTTTTTAAATTGTTGCGCTGCTTCACTACCGTAAACAGAACCGATTGAAGCAGTCAGGTCATCCGTATTTTGATTCAAGGCACCGGCTGCCGCGTCAAAGTCTTTTGCACCGTCAATCCCTTTTTGCATCGCAAGTACCGCAAGTGCTGCGTGTTCGGAGAAGTTTCGGTTCAGTCCGGCACGAAGGTCTGCTGCTGGGGTATCGACTTTCGTATTTTTAAATTTATCTGGGTACTGATCAACGATTGCACCAGACAATCCTTCACCGACCATATACATATGCTCGATCGCTTTACGCAGGTTGCTATAGGCAGCATCATAATCGCCTGCTACATAGCTATCAAACGATGTTAACAGTTGTGTGATATGGACTTTAAGTCCGGCTTCGAGATCTGCAGCCTTTAGACGTCCTTCCGTTGCTTTATCAAGGAAAGCAGCCTGTTCGACGCGGTACTCATCGAGCTCTTTTAATGCTTTTTGCTTAGCGTCTTCGTCCTTGGCACCAGTCGCTTTGACGTAATCGACGAAGTAACCGATATGGCTAGCCCAGATTTCTTTAAAGGCAGCGCCTGCTTCTTCCCCGTAGACGGAACCAACAGCTGCCGCTAAATCATCCGTATTTTGATTCAACGCACCGGCTGCTTGCTCAAAATCTTCTTTTCCATCAATTCCTTTTTGCATCGCGACGACTGCGAGATACGCGTGTTCAGATAAAATTTGATCGAGTGTCGCTCGTAGATCCGATGCTGGAGATGAGACATCCAATGAGACTTTTCCTGAACTGTGAGACATCTTACTATGGTCCTCATGACCATGTGCACTGACACCTGCTGCTGGAATCAACAATGCGGCACTAAGCGGAACAGCGAGATACGACTTTTTCATCTTCATCTTATGAACACCCCTTTGATTTTTTGGACTTCACATAGATAACGTAAGGAGTTCACGAATGGTTTTATCTTTTTACATTTTTTATTTAAAATATTTTTTCTGGAGAAATAAACTTATGAAGCACTTTAATTATTTTTTAGTTTTTATTTACTCGTTTCGCGAAACAGCCGACTTATTTTCTAATCATTTCATTAGAATCTTCTTATAACCTCATCTTTTATCTTTTATAGAACAGGAGTGAACTCATGAAACGGATTGTCATTGGTGCAGTACTTGCTTCGCTCGTCGTCTCGCAAGCAGTCGGACCTGTTGAAGCAAAAAGTAAAGCGAAGAAGAAACCTGTCGTGCAAGCAGATAAAGACAAAAACGGTATCCCGGATGCGTGGCAAAAACAATATCATTTAGGATATGGAAAACAAGTCACTACAAAAGATCACGATCGTGATGGTTTGACGAATGCTCAAGAGTATCAACTTCGTCTCAATCCAACAAAATCGGATTCCGACCGCGACGGAATTAAGGATGGGAAAGAGGATTCGGACCGCGACTTACTTACGAATCAACAAGAATACACAGCGCATCTGAACCCGTTGAAAAAGGATTCCGATCAAGATGGTATTGCTGACGATAAAGAAGACCAAGATCAGGATCGATTGACGACACGAGAAGAGTTCATCGTGGGTACGCAACCATTGAAAAAGGATTCCGATCGTGATGGCATCAAAGATAGTGAAGAGGACCGCGATCAAGATACACTTTTGAATGAAGATGAATTTGAACTCGGTTCCGATCCGACAAAAGCAGATAGCGATCATGATGGAACACGAGATGATCAGGAAGACACGGATCAAGATGGTGTTCAAAATAATCAAGAACTCAAACGGATCACAATCAAAGTAACAGATACGAATAAGAAAAAGTTCGAGTGGCGCTATAGTACTGAACATCAGCGAAAAGAACTACGCTTTAAGGATGAGATTGGTATCACTAACGTTACGACATTAAAAGACCGTCTGCTCATCACACCATCGATGACAGAAGAAGAAGTATTAGCATTAGTCGCTCAGGCACTTCAATTACCAAACATTAAAACACTACAAGTCCAAGTCAAGTTCTACAATGGACAGGAGCTTGAATCGGAAGATGAACACCCGGATGACGACGGTTCATCGGATGATTCCGGCGATGATGAAGGAGATGACGATTCCAACGATCATGGAGATGATCATGGCGATCACGGTGATGATGATTGATAATGTATGCTAAAAAGAGAGGACGGAAAATTCCGCCCTCTCTTTTTGATGCCTCTATCAGTGATGGTGACCGCTACTCCCACCAGCTGGTTTTGCTCCACCTTGTAAGATTTTTAAATCTTCTTTCGATAACTCACCGACGATGAACTGCCGTGTTGGCATGATCATCGCGCCTTCACTGCTTGCATGGGCTTTGACATAATACAGCCCGGACTTCGGCAGTACTTTTGCAATCGTATAAACACCTGGCTGCATCTCTTCTGCCGGTTCCATGCTATAACGGACTGTTCCATCTGCTTTCCAAATCTCAAAGTGAACGTAATCGACTTTTTGAGCCGGTTTCGCTTCACGCCAGACCGTTGCTTCAAACGTCTGCTTTTTCTTGGCGTCCGGTTGTACGTCTGTCGGGACATTCATTTTGATTGATAATGGCTTAGATACGACATACTGTTCTGCAGCATCGGAATCGACCGCACAACCGGCAAGGCTCGTCGTCGTGACGAGCAGTCCGACGAGCACGAGTGTTTGCATCGATTTAGATTTACGCATTGAAGAACCTCCTTACACTTGGAATACGACGAATAACGAGGAAATCAAGTAGCCAAACGACGAGCAACGACAGTCCGACGAGCGGGAATACGATACCAAGCACGACGAGTATGGCGAGGAATCCTTTCAGCATGAATGTTTTTGGACCTTTCGGTGCCCCCATTCCCTTACTTGGTTTTCGCTTCAGCCAGAGATAGAAACCACTGACTGCCACGAGAATAATTCCAAGACAAATCAACAGACTGATCAATTGGTTGAACCAGCCGAATTCCGTTCCTTTATGAAGCGTAATTCCAGTCGCGACGATCTTCCCGACGACACCATAGTTGTCATAGCGGTAATCGGCGAGCACGGCACCGGAATATTGATCAAGATGGATCGTCGCTTCATCCTGTGCTTTCGCCGGATACGCAGACAGTGTATAGACCCCGCTTGGATCACTTGGGATGCTAATCTTAAAGCTTGGGTCCATCCCTTGTTGTTTTCCAATCGCAACGATGTCATCGATCGAGGCTGGAACAGCACCTTCAACTTTCGATTGCGGGACATCAAGTGTTTCGGCAGCCCACGGGACTTCCGCGATATCCTTCGTTTGAAGTGTTGACGTCGGTGCCTCCCCACCCCAGATGGACGGTGGATAACCAAGCCCTTGGTTCGTGACAAGGGACTGGAAGTTCGTTCCCCAGAAACCGGACCACGGTAAGCCAGTCAAGATCAGGAACAGCATCCCTGCTGTGATCCAGAATGCTGGAACAGCGTGGAGATCACGATGGAATAACTTCTTGCCTTGACGAAGACGTGGGAACAAGACACCTGACAGTCCCTTTTGCTTACGTGGGAACCATAAGAACAATCCCGTTACGATCAAGACGATCGCCCAGCAGGCAACGAGTTCAACGATCCGGTCGCCAGTCGTTCCCGCCATCAGTTCCCCGTGGATCTCTTCGATTTTATTCATGATTCGGTCATCGTCTGATAATGTTCCGATGATCTTACCTGAATACGGATTGACGAAGACCGTCGCCGACATGTCTGGTGACGAGACCTTCACTTCACTGGATCGATCGTCGGATTCACCCGGTCGGTACGACGTGACAAGTGCATCGGGATACTTCACTTTGACGCGATCAATCTGTTCCGTCGCAGTGATGCGATCTGCTTGTGGTGTAACTTCATAATACGATTGATACAGGACGTTTTCGATTTGTGGCTTAAAAAGATAAATGGATCCTGTCACAGCAAGCATGACTAGGAACGGTGCAAAAATGATTCCAGCATAAAAATGCCACCGCCAAATCGTCCGGTAAGCAGAAGAAGTCGGTGCTTTTTTGACCTTCTCTTCCGTCTGCATGAGATTCATATGTATCCTCCTTTAGCAATAAATATGTCCACTCTGTGAACACCTCCTAGTATAAGCGTTTACAATCCAATTTCAGCCACTTTCTTGTGACGATAAATTGCCAATACAGTGTGTAAATCGCGTAAGTTTTAAGAAGTGAAAAACGTCTTTTTTTGACAATGATTTCACTTATTTTGCAGGTTACTTCTTATTTCAAAAAACTATCCTTATTCATAAAACCAAACTTCATCTAAAAAAGCGAATCCGACGTTGGATTCGCTCACGTATTCCCTATAGTTTAAATCGAAGAACTCTCTTCCACCGTATCCTTTTGACGACGATGATGCACGATACCGATTACTGCAATCCCAATCACGATGATTAAGACAGAGCCGACAATTCCGGGATTCACTTGTAACCAGTTCCACAGTTCCGACCACGTGACAGCTTCTCCGATCCGGACGATCAAAAACGTCCAAAGTCCTGTATAAACACCTGCTGCTAGAAACGTCATCAAGAGATAACGTGGTAACGGATATCCGAGGAGTCCTGCGACGTAATGAATCGGATGACGAACGCCAGGTAAGAAGAACGATAATCCAATTGCCCATAATCCACGCCGTTCAATAATTGTTTCTGCTCGTTCCAAGAAACGTGACTTCATCCAGCGTTTAACAAGCGGAATCTCACGGAAGAACCGTGCAAGTAAATAAAACCATGTAAAAGCAATGAAGAAGACCGGCCAAGCGGTCAACCAGATGACGATCGGGTACATCCCCTCTCGTAAACGTAATGCTGCAAAACTCATCATCAAGACATCGTCCGACAATGGGGTGAACATGATTCCGCCAGCCAGGCGGACGAGTGCCATGATATCCATCACGTATCCCTTCTTTCTGTTTCTCTCTATATGTAGTATCCCCGATTTTTCTAAAGTTGAGCCCTGTCCATTTCTTAACTTCTTCTTTAGTTACACTTTTCCGAACAAAAGAGATCGTCATCGATTCTTTAAAGTCACTTACACCGTATGAAATTTCTACACTATCGTTCAACAAAAAACCCTTTTTCATACATTGAGAAAAAGGGTTTCATCCGTTCGTTCGAGAAGGGGTACAACGTACATTTGAACGCTCATCTGATAGGAGGAATTTCCATGTTACATCGCCGGAAGACCTATACGATTCGTCCCGAACGCCTAGAAGAATTTACTGAGTTTTTCCATACCTATTTGTACCCGCTTCAAGTTAGCCATGGTGCCCGTCTTGTTGGTCGCTGGGTGACCGAGGCAGAAGATGAAGTCATCGCCATTTGGGAATATCGTGACCGGGAACATTACGAACAAGTCGATCGTGATGTCCGCAATAGTGCCTTACGTCGTGAAGCGATGAAGAAGCGCGCACGCCTTGGCAAAAATTTATATATCAAATCGTATGAAGACTTCATGACGTCGACTGGTACGTATGCCCCGCCTCGCGCTATCGTTAGTGTGACCGCATATATTACGAACGATGCGGGTGAAGTTCTACTCGTCCGTAACCTCCATCGTGGTGATACGTACGAGATGCCGGGCGGACAAGTCGAAAATCACGAGTCGATTCTTGACGCCATCAAACGAGAAGTCAAAGAAGAGACCGGTGTCGATGTCACGATCGATGGGATTACCGGCATTTATCAAAATGTCTCAAGTCACGTCCTTTGCGTCTGTTTCCGCGGGAAAGCCACGGGCGGTGAACTCGCGACACAAGAAGGTGAAACGACGGATGTCGGCTTCTTCCCGCTGACGCGTGACTCGCTGAGTGAATACATCAAACGGGAGCACTTCCAGTTACGGACGCTTGATGCGATGGATCCACACTACTTCCCACACGCCTTATATAAAGTCAGACCATATGAATTGATCAGCCGGTATGACGGTAATACAACGTCGTCATCACGCTAATATTCTATACATGAAAACATCCAGCAGCAGACCCAACGTCCACTGCTGGATGTTTTTCTTTAAAAAATGGATAATACAACAAAATCAACGATCATGTGAGAAATCCATGACCCAAAAATACTGCGACCTGTTTTGATATAAACATAGTTGAAGATCAGCCGTGCTACACCTTGAAGTAATAATACGTGCAGGAGAGTCGATACGAGTGAGCCGTCCCAGTATGACGGAATATGAATGAGACCGAACACAACAGCACTCAACAGGGTACTCGTCCACATCGATAACCCTTTACTTCTTGCCCCTTCCAATATTCCAATCCCAAGCAACTCTTCCCCCATCAACATGAATGGAAGCATGAAGGCAATCTGCCCCAAGTGACCAGAAGCTGGATTAGCTGCCCACTCCAGTCCAGTCGAGCTAGCAATCAATCCGATGAGTATGCTTAAGACGACGTAGAGCAGCGCACCGACCGGAATCATCCATAACTTCTTTGGAAACGTAACCGCTTGTAGACTATCTTTTTTGAAAGTAACTGCCCATGCAACAAGCCCGCACAAGAATAATGCCCACCACGCCCAGTCAAACTGCACCAATGCAACAAAACCAACTAACAGTAGTAGTGACCCGACTAGTAACCCACCATTCGTTGTCCGCATCGTCTTCATTCCTGTTCCTCCTTCATTCATGACTCGGGACTTACCATGCGCTTTTTTGATACTTGAATTATAAGACGTAAATACGGGTATGATTCCAATAGTCTCCTATTTAATACCTCTCTATAAGATACTTGTTGATTTATTAGACCTATCCTTTAGCGTAATGTCTTTTAAACAGGAGGACTTATCATGCCATCTCACGGAGAATTATTGAGAGAATTGCGAATCAAAAAAGGAATGACACAGAAGCAACTCTACGATTCTGTCATGTCTAAATCTTATGCGATTCGCTTTGAACAAGGAAAACACGAGATATCCTTTCACCTGATCCAGTTACTCCTCGAACGACTCGGAATGGAAATTGATGAGTTTCTTTACATCCATCATGGATTCAAGGAATCACTCATCGAGCAATTTTATGATGAATACGGATTAAAGGGGAATGCGAACGACATCGACGGGTTGATTCTTCTTAGATCGCAGTATTACGATTTACCGGAGTCTTATCAGAACAGTTTGCGAATTGCTGAACTCGATGCTCGTATCGAACAACTGACTCATTTCAATCAATATGGTGTCTTTTCAAAAGAGGCCATTGCAGAAGATACTCGTCAAACGATTCTTGATTACTTGGACCGTATTGAAACGTGGACAATTGGTGAACTACGTTTTTTGGCGAATACGCTCGACTTCATCGACTATGAAAGAAAAGTGGAGTACTTCCGTAGCATTCTCCCTTCCTTAGATCGCTATAAACAATTCAAACGTGGACGGACCATCATCTATACGTTATTGATCAATGAAATCCATGAATTGATCATGACGAATGAACTGGACATGGCACAGGTGTTACTCCTGCAGCTCGATGACTTTACCCAAGGTGTCGAAGCGATGTTCTATCGAAATTCACACAGCTTTTATACCGGTCTCCTACTGATTGCGCAAGGTGATGTAACGACAGGAACGATGTATGTCGAACGAGCCTTAATGATTTATGAAGTACTCGGTTATCCACACCAAGCAACATTATCGCGTTCGTTTTATGAAATCCTTTTAGAGAAAGCACTTCATCAGTGACTCTTCCGTTCTTCCTATCCTCCTCTAGCCTTTATCCATGCAAATATAAAACCCCCATCGACACGATTATTTCGTGTAGACAGGGGTTGGTGCAACGTCCTTAATTTTCTAGTCGTGCTACAGTCAATCGAACCGTAATACCGGCATCATCGGTCACATATACATCTCCTGCTTGATCCGTAACAGTGTAAGCAGAAACCTTTAACGTCTCGATCGCCGTCTGAAGCGTCGCTTGATCAGGATAACGTAACGTCCAGTAGACGAGTCCGACTGCATCTTTCGGATTCGTCGGTGCGTTGACTCCAGACCAGACGTTCAGACCGATATGGTGATGGTAACCGCCAGCAGCAACGAATAACGCCCGCATGCGGGAAGCATCAGCCGCCACCTCAAAGCCGAGTGTCTCGATATAAAACTTCCGCGCTGCTTCGAGTGTCTTAACGTGAAAGTGCATGTGTCCCATGACGGTCTCGCTTGGCATGCCATACCAATCTTCTTCTCCTGCTTCAACGAGCATGCTTTGCCAGTCGACAGGATCGGTCGTCATCTTGACGTCGCCATTCGCTTCATACGTCCACGTGTCACGCGGACGATCGGCATAAATCTCAATGCCGTTCCCATCTGGGTCCGATAAATAAAACGCTTCACTGACAAGATGGTCACCTTGACCAATTTCAATGCCTTGAGCGATCAGGTTCCGGATGACGAAGCCGAGTTCTTTTCGGTTTGGTAATAAAATCGCAAAGTGGTATAACCCGGTAACCGAGTTCGGTGGAAAACGGCGGGCGTTCGGATGGACTTCCAGCTCAACAAGTGGTGTACCTTGTGCGCCGAGCACAGTCAATTGTTCAGTTTGTGTCAGCACACGTAATCCGAGTGATCCGGTATAAAATGAAACGGAACGATCGAGATCCGTCACACGCAAGCGAACAGGACCGAGTGTAATCTGTGGGTGAATGGACATCTTGTTTCCTCCTTCAACTATATAGCTCGTACCTCTATTATTACGCGGAAGCGACGGAAGCGGAAGTAGGCACGAATAAGTGGTATAGTATCCTCAACGATACCATGAAGGAGGAAGACCGATGGAAGAGACACCAAGTTGTCGTGTCGAGACGGCACTCGAAATCTTGACCGGGAAATGGAAACCGTCGATTTTACTTGTATTGATCACGCGCGGAACACTCCGCTTCAGTGAACTGAAACGACAATTACCAAACATCACGCAAAAGATGCTGACGGCTCAACTACGTGAGCTCGAACTGAATGACATCGTCCACCGCGAGATTTATCAGGAAGTCCCACCACGTGTCGAGTACTCGCTGACGGACTATGGACGGACACTCATTCCGGTCCTTGACGCAATCAATGCCTGGGGCGAACAGCACGTCATTCATCTCGAAAATAAAGACAAACTAACGTCTGCTTCACAATGAGAAGTCCATTTCGATGCGATTTCTCTTTTTTTATGGAATAAACTGTCTATTATCCCGTATACTGACCTAATAGACTTCTGTTTTCGGAAAGGAATGAGTCCTCATGCATCAACTTCATGCGATCGAGCAGCTCGTTGCTCGACTCACACAAGATCCTGCTGTCGAAGCCATCTTCTTGAAAGGATCGTTCGGACGGGGAGAAGAAGATGTTCATTCAGACATCGATCTGTACTGCCTTGTCTCGGAAGAACGCCAAACGAAATTCTTATCCCGTCGTTTGTCGCACCTAGCCGCCTATCGCCCAATCATCTGGAAAGATGAAATCGACATCATCGCGCCACAAATGATTGTCGTCTACGATGATTTCCTACATATCGATTTATTCACGGTGACACTCGACTCGCTGAATCATAAGGATCAACTACGTGTTCTGTACGACCCGAAGCAACAGCTGATAGATTACACAGATACATGTGACTTGACGCTTTCCGCTCAAGAAGCGACCGATGAAGCAATTGATGCCGTCTGGTTCTTATTCCAATACAAAAAAGCAGCGGCACGGGGAAATGACTTATGGGCGGTTGAGATGCTACGTAGCGCTTTGATCAAGTTCGCGAAAGTATTGCTCCATCACCATGCTCCGAATCGAGCGCAACTCGGATTGAAGACGATTCCGACGACGTTGCCTGACATTCCTCGCCTTGCTCTTGAAGCAATCTATGACGTCCTTACACCAGCCACGCACGCAGAAGCGGCTCAGCGTTATCTAGCGTGTCTCGAGACAGAACGGAAAGCACTCGACCGGACGCTCGCCGCTCATCCAGAGACGCTCGAATTACTTGATCGATTGACACCTGAGCTACTGATCCAACAATCTCGATCGTAAAAAACTGAAGGGAGTAGCGGGCATTTGTCCACTACTCCCTTTCTTGATGCTTATTGTGTCAATTGAATCTCTTTTGATTGTCCACCTGCCCAGCCAAAGCCAGATGAGACTTCAAGCAGCGGACTTTTGACTTGTTTCGGTAATTCGAAGACGATGTTGCCGGTTTTTTCGATATTCGGATTAATCGTCTCTAAGAAGAACCCCATTCCGTCTTCATTCGCATAGAGATCGAGTTCTGTGTCGGCTGAGTATTCCGTATCGCCGACATTGACTTTAAACATATTGCTGTCGACGAATCGCTCTTCCTTATCTCCGTTTAGAATCGTCAGACCGATGACTAAGAATTGTCCTGATGTTTTCTTTTCGCCAAGGACATTCGATAGCGTATCGACCATTTTGACGTCATTGACGACGTACGTCAGTTTACCGACCTTCACCTCATCATTAATCCCGTACGTTTTCTTGACCGGCTTTGCGGCTGCCTTTGCTTTCACTGGTTTTGCTTCTGACTTAACTGCTTCTTGTTGAACTTCCACTTTTTTCTCAGGTGCTGCTTGATCTTCGTCATCCCCCAGATTTCCGAGAATGACTGCTCCGATTACAATGATTCCTGCCCACTTAAATCCTTTTTTCATGTTACTTCCTCCTTTTAATTTGGCTGACTCACATCTGATAGCCTTAGTATAGGAAGAAGCAACACCTTACCCTTTACACTTTTTTGACCAGGTATTTTTTTGTTTTAGGTTCGAAAAATGGATTGACAACATACAAAAAGAGCGCTGAATTTAGCGCTCTTCTTCTCACTCATTCTCCTTTGACTCGGATGACGATTTTTCCTTTAGCATGCCCTTCTTCACCATAATCGTGGGCTTCCTTGATGTGATCGAGATCAAAGATCCGATCAACGACAGGCTGTAACTCGCCACGCTCGACTGCTTTTGCGATATGCTGCAAACGCTCACCGGTCGGTTGCATGAAGACATACGCAGAACGTGCATTGTGCTCTTTCGCTTTGTCTTCATCAGGTGGTGTTGAGATCGAGACGAGCATCCCGTTCGGCTTTAGCATTTGATACAACTCACCTTGTTTATCGCCGCCCATCGTATCAAACACAAAATCGACGTCCTGGACACGATCAGCTGGATTTTCTTGTTTGTAATCGATGACTTCGTCTGCTCCAAGCGCTTTCACCCAGTCAACGTTTTTCGTACTTGTCGATGTAATGACGTATAAGCCATTCGCTTTCGCGAGTTGAATCGCAACCGTTCCGACGCCCCCTGATCCGGCACCAATGAAAATCCGGTCACCTGGTTTCGCATCCATCACTTCGAACATGACCTGCCATGCGGTATGCGAGACCAGCGGAAGAGAAGCCGCTTCAGCAAAACTGAGTGATTCTGGTTTTTTCACGACAAGATGTGCATCGACTGCAACGTACTCTGCATACGTTCCTTGACGGGCAATTTCCGGACGACTGAAGACCGCATCTCCGACTTGAAGATCCGAGACGTTCGCTCCGACTTCTTGAATCACACCAGCAACGTCCCAGCCGATGACAAGCGGCATCTCATAGCTCAACATCTCACGCAAGTATCCTTCGCGTAACTTCCAGTCGACTGGGTTGACACTTGCGGCATAGACTTCAATCAAGACATCGTCTGGTCCAATGACGGGCTTATCCAGTTCTCCAACCTTAAATTGTTCCGATCCACCATACTGTTCAATGTAAGCTGCCTTCATCCGTTGACTCCTCCTTCAATAATCGTTCCCTATCTTGTTCCCCGTCCGTTGCAACGACAAACTGTCGCAGACACACAACAGCTCCCCATCAATCGATGAGGAGCTGTCTCGTTAAGCGTTCGTCTGCTGAAGGGTTGACGCTGTTTCGTTCAAGGCGTGAATCGCTTGTTGCAGTTCCATGACCTGTCCGACTTGATGGCGTGTCAGACCGGATAATGATTCACTTTGTGAAAGTAAAGCGTTCATGAATGTATCGAGTTGACCGGTTGCTGTCGTAATAGCAGTAAGACTACTCGTCATCGTCGCGAACTGGGTCTGCGCCGACTGGATCGAACCAACGACTTCTGTCGCATCCGTCTCGATCGTCTGCAGGGCTAACTGACTCTCTGCCATCCGTTCTTCCTGCTCTCGTAGCAGTGTCGTACTCGCATGAATCGAATTACCAGTTTGTGTGACGTCTTGATCCACACGTTCAATGATTGCATTGATTTCCTTTGACGCTTCTGCCGTTTGTGCTGATAGATTACGAATTTCTTGCGCAACGACCGTAAAGCCTTTCCCGAACTCGCCAGCACGAGCTGCTTCAATCGAAGCATTCAGACTGAGTAAGTTTGTCTGAGCCGCAATCGCATTGATGCTCGACGTGATCGCAACAATTTCTTGGAACCGCCCAGCGAGTTGTCCGAATGACGTGACAGACTCATCCATGCTCGTCGTCAATTGTTGTAAGGATTGTCCAGCAAGACCAATCGTCTGCCTGCTTTGTTCGGCTGTCGTTCGTGATGAAGAACTCCGATCGAGTGCGTGGTCGACGGAAACCGTCACGTCTTGCATCCGGTTGACTTGTTGTTCGTTCAATTGGCGGATTTCACGAATCGCTTGGACGCTACCTGCTGCATCATGTGCCAGCTGTTGCATCGCTAGATCGACCTGACTGAAAGAATCCTTCGCAGCATCGACTGTTTCGCTCATCTCTTCTGTGAACGTCGTCACTTCCGTTGCGGTTGCTGCCGTTTGTTCAAGCGCAACTTGCGATGTTGCCGCGTAAGCTTCCGACCGCTCTTGTTCTTGGCGGACTGCGCGCATGACATTTCGTCCGAAGACGGCAACGAAGACAGCAGCCGAGAAAATCATCAAATAGATGACATAGGCGACGATCAAGTCAAATGTATTCGTAAAGACGATTGTTCCAAGTATCGTGAATATTATCATTTCGATGAGTCCAAGAATTCCTGCAAGAATAACGAGGCTTGGAATCAAGTAGACGATCGAAATCGTCAAATAGAGATAGACGATCGTCCAAATGCTTGGCGACGGTAATGTCGTCAAGACTAAAGCGAGTACGAAATAGGTTAACGTCACTTGGACGTATTTCCCACTCGGACGATGTCCAAGTAGACGGTTGCCAGCAAGCAACGCGACCGTCAAGATCAAACCACCGACTAAAAACTGATAAAACACACTGATCGGAACGTAATTCATTTGGGCAAATAAAAAAATCAATGGATGCGCAATGGTAATTAACGTTGCAATCAGGCGGGACAAAATCTTTGTACTTTGTTGCTCGAGGGCAGATACCATCTTGTTCAAACTCCTTCACCTTATTAAAGTCATACAGTTGTTCATCGGTAGAAAGAATTCAATCGTTAAGTCCCTCGCGTGACTTTTTTTCTTGACGCTTTCTTAAAGCCAGGAGTACGTTTAATGTAGACTTTTTTCAAGAAAAGAGGATTCATATGCTCTATGTACTCGTAGGTCTCGCAGGTATTCTTGGAGCCTCTGCTCGTTATGGACTCGGACTGCTGATTGGCGACTTGACGACCGGTCCTTTCCCGTGGCCGACGCTTGCAATCAACTTAATTGGGAGCTTTCTGCTCGGCTATGCGACACACTTTTTATTTCGAACGAAACTCTTACACCAGTATGCGATTACAGCAATCGGAACAGGATTCATTGGATCGTTCACGACGTTCTCGACGTTCAGTGTAGAAACGGTGACCTTAATCCAAACACATCATGTAACGGATGCCCTTTTATATGTTCTCATCAGTCTGTTTGGTGGCTTATTCCTGTCTTATCTCGGTTATACGCTTGGGACAAGACGGCTACGTCGCGTGACGAAAGGACGTGAGTGAATGGAATTACTCTCCCTTGCCATCGGTGCTTTTTGTGGCGCTATCAGTCGGTTCGCCGTCAGTCAATGGATGAAGACGGTTTGGAAACGCGAATTTCCACTGGCGACGTTCCTGATTAACGTACTCGGTTCATTTTTACTTGGACTCGTCATCGGGGCGCATCTCGATACGACATGGACGTTACTCTTAGGTACCGGCTTCCTCGGATCATTTACGACATTCTCAACGTTTAAAATCGAGACATTGCAGCTATTTCAGGACGGAAATCGTAAAGTGCTCACCCTCTATCTCATCTCGAGCTACGGTTTCGGAATTCTTGCAGCTTTCCTTGGAATCACACTTACAGCTTGAACGAAACAAGGAGTCTGACTCAAAAAAAGAATGACGCGTCTTTTCACGCCCTTTCCTCAGGCGAGACACAAGCCAGTTTTCCTGCTTCATTTAAGCAGGAGAGCGGGTCTTGTTTGTCTCTGACAGCGCAAAGATGCGCTTTTTCCTGTAGGAGTTGCGTGCGACGCGTCATTCTTTTTGTTACAAGATAAGGGTGGCAGATTATCGTTCTGCCACCCTAACTTTGTAGAGTCTGACTTTTGAGTCAGCCCCTTGTCGTATCCGTTTCAGTTTAGTCATTCATCCAGAATAAACCGACTGTCTCTGCTCCGGCATGCGTTCCGATCGCAGGACCAAACGTCCCTTCAAGAATCGTCAGATCCGGGAACTTCGCTGCGACTTGTTGACGCAATTCAGCCGCCATTTCCGGTGCCATCGTCGTCGCGACATAAATCCGATTCTTGTAGAACGTATGCTGACGCATCGACTCATCGATTTGTTTCACCATTTCGATGTAGGCTTTTTTCAGCGAACGTGCTTTTTTGAATGGAACGATTTTTCCTGCTTCGTCCGTCGTGATGATTGGTTTAATGCTGAGTAAGTTCGCAAGGAACAAATCTCCCGACGAAACACGTCCACCTCGACGCATCGTCTCCATATTACCGACGATCATATAGAAATGCGTCTTCTTCGTCAACGCTTGTAAGGCTGCTACGATTTCCTCGACGGATTTCCCCTGTGCCTCGAGTTCCATCCCGTAACGAATGAATTCCTGCTGGTTCTCGAACGCTGTATGCGAGTCGATGATGTGAACGGGAAAGCTTGCTGCTTCCGCTGCTGATGCTGAGCTTTGGACGGTACTTGAGAGTCCGTTCGTACAATGCACCGCAATCGCGCAGTCATATCCTTCTTCTTTCAGCCGTTCGTATGTCCCGACGAACTCACCAAAGATTGGTTGCGATGTTTTTGCAATCAGTTTCTTGTCCGCATCAAGTGCACGGAACAATCGCTCGACTGTGATGGCATTCTCTTGATACGCCGTATCACCAAGCAAGATTTGAATCGGTACGACATTGACGCCGATCGTTTCTGCCTCTTCCTTCGTGAAATAGGCCATACTATCGGTCACCCATGCTATTTTAGTCATTTCCCTAGCCTCCGTTAGATTCTTCTCGCTTTATCCTACCATATACAGAAGTGGAAATCGCAAGAAACGTCATGACATCACCTGAAAATGAAACGATGTGTGCTTATGATAGTGCTCGCCAGCATGCAAGACGACAGAAGGAAAATTCGGTTGGTTGATTGCATCTGGTAATCCTTGTGTCTCAAAACAGATTCCAAGATACGGTGTCGCACGACGACCACAAATCGTGAAGTCACCTGACAAGTGATTGGCAGTGTAAACAACGACTCCCGGTTGATCGGTCACGACCCGTAATCGTCGACCGCTGATTGGTTCGTCGAGAACGATTTCTCCGCTTTCTCTGAGCAAGAAGGGGTGATCAACACCACTACCTGCTTGGCGTAGTTCTTCGTCTGGTGCGTGTGTCACTTCATGTAGTGGACGCGCTTCCGAAAAATCAAAGACAGTTCCTGCCACAGGGAGGATGTCACCGGTCGGTACAGCATCTTTCGTTAACGGTACATAAAAAGGAGCATCCATTTGTAGGACATGCTGTTCGATCGTCGTTTTTGCTTCACCCGTCAAATTAAAGTACGTATGGTTCGTCGGACTGAATGGTGTCGAAGCCGTCGTCTCCGCCTCATAATGAATCTGAAGAACATCCTCATCCGTCCATTTGAATGTCAAAGTGAACGACAAATGACCGGGATACCCGTTCTCACCGCTTGGACTATCTAAGCGTAGAATCAGATCGTTCTCATTGATTTCGTGCGTGAACATCCGGTTCGCCCAGTTTTCGCTTCCACCGTGCAGATGATGATCACCCTCATTTTGTTCCAGGACATATGTCATCCCTTCAAGCGCGAACGCTCCGTTCGCAATTCGTCCCCCGACACGTCCGATCGTTGCCCCTAAATGATGTGGATCATCCTGATATTCCGACAGGTCATCAAATGCGAGTACGACGTTTTCGATCGCTCCTTGTTGATCTGGAACACGTATGGCAAGAATCTTCGCCCCTCGGTTCAAGATATCGACGCTATGTCCGTGCGCATTCTGTAAAGTAAAGCAGAGCAAGGACTCATCACCGAACTGTCCCACTTTAGTTATCGTAATCATCATTTGTTTCCTCCTGTACGTTACATTTTCCTGTTTTCCTTTTTACCCTCGGAACGAGACAAAAAAACAACAACGGCGAAATGCCATTGTTGTCAGAGGGATGGAAGAGGTAACCGGACTTCGATGCGTGTTCCTTGATTGATGATCGAGTGGACATGTAATGTCGCAACCGGACCGTATGTCACGTCTAACGCTCGTCGAATCAAGAACAGATTTGAATCCCCCGCTTCCTTTTGCTCCAATTGTTGCATTACATTAAACGGCATACCCTGCCCATTGTCCGTGACTTCGATGACCCAGTCCCTCGTCGCCTTAAAGGCACGGACATCAATCCGGTGATGTCGTCCTGCTTTTACGAACGCATGACGCAGTGCATTATCGACAAGCTGTGTCACGAGAAAGGGGAAAACGAAGTATTCTTCAACGGCAGTCTCGATATCAAGATCGACCGTAATATCAGCGGAAGTCAGTTGGTTGGGACGGCGTCGTGTTCCTTCGAGTGATAAATATGCCTTTAATGTCGCTAGTTCTTCACGCAACGGGTGTTCATCATGTCGCGTCGCTGCCGTCAAAAGTTGAAGCAACGCATTCAGTTGATGTTTCACAGGAGTTCCTGGATCGGCTGTCCGTTGAATCTCTTCAATGATCCCTTTGAGATAGGTCACATGTAACATCGGTTTCATTTTTCGTCCACTTAATCGGGTCAATTGCTCTTCCCGGTGTATGTTCAGCTCTCGAGCTAACAAACCGACGAGTTGTTCTGTCATCCGCTCCACGGTGTCATCAAATAAATCCTTTGAGAAATAACAGATGACACCCGCTTTTTGACCGTTGATCCGCATCGGATGAAAACTCAAAATTTGTCCCGTCTGCTCATCTTCTTGTCGCACTGGTTCTTCCGCCTCAATCCATCGTTGTTCTTCACGTCTCGGCTGCTCGCCACAGACGGCAGGTTGCTGATCAGTCATATCGATGACGACTTCTGTCGCCCCGATCAACACGATTCGTTGCATCTTCGTTTCTTTTAATAATGTCGCTCCGATTTGTCGCGCGACTTCCGAGGTCAATCCCTGCTTTCGTAATGGTTGTAACGCTTGCAGTAGACGATCGGAACGCTCAGTCTGGCGGACGAAGAGCGCTCCCTCGAGCCGAAGTTGTGTCCGTAAAATCATGATGAACAGGATGACACCGCATGTGTTTGCGAACAGTAACGGAAAAGCGGCACGGCTCATCAAATCAAGTGCCTCTGTCGTATCCGGGGCAAGCAATAATGTGATACCGCTCTCGAATAACAACGCAGTCAATACGATACCGATTGGTGGAACGAGCGCATAACCATCATGCAAACGCCACCGCTTCCGGTACCATCCGCTCGCAAGTCCAGCGAGCATCGCAATGATCCAGCCTGCTTCTGCCCCTAACGAACCGAGCACGTAACGGTGCAGACCGACTAAACATCCCGTGATCCCACCGACCACCGGTCCACCAATCAAACCACTCGTTACGATGACAGCCAGTCGTGTATCGAGCAACAGGGCATCCTTTTCGACAGCTAATCCGAGTAACGGATCAATCGTCGTATCTTGCGAAAGTTCGATCCCCGCGTAATTCATCAAAATACCAGATGACACGAACGCAAAAAGAAGTGGAAGGTTCATTCCACGGTCCATTTTGAATATGTATCGGGAAATGCGCCACTGGGATAATAGAAAGGCTAACAGTGCTAACATACCTAAACGACTCAGTAAAAATGGAATCTGCTCGAGCACGGAATACCTCCTCGTTTCATGGGACGCGATTCAACAATAAAGTAACTGTAGATTACATTCCCGCTTCACTAGTCATTCTCCTATCATGACTGCCGAAAGTTCGCACAATCCGTCCATTCTTGATTTTTTGACTGATATGATGCAAAAAAAAAAGCCGGCTCCTCGATGAGGAACCGACTATTTTATCCTTCTGCTTCTACTTGTTCAGCTGGATGCAACCAAATTTTGACGCGGTTGATTTGATAGTTTTCCATCTCCATCACTTCGACTGAGAAGTCTGGTGTGTCGATGTGTTCACCTGGTTGGAGATCAATGTTGTGCATCTGAATCCAACCACCGATTGTATCGACATCTTCGACATTCGTAAAGCGAATATTGAAGCGGTCTTCTAAGTCCGCGAGCAGGACTGTACCGTCGAGTAGGAACTCATCCGATTTAACCTGTTCGATTTCTTCGATTTCATCCGCATCGAATTCATCACGGATTTCACCGACGATTTCTTCGAGTAAGTCTTCCATCGAGACGAGACCTGCTGTTCCACCATATTCATCGACGACGAGAACGAGATGGGTCCGGGTCCGTTTCATCTTCCGTAACGTTTCTTGAAGTGACGTCACTTCCGAAACAACCGGTAAATCCTTGATATAATGCGTCACCGGATGCTCATTTCCGTTCGCATAATCCGTCAAGACTTCCTTGACGTTGACGTATCCGAGAATCCGATCTTTATCATTTTCTTCTGTGACCGGGTAACGCGTGTACGGATTATCCATGAAGATTTCCATCAGTTCATCTTTCGTTAAACGTTCCGAGATTGTCTCCATCCGCATCCGCGGCACCATCAAGTCTTTGACGATGTGCTCATCAAACGCAAAAACGTTCTGCATGAGGGCAAGTTCCGTTTGGTTGATTTCACCACTTTGGAAACTTTGCGCCATGATGATTTTCAATTCATCTTCCGAGTGGGCTTGTTCGTGCCCTGCTGGTTTGACGCCGAACAGACCGAGGAACAAGCGAGCTGAACCGTTGAGTAACCAGATGAACGGATACATGATTTTACCGAACACGTAAAGTGGACGAGCAAATAGTAATGTCATCCGTTCTGCATACTGAATCGCAAGTGTCTTCGGAGCGAGTTCACCGATGACGACGTGTAAGAACGTTACGGATACGAACGCGATACCAAACGATAAGAGCGTTGAAACCGCAGCAGAGATGCCGAAGTCATCAAAGACAGGGTGCAAAATCTTTTCGACCGTCGGTTCACCGAGGGCCCCAAGACCAAGTGCTGTGACCGTGATACCAAGCTGACAGGCTGACAAGTAGTAATCGAGATCACCGGCGATTTTTTTCGCAAGCACGGCACTCTTATTCCCCTCTTGAATCATCTGATCCAAACGCGACATCCGGACTTTAACGACAGCAAATTCCGATCCGACGAAAAACGCCGTCAACGCAATCAACAAGACCACTAAAAATAAATTGATGAATAATATAGTATCCAAAATCCCCTAAACAGGGGTCACCTCCATTGTTTTGTATTAAAGCTGTGCAATCAAGGAAGCAATCAATGTGAGACGCCGTGATAGTTCTAAACGGATCGCTTGTTTTTCGACGTCCGTCGAATGTAACAAACGCTGCTCGAGTCCTTCAACCGTCGCCTGAAGTTGTTTCACTTCCTGATAAATCGTCTCTCCTGTTTTTTGTTCCCGTTCCGTAAAAGAAGCAAGAATCTCTTGCAGGGAAAGCCGTTGAGACTTCAAATATTCAATCTTTTCGATTTGATGAATGACCGATTCGTCATACAGACGGTAGCCAGACGCGGTGCGCTCTGGTGTTAACAGACCAAGTGATGTATAGTAATCGATCGTTCGTTTTGATAAGCCGGTGGTCTCCGCGACCTGACCGATTCGAAGTAACGCCTTCCCAAAAGATTCTCACCTCCTTTCCATAGCTAGTTCTTTTTATCTTATCACGTCAAAACCATACAGTAAAACGTCGCGCTTTTTCAAAATAAAACGGTCACTCCCTTTTATTTAAGAGAGTAACCGTCCATTGATTTCTATTTTTTAGACTGTCGCAACTGATTCTTCGACTGGAGTACCAACGATCGACCGTTCTAATAGCTCAACGACGTCGTACGTGGCGACTGCCTCGTCGACTTCCTTCGCCTTTGTTCCGTCACTGAGCATCGTCAGACAGTACGGACATGCTGACCCGATGACGGATGGTTGAACCGTCAGTAATTGTTCCGTCCGCGCAACATTGACCCGTGCGCCGACTTTCTCTTCTTGCCACATCATCCCGCCACCAGCACCGCAACACATTCCTTTTTCGCGGTTGCGTTCCGTCTCAACGAGCGTAATGCCAGGAATCTTCTCGAGAATATAACGTGGTGCGTCGTAAATATCATTGTAACGACCGAGATAACACGAATCGTGATAGACGACACGCTCCTTGACCTCGTGGAGCGGTGTAATCCGTTTTTCGTCAATCAAACGTGCGAGCAACTCGGTATGGTGATACACTTCGACATCTGGATTGAGTCCGAAGTCCGGATACTCATTTTTAAACGTGTTGTAAGCATGTGGGTCGATCGTGACGATCTTTTTGACGCCATACTTCTCAAATGATTTGATATTTGCTTCTGCGAGTTCCTGGAACAACACTTCGTTTCCGATTCGACGTGGTGTATCCCCCGAGTTCTTCTCGTCATTTCCGAGAATCGCAAACGAGATGTCTGCCTCGTTCAGAATCCGCGCAAATGCCATGGCGATTTTTTGACTTCGGTTATCGTACGATCCCATCGCACCGACCCAGAACAAGTACTCGAAGTCTTCGCCCGCTTTTTTCTTCTCCTTCGCTGTCGGAACGACGAGCTCATCCCGGTTTTTACGCCAGTTTTCGCGTTCTTTCCGGTTCATCCCCCACGGATTACCTTGACGTTCGATGTTTGCCATCGTCCGTTGCATCTCCGGATCCATCTTGCCTTCCATCATAACGAGATGGCGACGGAGGTCGATGATCTTATCAACATGTTCGTTCATGACCGGACACTGATCTTCACAATTCCGACATGTCGTACACGCCCAGATCTCTTCTTCCGTAATGACATTCCCAATCAATGAATCCGGAACGATGTCCATTTGCCCTGCTGCTGCCAGTGAAGCGATTTGGTTGCCTTGCGATCCTTCAAACGCAAAGGCAGGTGCCCATGGCGAGCGTTGCGTGATCGCTGCCGTTTTCATGTTGAGATGGTCCCGTAATTTAACGATCAAATCCATCGGCGACAGCATTTTTCCTGTACCGCTTGCCGGACACATATTCGTACAGCGTCCACACTCAACACAAGCATATAGATCAACGAGCTGTTTCTGATTGAAATCTTCGATTCGGTTGACCCCGAAGCTAAATTCCGCTTCGTCGTCTTCTGCTTCTTCCATGACCGATAGATCAATCGGTGCCAAACGACCGACTTTTGACGTTCGACCAAGCCAGACGTTTGCTGTACCAGCAATCAAGTGAGCGTGCTTACCTTGCGGGATGTAGACCATGAAGCTAAGTAAGAACAGCAAGTGTACCCACCAGAAGAAAACGAATAATCCGAACGCAACTGATTCCGGTACCCAATTGAATAAGAATGCGATGCTTGAAGCGACCGGTTCACCGAACGTCGAATGATTCTCATAGACAAGGAAAAATCCGTTTCCGAATAGGACGGCGACCATCAAACCACCGATGAAGATCAAGGCAAGACCTGCCATGAAATTCCGTTTCAAGCGGACAAGTTTCTCGACGTATCGGCGATAAAATCCCCAAACGACGGCAATCAAGATGACGAGCATGACGATTTCTTGGAAAAATGTAAAAATCGGATAGAGCGGACCGAGTGGGACGTGCGGGAAACGCTGACCGACGGCGAGTCCTTTCCAGATAAAATCAATCGCTCCGAATTGAACAAGTAAGAAACCGTAGAACATCATGACGTGGATGGCGCCACTTTTCTTATCCTTTAATAATTTCTTTTGCCCGAAGACGTTGACTAAGACCGCGTCTAGTCGTTCTTTGTTCGTCAGTGTCCACTCCGCCTTTTTCCCCCGTTTAATGGCGGCATAACGACTTTTGACGAGTGACGTGAATAGATAGCCCGCATAGCCGATGACGAGTAGGAAGGCAATCCAGTTAATGAGTAAAAACGTATTCATGTTCGAACAAACCCCTTTCCCCCTAAAGCAGTTGTGTTGAAATGAGTATAGCACATAATGAATGACTATTCATTCATAAATTTTCAAATAAATTTCCTTTTGATTGATTGGCTCAATATGCTTTAAAAATGACTTAAATTTATTAAAAGTAATTTGTCATATGCGCTTTCTCGATAGACATGCTTAGTCAGATTTCCTACGTCAAATATGCCATTCTAAACAAAAGAACGGACCATCCCTTTTCAGGAGCAAGTCCGTTCTTTTTGCTTACCACTTCATCTCTTCAAACATGTAATAACCTTTGTGTTGCTCTGTTAAATATGTACATAGCGGAAGACGAACGTCCTCACTTGTGATGTATTCCGTTAGCTCCCTTTGGTTGATCCACTTCGTCTCGACGATTTCTTCGTCAGGATCATTCGGATCAAGTACTCCGCTCACCTCGCAATCAAAATAAGTCACGAGACTGTGTGCTTGATGAGTTGGCATGAAGTTCTCCGTTAAAAAAGCAAATGATGCTGCCGTGACTATCAGTCCCGTTTCTTCAGCGACCTCGCGATGAAGTGCCTGCTCCAGCGTCTCCCCCGCTTCAATTTGTCCCCCGGGTAAACTCCACCGCTTCTCCTGACCCGATTGATTATTGACGATGAGCAGTTGACCGTCCTTACGGATGATCGCGACAATGATTCGATAGAGTGGATACATGACGCTTCCTCCTAAAAAGACCATCTTGCTAAAAAATAAGATGGTCTGATTGATTGTTTACTCCAAGCCGAGTGAGTGTGGCAGACGGACTGCACGTGCAAAAGCATTTTTATAGTCTTTTTTCGCTACTAACTTTTCGACTTCACGGATTGCTGGATGCTGTTCGTCCGCGAATGCACCAAGGATCGTCAAGTAACGTTCGTATACTTGATCGTCTTCCTGACGTGCTTTTAAGAGCGCTGTGTACAGCATGACGATATCTTCGCCGTATAAGACAGGTAATTCTTCGTTGATTAAAAGAAGCGTATCGATCGCTTCCGGATCGACCTTCGGATTATACTCCGTAATAACCTGTTCTGCGAGTCCTTCAAGTTGATCACGCCATTCGTTGTAGCGAGGCTCATCGTTTTCGAGCCACTCGAACCACTCTTCTTCCATCATCTGTTCCATTTGACGTACTGTTTGTTCAAATGCCATTCGTCTCACTCCGTTCCCAAGTTAAATCAATCGTATACGTACCGACTGCTTGTCCATTCATTTTTAATGTATAGCGGAACTGCATCCGTTGTAATTGCATCTCAATCGTCTCCGTGTCTGTTTCCATCAACATTTGACCGAATTGACTACCATACTGGCTTTTTGTTGTCTCCCCTAAAATGAAGACATGATGCATCGCAACAGGCCCTTTTCGATTCAAGGCGATCTGGTCTTTCGACCATTTGATCGTCGTATCAATCGGTTGTTCATCCGGTTGAACGAACTTCACGGCAAAGCCGTCTTTTGTTTCGAACAACGTGCCGTCTGCCTCAAGCTCGACCGATTCACGCATCGGACCGTCTTCGATCGTCGTCACTTGTCGCAATGACACCGGGTACTGTACTGGTTTCACTTCTATCACCTCATCGTTTAGCGTACACGATTTTTTCGTCTGATGCACCTTCTGCTTACGCGCAATAAAAAAACGGATTCGCTGTGCTTCGAATCCGTTCAAAATATATTAGCGTACACGGTACAGACGTGCTTCGAATGGACGAAGTTCCAGTTCAGTTCCTTCATGGTGCATCGTCGGATAGTTACCGAGCAACATATTGTCCGAGTGCAAGATGATGTCCGTATCGATTTCTGCCGTCTCGCCTTTTAAGTTCGTGACGATCAAGAATTGCTCGTTACCAAGCGTCCGTGTATACGCATAGACTTTCGTATCTTCCGGTAAGATGAGATCGTATGCCCCGTAAATCAATGTCTCTTCCATCTTACGGATTTGAATCATTCGTTTATAGAAGTTCAAGATTGAATCTTCGTCTTGTTCTTGCGACGCAACGTTGATATCCGCGTAGTTCGGATTAACGCCGAACCATGGGGATCGATTCGAGAAACCACCGTTTTGCTCGTTCGTCCATTGCATTGGTGTCCGTGAGTTATCACGGGACGAGTTCCAGATGACTTCCATGATCTCTTCATGTGTTTTCCCGGAAGCGAGTTGCATATCGTACATGTTCTTCGTCGCAACATCGTCATAATCTGAGATGTCCGGGAACTGAACGTTTGTCATGCCGATTTCTTGTCCTTGATAGATGAACGGTGTACCTTGCATGAAGAAATACATCATCGCAAGCGACTTCGCACTCTCTTTCCAGTACTGTTCTTCGTCACCCCAAAGGGAAACCGAACGAACCTTATCGTGGTTTTCGAGGTACAGTGCGTTCCACCCTGTTGCTTCAAGTCCTTTTTGCCATTTCGTCAACACTTGTTTGAGTTTGACGACGTCAACGCCTTTTTCAGCATCGGCACGCCAAAGATCCATATGTTCGAACTGGAAGACCATGTTCATCTTACCGTTTTCTTCTCCAACCCAAAGATCTGCTTCTTCCGGTGTTACGCCGTTCGCTTCTCCGACTGTCATGATGTCGTATTTCGAGAATGTCTCATCCTTTAACTCTTCGAGATAGGCATGAATTCCTTCGACGTTCATGTGCATATCGAATGACGGCACATACGGCATACCGAGTGGGTTCGGGAGGTCTGCGAACGACTGGTCTTTGTTAATATGACTGATCGCATCGATGCGGAAACCATCGATTCCTTTATCGAGCCACCAGTTGATCATCGTATAGACGGCTTGACGCATATCACGGTTTTGCCAGTTCAAGTCCGGCTGACGACGTGAGAAGACGTGCAAGAAGTATTGCTCTGTCTTTTCATCATATTCCCATGCTGATCCACCAAAGATACTTTCCCAGTTATTCGGTTCACCACCATTGATCGCATCTTTCCAGATGTACCAGTCGCGTTTCTCGTTGTCTTTTGATGAACGTGATTCAATGAACCACGGATGTTCATCAGACGTGTGGTTGACAACGAGATCGAGCAAGACCTTAATGTCACGTTTATGCGCTTCTTCCATTAAGAGATCGAAGTCAGCCATCGTACCGAATTCATCCATGATGTCTTCATAATCACTAATGTCATAGCCATTATCATCATTTGGCGATTTGAACATCGGACAAATCCAAAGCACATCAACGCCAAGATCCTTCAAATAATCGAGTTTTGCGATGATACCCGGAATATCGCCGATTCCATCGTTGTTTGCGTCATAAAAGCTGCGTGGGTAGATTTGGTAAGCAACTGCTTCTTTCCACCAAGCTCGTGTAATTGTTTGTTGGGCCGTTTCAGGGCGCGGTATCATTTGTGTCATGTGTCGTGAATCCTCTCGTAGGTCAGTCATTAGTGAGCTTTTTTGTCATCCATTAAATAGTTATCATTTACAGCGCAACCGATTGCGCAAATCCTCTACCTTCATCTTATCAAATCCACTTCTAAAGTCAATGTCTCAGGGGTGATTCCACCATTTCACATCAACTACTGTCACTCTTTGTTCACGCTGAATATTTCATGTTGTTTTACATTACATTTACTGAATTATCCTACACTGTTTATCGGTCGATTTCTACCCTTTTGCATAACCTTTCCTTCCCAAAGTGAATCTTTTTTTCGTCGTTCGGGTATACCCTTATCAATGCACATAAAAAAAGGGGGATTTTCAGGATGAATGGACAATTTTTCATCGATGGACAATGGCTCGATCATGGACGAGAACGAACGGACGTTACAAATCCGGCGACCGGGGAAGTCGTCGGTAGTGTACCAAACGGCACGAAAGAAGATGTCAACGATGCCGTGGAAGCAGCGCGAAAAGCGTTTCCTGACTGGTCAAAACGAACAGTCTATGAACGAGCTGAATTACTCGAGAAGTTGTATACGAAGATGATCGAGAAAAAGGATGAACTGGCTCGCTTGATGACACTTGAGATGGGGAAACCACTTGCCGAATCAGAAGGTGAAGTCCAGTATGCAGCAAACTTCGTCAAGTGGTTTGCGGAAGAAGGAAAACGTGCTTATGGTCGCGTCATTCCGACGCATGATGCAGGCAAACGATTACAAGTCATCAAACAGCCGGTCGGTGTCGTTGCTGCGATCACACCGTGGAACTTTCCAGCTGCTATGATTACACGAAAATTAGCTCCGGCACTCGTCGCTGGGTGCACGTTTGTCCTAAAACCACCAACAGCGACTCCGCTGACCGCTCTTCGTCTCCTTGAACTGTGTCAGGAAGTCGGGATTCCTGAAGGTGTCGTTAATGCGGTGACGGGTAGCGGGAAAGCACTTGGCGAATCACTCGCGACACATCCACACGTTGATAAGATTACCTTCACCGGTTCAACAGAAGTCGGACGGACATTGATGGCACAAGGAGCAGAGACAATCAAGGCAATGTCGCTTGAACTCGGTGGTCACGCACCAATCCTTGTTTTTGATGACTGCGACCTTGATTTAGCTGTTGCTGAGACGATCAAGTCAAAATTCCGCAATGGCGGACAGACGTGTGTCTGTGGAAACCGGATTTACGTATCCGACTCGATTTATGACGCGTTCGTTGAAAAACTCGGACAAGAAACGGCGAAGCTGAAGACCGGAAATGGTCTTGAGGCTGAGACGAAGATCGGACCGATGATCAATAAGTCCGGTTACGATAAAGTAAAAAAACACGTCGACGATGCGACATCCGCTGGTGCGCGAGTCGTCACAGGCGGCACTGGTAACGCTGATGAAGAGAATGACGTCTATTATTATGAGGCAACCGTTCTAGCTGATGTGAAACCAGGCATGTTGATCATGAACGAAGAGACGTTTGGTCCGGTCGCACCAGTACAACGTGTCAGTTCAGACGAAGAAGCGGTCCATTATGCGAACCAGACTCCATTCGGTCTCGCTTCCTACGTCTTTACGAAGGATTATGCCCGCGCGATCCGTGCGATCGAAGGGCTCGATTACGGAATCGTCGGTTGGAATGATGGGGTCCCTTCAGCAGCACAAGCACCATTTGGTGGCATGAAGCAGTCCGGTGTCGGTCGTGAAGGTGGCAGCGAAGGGCTCGAAGCCTATCTCGAGACGAAATATATCTCAATCGGTGGTTTAGCGTGAACGCGGCGGATTGGTTCGTTCAATGTTTAGAAGCAGAGGGTGTCACACATATTTTTGGCGTTCCTGGAGAAGAAAACATCACATTGCTCGAATCACTCAGTCGTTCATCGATCACCTTCATTACGACACGCCATGAAACGAATGCCGCTTTCATGGCAGCGATGTTCGGTCGTCTGAGCGGACGACCGGGTGTTTGCCTGTCGACGCTTGGTCCTGGCGCGACCAATATGATGACCGGTATCGCGAGTGCAACGATGGATCACTCCCCTGTCGTCGCCATCACGGGTCAAGGCGCAACGGCACGCCAACATAAGGCGTCGCACCAAATGTTTGATCTCGTTGACCTGTATCGTCCTGTCACGAAATCAAGCACGTCCGTTTTGACGGCAGAGGTCATTCCGGAAATCGTACGTCGTGCCTTTGCGACAGCGAGCAGTGAAAAGCCGGGAGCGACACACATCTCTTTTCCGGAAGACATCGCAAAACAAGAACGCGATCAACCGATGACACCGATGCAAAGTGATAGCGCACCGACCTATCTTCACTCCTTAACGATTGATGACCCGGACGTTTTACGTCTGATTGAGCGAGCAAAACAGCCGGTCATCATTGCTGGTTTCGGTATTCATAGGCAACAAGCACTTGATGCGTTTCGAATATTCGTTGAAAAACTGCAGGTTCCTGTCGTTGAGACGATGATGGGAAAAGGCGCGATTTCCTCGCATCACCCACTTGCTGCACACACGATTGGTTTACCAGACGTCGATTACAATCAGCGAATTCTTGAGGCGAGTGACCTCATCATTACGGTCGGCTACGATATTACCGAATTGCCCCCACAAAAATGGAACCCGAAAAAGACACCTGTCGTCCATCTCGATACGAATCCGCACGAAATCGATGCGTACTACCCGGTCGTGGCGAACTTAGTCGGACCACTTGATGAATTGCTGACTGTGTTGACTCCGTTACTTCCCGAGCGCGCGTGGGACGGCTGGCAACACGATCGCGATAAATTACGCGAAGAAATCCAAGAAACGTATTCGCTCGCACTTCCTTTGCACCCGCAAAGTATCGTTCGTGAACTCGAGCGAACTGTCGGAGAGAATGGGATGGTCTTCTCGGACGTCGGCGCTCATAAGGTGTGGCTCGCTCGTCATTATCAAACGACGCGTCCGAATCAATTATTCATTTCGAACGGGTTTGCTTCGATGGGCTATGGTTTATCGAGTGCGCTCGCAGCCAAGCTATTATATCCGGACCGGCGAATCGTCTGCGCTGCCGGAGACGGTGCCTTCTTGATGAATGGACAGGACCTTGAAACTGCCGTTCGCTTGAAACTCCCGCTCGTCGTGTTGATTTGGCGTGACGGAACGTATGGACTCATTGAATGGAAACAACAACAAGCTTACGGACGTTCGTCCTACATCACGTTCGACAATCCGGATCTCGTTCAACTGGCTCATGCCTTCGGAGCACTCGGTCTTCGTGTCGGTGAACACGGTTCCCTTGCACACTGTCTTGATCAAGCATTTGCGAGCGATGGACCCGTTTTAATTGACTGTCCGGTCGATTACCGGGAAAATCTAAAGTTAAGTGAACGTCTCCGGACGTATGGAGGGTGAAAATATGACACAACCACGTAAACTGCAATCGATTTCTGATTTTGATCAATTTGCTTCCGAACACACAGCGTTCGTGATCTGCAAACACAGTACGACATGCCCAATCAGCGCTGCTGGCTTTTCTGAGTATACGAAGTTCGCCGATGAAACGTCTGTTCCAACGGCGTACCTCTTTGTTCAAGAAGCTCGGACATTGTCGAACCATATTGCCGAGCACTATAGCGTTCGACACGAGTCACCCCAAGTCTTGTTCATTCAAGATGGTAAGTCCGTTTGGACAGCATCTCATTACGATATTACGAAAGATGCGCTCGAAACGAACGTCCAGTAACGCTAGTATGAAACTACCTCCGGGCTGTTTCATACTAAAGACAAAGTGCAATTTTTCTCTAACGAGAAGGATTGCACTTTTTTGTTCATCTCGTTTTGCCTTATTAGAAAAACGCTTTCAATGTTACACAAAAAATAAAATTATCTTTCTTAGCTATTATTATTTGTAATTCGAACTAAATCGGATTAAGATAAACTACAGATAGAACGACCGTATAGAAATATGTACCGTTAGTTTAGTTAGGAGGATACTCATGCAACAAAGCGCTACTCACACATCCCGACCTCCCTATGGCATTCTTGCTGTTTTGATGATTGGGGCATTCATTGCTTTCTTAAATAATACCTTACTCAATATCGCCCTTCCTTCGATCATGAAGGACTTAGCGATTGAACCATCGACCGCTCAATGGCTCTCGACTGGTTTCATGCTCGTCAACGGTGTCTTAATTCCGACATCGGCTTTCTTGATTCAAAAGTATTCGGTCCGTCGTCTCTTCTTACTAGCGATGACTCTCTTCTCGACCGGAACGATTTTAGCAGGATTCGCTGAAGTCTTCCCTGTGCTACTCGCAGGACGAATGATTCAAGCGTCTGGTTCTGCGATCATGATGCCATTACTGATGAACGTCATGCTCGTCAGCTTCCCAATTGAAAAACGCGGAACAGCGATGGGCTTCTTCGGATTGATCATGATGGGTGCTCCAGCAATCGGACCGACATTGTCTGGTTGGATCATCGAGCACTATGATTGGCGGATGTTGTTCCACTTCATCACACCGATCGCCTTAATCGTTCTCGTCGCTGGTTTCTTCTTGCTCCGTGACGTTAAGGAACGCTCAGACACTCGCATCGATCTGACTTCCGTTGCACTTTCGTCACTCGGTTTTGGTGGTTTACTGTATGGGTTCAGCTCCGCTGGTTCTAAAGGATGGGACAGTTTCCATGTTTACGGCGCCTTGATTGTTGGTGTGATTGCGCTCGTGACATTCATTTACCGTCAGCTCCATATGGAACGTCCGATGCTCAACTTTAAAATTTACCGTTATCCGATGTTCGCCTTATCTTCTGCCATTTCGATGGTCGTGACGATGGCGATGTTCTCGGGCATGTTATTGCTTCCGATCTATGTCCAGACGATTCGTGGCATCTCGCCACTTGATGCCGGTCTCATGTTGTTACCGGGTGCCATCTTGATGGCAGTCATGTCACCGATCAACGGGAAACTGTTCGATAAAATCGGCGGTCGTCCTCTTGCGTTGACTGGTTTATTCATCACAGTCGTCACAAGTTATTACTTCAGTCAGCTTGAGATGGATACAACGTACACACATCTGATTGTCCTCTATTCATTGCGGATGTTCGGGATGTCAATGGTCATGATGCCAGTCTCAACGAACGGTTTGAACCAGTTACCAACACGCTACTATCCACACGGAACGGCGATGAACAATACACTTCAACAAGTATCCGGTGCGATTGGAACAGCATTGCTCGTTACGATCATGTCGACGCATGCGAAGACACGTGGAACGGAACTCGCAGCGGAAGCGGCTAAAAACATGACAAGTCAACCGACTGCTGAAGCGGCGGCTGCTTTAAAACAGCAGATCACGATGCAAGCGACGCTTGACGGGATCAACTATGCGTTCTTCATCTCGACGTTCATTGCTGCTTTAGCATTCGTCCTTGCTTTCTTCATCAAGCGTGCGACACAAGCAGAGGACATCATCAGCGATCAACGATCATTGAACGAAACGATCGTCAAACCACAAGTTTCCAATCAATAAGTGTAAAAGCAGTCGCCTCTCGCGACTGCTTTTTTTATCGCTTAAGCTATATACTGGTACCCCCCATACCTATATGTTAGAGTAAAGATAATAACAAGATCACCAAAGGAGGTACGACTATGACACACGATCACCCCGTTGTTCCACGGACGAACGAAGAACAAGATGCGTTGATGAAACGATTGAAACGCATTGAAGGGCAAGTCCGTGGTATTGCCAATATGGTTTCTGAAGACCGATATTGTATCGATATTTTGACGCAGACAGCATCGATTCAAGCAGCTCTACGACAAGTCGAACTACAAATCATCGAACGCCATGTCAAGATGTGCATGCATGAAGTCGCCACCCGTAAAGACAGTACAGACGCTTACGTCGATGAGTTGATGGCAGTCATTGCTCGTCTGAAAAAATAAGGAGGGTTTTCTGGTGTCAAAAACGATTGAGTTTGATATTGAAGGGATGACGTGTGCCGCCTGCTCCGCCCGGATTGAAAAAGTCCTCAACCGGATGGACGGGGTCGAAGCAACGGTCAACTTGCCGCTTGAAACCGCTCGTGTCTCGATTTCCGATGCCTATGATGATCAAGCGATCATCGAAAAAATCCGGAAAATCGGCTATGAGGCAACGGTCAAACAAGCACCACACGCAGCGAAGACAAATCGTCGGATGCTCTATCGTTTCATCATCGCAGCCATTCTATCGCTCCCGTTACTTGCTAGCATGTTGGTTCACATCCCTAACAGTCCGTTCCACCTGCCTGTCTTAATGAATCCTTGGCTCCAGTTCGCCTTAGCGACTCCGGTTCAATTCATTATTGGTGCGCCGTTTTATAGCGGAGCCTATAAAAGTTTACGGAGTGGTAGTGCAAACATGGACGTCCTTGTCGCGCTCGGAACGTCAGCTGCCTACTTCTATTCAGTTGCCGAAATGCTACTTGTCTCTGATATGCCGCACCTCTACTTTGAGACAAGCGCCATTTTGATTACACTCGTCTTGCTTGGTAAAGTCCTCGAAGATCGTGCGAAACAACAGACGACAGGAGCCATTAAAAGCTTGCTCTCTCTGCAAGCGAAAGAAGCCGTCGTGTTAGAAGATGGACAGGAACGAACTGTCTCCATCGATGCGATTCAAACTGGTATGATCTTACTCGTAAAACCTGGGAACAAAATTCCGACAGATGGTGTCATTCGTGCAGGTGATGCGTATCTCGATGAATCGATGTTGACGGGTGAGTCCGTACCTGTTCGTAAGACGATTGGCGCATCTGTCATTGGTGGTACGCTGAATACAAATGGATCGTTACAAGTCGAAGCGACAAAGATTGGACAAGCGACGGTTCTCTCGCAAATCATCCGTGTAGTCGAACAAGCGCAGACTGAAAAAGCACCTATCCAGCGACAAGCGGATCGTATTTCTGGTGTGTTCGTACCCATCGTCGTCGCGATCGCTCTTTTGACGTTAGCCGCTTGGTGGATGATCAGTGGATCCTTCGCAGAAGCGATTCGTCCGGCCATCGCGGTGCTCGTCATCGCTTGTCCATGTGCGCTCGGACTGGCGACACCAACTTCCATCATGGTCGGCACTGGAAAAGGTGCTGAGCGAGGAATCCTCTTTAAAGGCGGTGCTCAACTCGAGAACCTCCAGCATGTCGACGCCGTCGTCTTTGATAAGACCGGAACGTTGACAGTTGGTCGTCCGGTCGTCGTCGAGACGTTCGGTACGGAGACTGCGCTCGATTTTGCTGCTGCGCTTGAACGGCAATCGGAACACCCTCTTGCTCGCGCCATCACAGCAGAACGGGATGTCGTCTTTGATATCGAACGGTTCCACGTCGAATCAGGACGTGGGATCACGGGACAAATCATGGGACATGATCTCATCGTCGGATCGGCGCGAATGATGCAGGAACGAAACATCGTTCTTCCTGATTGGACATCACCTGGAGCGACTCTCGTATACGTCGCTGTTGATGGAGAAGTCGCGGCCGGATACGCCATCCGTGACGCGCTAAAAGATTCAGCGAAAGAAACGATCCAGCGGTTGCGCGAGACAAAAGAAGTATATCTCTTGACCGGTGACCGCCGGGAAGTCGCTGATCATTTAGCTCAAGAACTGGGACTGGACCCAGCGTTTGTTTTTGCTGACGTCCTCCCCATTGAAAAGGCAGATGTCATTCAATCACTTCAACAAACGAAACGTGTTGCGATGGTGGGAGACGGTATCAATGACGCCCCTGCGCTCGTGACAGCAGATGTCGGCATCGCACTAGGTAGCGGAACGGATGTCGCGCTTGAAGCAGCTGATGTGACGTTACTCGGACACGATTTAAAGCAAGTCTTACTTGCGATCGAACTGAGTGAGCAGACGATGAAGAACATTCGCCAAAACCTCGTCTTTGCACTCGGTTACAACACAATTGGTATCCCCGTCGCTTTTCTTGGTCTACTTGCTCCCTGGCTTGCGGGGGCAGCGATGGCATTCAGCTCTGTCTCTGTCGTAACGAATGCGTTACGATTAAAACGTATCCCATTATCTGAAGGAGGATCATCATCATGAAAGAAACAACGTTATCTGTTATCGGTATGACATGTAATCACTGTAAAGCGAGTGTCGAATCTGCTTTATCTGAAGTGGAAGGTGTACGTAGTGCTTCTGTTTCGCTCGAACAAAACCAAGTCACCGTACAACATGAGGATGTTGCCCGCGAGCGCCTCGTCGATGCGATCGAAGAAATCGGCTACGATGTGCCAACTGTATAAATTTTTAAGCCAAACTGTTTTTAACACGCAGTTTGGCTTTTTTATTTTTTGAAAAGCGGGAATGTACGGAGTAAGGAGGGGTTCGTATGGTACCGAAAATCGAATTCGTAGAACACTTCGACGACAACAAAGGAAAACGATTTAAAATCGAACTTTGGAATCTCGGAACCTTCACATTCAGTGCTGAGTCAGCCCGTGGACCTGTCACCCGTTTCACCTCCATTGACATTCAATTCGTTCAAGCTTGCGTTCAACGAATGCGCTCGATCGTGGACGCTAAAAAAGCATTCCAGGAAGATCAACCGGTCTAATCCTGTCCTTTTTCTATTCTCCTCATGGCACTTGCCATGAGTTTTTTTGTTTCCGGTCAATGTTTTTCAATATTCTCGTCTTTTTTTCGAAAATCAGTATCGCTTCGTCAAGATGAACCGATAAGAAACAGACATCATTTTATTCACATCTTGAGTATTGGAGGCAACTACGTGCGTAACCCTTTTAAAAGTAAGACTACTTCGGTTTATCAAGCTACAATCGGCTTTCCTGATTCCCGTCTCATCACGAAGACGGCAGATCCTGATCTCACATCCCGTCTGGTATACATGGGCTATACAGAAGAACAGCTACAGACGCTCAAATCGATGGCACCTGTCGTTCAAGGCATCTTAGATGAGGTCCTCGAGCAAGTGCTTGATCATCTTCTATTGAATCCAGAGATGGCAACGATTGCGAAACAATCATCGACACGCGAACGACTGAAAAAAGTCTTCGCCGACTACTTCACGAGTCTTCTGACAGGAAACATGGATGAATCCTTCCTTGCGATGCGGACACGGATGGGACAAACGCATAAACATAACTTCGTTCCCGTCACTTGGTTCATCGCTTCGTACGCTGCGTTTCAGACGCTGTTGATTCCAAAAATCGTCGAACATTATCAGCATGATCCAGCGCAACTGACAACAGCCGTACTCGCCTTGACACATGCGATGAACTTAGATGCTCAGATCGTGACGAGCCAGTATGTCGATTCTCGTCTTCATGAAGTGACAGCAGCGAACGAATCACGCCGTCAACTTTTGACAGATGTCGTTCGTGTCAGTCAAGAAGTCGCAAGCTCAGTCGAACATACGGATCATGCTATCGTCGAAACGAGTCGCCGGGCTTCACAAGTATTAGCAGAAACCGCTCAAACGGAACAAACGAGTCAACAACTCGTCCAAATGACGATTGCGAACGAACGACAGATGCAACAGATGGAGCAACAATTCGCACAATCAACGCAACAAGTCGGTACTTCGCTTGAAAGCATTCATGAATTGAAAACGACATCAGACGATATCGTCCAGATGACGCAAAGTATCGAAGCGATCGCCAATCAGACGAATTTACTCGCGTTGAATGCTTCGATTGAAGCAGCACGTGCCGGTGAACACGGCAAAGGTTTTGCTGTCGTCGCGACCGAAGTCCGAAACCTTGCTGAAAATGCCAAGTCATTAAGTAGCAGTATCAATGGTCTGATTCAAAAGAACAATGGTAATATCACACAACTCGTTTCTCAGATGGAAGACATTACACGCGCCAACACCGCATCTCAGCAAGAGCTTCAACAAGTCAAACAAGGGATCCAGACAGTCAAGAGCGAGATGGAGAATTCCCTCACCTTGTTTGGTCGCAACAAAGAAAACCTTGGACAAATCGTCGAGACGATCCAAGGACTCAGCAAGACGACACAAGGCTTGACGACACTGACAACGGATCTCGTCGCCGCTTCCGAAACGCATTAAAAAACAGGCATCTTTTATTCTCGGTCATGACCGAAATAAGAGATGCCTGTTTTTGCTTTACTCGTCTTGTTCTGCTGTGACGACAAGACGCTGATCGTATCCTTTTGATTCTGAAAACGTACCAATGCATGAAATGAGCGTCAGTTTATTCATGACGGTCGCACCGAAGATTGATCCGACAGGCGCTTCATCGACAGGATAGGACATGACGTTCGTCACCACGTATGATACCTGTTGTCCTGCTTTACCCGTCACTTCAATCCGTTGCCCTTTTTTCAGCTTGGCTAAATCATAAAAAACAGCGGGACCGTCTTTATCATCCAAGTGTCCGGCTAGTACAACATTTCCAGTTTGTCCGGCTTTTGCACCGTACTTATACCAAGCGACTTGATCGGTTTGTTTCGGAACATCCATCCGTCCTTGTTTATCCTTCCCAACCACTTCAATGTTTGTTTTCACATCGAGTGTCGGGATTACAATGCGTGTCGGAATGAATGCCTCTTCGTCCACTGAAGCTGAGTCCGTAGACGAAGAGGGCGTTGTTTCTGTAACTTTCGGTTGATCCGGTTTTGTAGTCTTCTCTGGAAGTGAACCTGATTGACATCCGGCTAATACGAGTAAAAGGAGTAAGCTACTCTTAAGCGTCTTGTTTACGACGGACGACATACGCTGTACCTACTAACAAGGCAGCTGCTGCTGCGACTGCCCATGGTGTAGCAGAAGCCGTATCAGATGAACCACCAAGTCCTGTTTCTGGCATCGATGCCATTTCACCACCGTCTGGGATCAAGAGGACATCAAATGCTGGTTCGCCTTCAAGTAATCCGATTGCGAGTGCTGTATAGTTTTTACCACTGTCGAGTTTGATACCATCAAGTGCTTTAACGACATCCGTTGCGCCTGCAGGACGGACTTCAAGATCATATGTGCCTGCATCGAGTGTGCCGTAGTCAGAGACTTTTGAGAATTCAAGGTTGCTGAAGAGTGGATCTCCACCTTTTGGTGCGACATCAACAGCCGGTGCATCCGGTGCAAAGTGTGCGACACGAACCATTGATTTTCCGTCTTCGCCTTTACCGTTGTCTTCCATGACTGCAAGTTTGATATCAGCTAATTTGCCGATTGCTGCGACCGAGTAGAATTTACCAGCTTCTACGTTGAGTGTTTGAGAGAGCACAGGATCTTCTGTTGTTCCTGCAGCGAATACTTCTACTTTATGTTCGCCAGCTGGTAGTGTGAGGTAATCTGTGACATCTTTGAATTTTGCTCCTGATACCGCTTTTTTGCCATCGACCGCGATATCGACTGCCGGAGCATCTGGTGAAGCATGAATGACACGAACCATTGCGTCATCTGCTGCGCCTACTGGTAGCACGAATAGTGCAAACAGTAACGTAGCGGTCACAAACGATAAGAGTTTCTTCATCTTTTCTTCCACCTTTCTAATTGTCAAATGTACATCGCTCTCAAACCAATGTTCTTACACTTCAGAACATTTCCTTCGTGGTGACATCTTAAACTTAAGACACTGCCGTAAATGTGTAAAGATTTCAGTGTGCTATGAACTTGTTCTAAAACAGATTGACTTTTTATTTATTTTCGAAATAAAATAATCTAAATAACAATAGAAAAGAAGGTTTTAAGTTATGGATTCCTACGATTTAAAAATAATTGAATTTTTAAGAAAAGATGCCCGTATGAAATGGTCGACACTTGCACAGCACATCGGCTTATCAGCACCGGCAGTTGCGGAGCGCGTCACGCGTTTACAAGAACAAGACATCATTCGTCAGTTAACGACGGTGCTAAATCCGGCTTCTTTTGATTATCGTCTTGCTGCGTTCGTCGCCGTCTCACTCGAACGACCGGAACATCGGGCACCATTTCTTGAACGGATCAAACAAATCGAACACGTACTCGATTGTCATCACATCGCGGGTGACGATGATTATCTACTCAAAATCCGCTGTCGCGATACAGAACAACTTGATGAGATCATTACCTATCAGATTAAAGGATTATCAGGAATTTTACGTACGAAGACGACAATCATCATGCGAACGGAAAAGGAATCGCTTCACTTTCCGTTACCAGAGGTCGACTGATGTTCACGACCGGTTTTGGAATCGGATTTGCGTTAGCAGCGCCCGTCGGTCCAATCGGGCTACTCTGTATGCAGCGGACACTTCGACACGGACGGGTTTCCGGTATCGTTTCCGGACTCGGGGCCGCAACCGCAGATTTCACCTACGGATTGCTCGCGTTGTCCGGTTTTTCGCTCGTTCAATCTTTATTAACTCAAGCGTCCTGGATGCAACTGATTGGTAGTTTGTTTTTGTGTTACATCGGCTGGTCGATGTTTCAAGCTTCTTCAAAAGCGTCGATTGCTGATACGGCCTCGTCACGGTTGAGTGCCTATCTGTCTGTCTTACTCTTGACGTTCTTAAATCCAATGACGATCACACTGTTCCTTGCGTTGTTTGCACGGTTTGAGTTGACGATGACGAACGGGCAAGATGCAGTTCTATTTTTGATCGGTATTTTTCTTGGTTCTGCCGCTTGGTGGATCATCTTGGCGAACATCACGCATCTGCTTAAACATCAGCTTGCGACACCCGTTTTACGTATCATTCAGTGGACGTCTGCTAGTCTGATCATTGAATTTGGGTTATTCGGAATGATTCAGTTCTTCCTCTGAGCAAAACAAAAGAGACCGACATCACGTCTGGTCTCTTTTGTCTTTTCATTTAATGAATCCAATCATCATCTCGCGTAGTACTTTCGCTGCTGCGATCGCTGTCATATCCGATTGGTCATACGCTGGGCATACTTCTACTAAATCAGCACCGATGACGTCGACGTCTGCACGCGCGATCATGTGCACGACTTCGAGCAATTCCTTCGTCGTCACCCCACCGATTTCTTGTGTCCCTGTCCCTGGTGCCGCTGATGGATCGAGAACATCGATGTCGATCGTGACGTAGACCTTTTTACCCGCAAGTGTTGGAAGAACTTGACGAAGCGGCTCGACGATCTCGTATTTGAAGAGGTTGTAACCTGACGTCTTCGCCCATTCGAACTCTTCTTTCATACCAGAACGAATCCCGAACGAATAGCAATTCTCTGGTCCGATCAAGTTTGCGATCTTCTTGAGTGGTGTCGAGTGCGACAATGGCTCTCCTTCATACTCGTCACGTAAGTCCGTATGTGCATCAAAGTGAAGCACGACGAAATCATCATAGTGTTTATCGAACGCTTTGACGACGGGCCATGTGACTAAATGTTCGCCACCCATACCGAGCGGGAACTTGCCTGCTGTCAGTAACGAATCGACGTATTCTTCAATCATATCAAGTGATTTTTGTGCATTCCCGAATGGTAACGGGATATCTCCCGCGTCAAACAACTTCGCGTCGGCGATGTCACCATCTAAGTATGGGCTATATTCTTCTAGACCAAGTGAGACTTCACGGATACGTGCCGGACCGAATCGCGAACCCGGACGAAAACTAACCGTCCAGTCCATCGGCATGCCGTATAAAATTCCTTTTGCATCTTCGTGAGTCGGTTGACTCGCGATAAAGACTTTTCCTGAATATGCTTCATCAAAACGCATGATCCATTTCCCCCTGTTCATTTGCCGTTTGCTGATGCAAACGCCTCTTTACCTGACAACAGAGCGATTTCGAAGATCGAAACCGCTCTGTTCATGTGTGTCTATAGTGACTGAACTCAGCCGTTCGTCAAATCTTTAACGAACTTCGGAAGCGCGAAGGCTGCCGTGTGAAGCTCAGGCGTGTAATACTTCGTGTCGATCTCGTGGAAACGCTCTGGTGCGACCGCAAGCGGATCGTGTTTCTTTGATCCGATCGTGAACGTCCAAAGACCACTTGGGTATGTCGGAACGTTTGCGATGTAGAGCTTCGTGATCGGGAAGATTTCTTTGACGTCGCGTTGAACATCACGGATCAAGTCTGGTGTGAACCATGGGTTATCCGATTGTGCGACGAAAATGCCGTCTTCTTTCAATGCTTTTGAAATACCAGAGTAGAAGCCTTTCGTAAACAAGTTGACCGCTGGACCAACTGGTTCTGTCGAGTCGACCATGATGACATCATACTCGTTTTCTGCTTCTGCGATATGCATGAATCCATCCCCAACGATGACTTCGACGCGTGCATCGTCCAATCCACCTGCAATGTTCGGGAGGTATTTTTTCGAATACTCGATGACTTTTCCGTCGATTTCAACCAAAACAGCTTTTTCGACGGACGGGTGTTTCAAGACTTCACGGATGACTCCGCCGTCTCCTCCACCAACGACCAGAACCGATTTTGGATTCGGGTGTGTGAACAATGGGACGTGCGCGACCATCTCGTGGTAAACGAACTCGTCCTTATCTGTCGTCATGACCATTCCGTCAAGTAACAACATCGTACCGAACTCGTCCGTTTCAACCATCTCTAGGCGTTGAAACTCCGTTTGTTCGCTCTCATAAACGTGGTTGACACGGAATGTGATACCGTAATCTTCCGTTTGGTGTTCCGTGAACCATAACTTTAATTTTTGTTCCATTTGCGATAGAACCCCTTTCTTTCATCAAGACAAAAGTTGTTCGTATGCGAGTGGCGTTTACGGCGCTTCTTAATCATACAAATGCGAGTATACCGAATTTCGAAAGAAACTTCTATATAATTCGAAAATTTTTGTCTTCCGTCTTTACTCGACGAACGTCACGATTTCATCAAGTGGACGACGTTGTTTATCGCGTTTCGGTTCGTCTGCCCGGTAACCGAATGCGACCATGACGGGAACCGTGAAAACAGAACGATCGAGCAGTCCACGATCGACGAGTAATTCCTCAACTGCTTGTTGGTCGAACCCTTCGATCGGACAAGAATCGATTCCGATTTGTGCAGCCGTCGACATCATGTTTCCGAGCGCGATATAGGCTTGTTTCGCCGCCCAGTCTTCCATTGCTTTCGGATTATTACCAATCGCAAAATCCTCTTCTAAAAATAGACCGTATCGCTTGGTACGTCCGGCTTTTGCTTCTTCGGATAGACCAAGGAAATCCATCATCTGCGTGACATGTGGACCATCAGCCTGCATCTGTTCTCCTGTCCGGGCGAGGAACAAGACGAAGTGACTCGCTGTCGGTAATTGTCCTTGTGCGCCCCAAGAAATTTCTTTTAAGGCTTCTCGGATTTCTGGATTTTGAATGACGAGCATGTTCCATGGCTCATATCCGAACGAGCTCGGTGACAGACACGCCGTTTCTAAAATGAACCGGAAATCGTCTTCTGGGATCACTTGACCGTTAAATGTCTTCGTGGCATGACGAGATTGAAATGCTTCAAGAATTGCTTGTTTTTGTTGTTCTTTTTCCATGAGTAATGCCTCCTTCAAAATGATGACTGCTTTTGTTATATCAAATCTGTTTTCCGAGTGCCTCTGATTTGCTCATATCAGTCATTGTGTTAGTTTTTAGAGGAAACGGGAAATAAGAGTACTAACATTCTCTATTTCTTTATTTTCGCATCATTTTAATTACCTGAAATTGAGCCATTTTTTGCTTATCCTTCCCCATAATCAGAAGATTTCTTGGCATTCATTTCCCAGTCGGTTTGCTTTTCCACCCAAATGTTTGTTACGGTAGTGTCCTGCGTGATTAGGTTTTGTTATCGGATAGTCAGGGAATTACCAATGTCGTTGTTATCATTCGATACAGAACAACCATGTAAAATTCGAAAGAAGGTGTGGAACACGATGGAAAATAATCGAAAAAGTAAGATCACAAAAGTCTTTATGGTATCCGTCATTTTCTGTGTGCTCTTTACCATATGGGGAATCTTACCGGAATCCCTAATCGGTGCAGCTAGTCTTGGAAATGTCACATCAACAGCACAATCATTTGTCTCCAACCGTTTTGGTTGGCTTTATCTTCTCGGAATGAGCGCATTTCTTTTAATTGCCATTTTCCTTGTTTTTTCCCGTTTCGGTTCAATCCGGCTCGGTAAGGATTCAGACCGTCCTGAATACAGCCTCATTTCCTGGTTCGCGATGCTCTTTAGTGCCGGAATGGGAATTGGTCTTGTCTTCTGGGGTGTATCAGAGCCATTGACTCACTTCCATACGCCACCCATCGCAACAAATGATCCGACGGAAGCCGGTCCTCTTGCGATGCGTTATTCGTTCTTCCACTGGGGCCTACACCCTTGGGCACTGTATGCCGTTGTCGCGCTTGCGATTGCTTATTCGACATTCCGTAAGGGGCGTCCCGCTACAATCGGAGATACCGTCGCTTCACTAATGAAGCCGCGCTATGAAGCAGCTGGTAAGGGAACTGTTGAAGTACTCGCAATCGTTGCAACAGCCTTTGGTGTCGCAACATCACTCGGTCTTGGTGCGCAACAAATCTCAGGTGGACTCAACTTCCTGACGAGCAGTGTCCCGAATACGTTCACGACACAAATCATCATCATCGTTGTCGTCTCGGTACTGTATATGATTAGTGCCGCGTCTGGTCTTGATAAAGGGATCGTTCGCCTCAGTAATGCCAATATCGTCTTAGCGACTCTACTGATGATTGGTGTCATGTTCCTCGGACCGTTCAGCTTCATCATGGATCTTTTCGTCCAAACAACAGGAGCGTATTTACAGAACTTACCTCTCATGAGTTTCCGGGCATCTGCCTTTAACCCAGATGAACGTGAGTGGATTAACGGTTGGACGATCTTCTACTGGGCTTGGTGGATTTCATGGTCACCATTCGTCGGTACGTTCATTGCCCGTGTCTCAAAAGGACGGACGATTCGTGAGTTCGTCATTGGAATCATGCTCGTTCCAACGATTTTCGGTCTTCTTTGGTTCTCAGTCTTCGGTGGTTCAGCGATTTGGAACGAACTGTTCCAAAACGTCGACTTAATCTCGACTGTTAACGATAAAGGGGTCGAAACTGGAATGTTCGCATTGTTCGAGACATTCGGTGGTTTAGGAACATTCCTCAGCATCGTTGCTGTCTTCTTAATCACTACATTCTTTATCACTTCAGCTGACTCCGCGACATACGTTCTCGGTATGCTATCGTCTGGTGGTAGCCTGATGCCAAGCCTGCGGATCAAACTTGCGTGGGGTGTCGTGCAGTCTTCGATCGCCGCTGTACTCTTGTATGCTGGTGGATTAGGTGCGTTGCAGGCCGCTGCCATATTGGCCGCTTTCCCATTCATCTTTGTCGTCGGGATGATGGTCGTCGCCCTGTTCAAAGATTTGTCCGATGAACCTGATGCGCAAAAAGAAACGACTGAATTAAAACAAGATGCTTAAATAACTTCGAATTCCTCCTTCCGTCGCATACGGGAGGAGGTCTTTTTTGTTATCCTGAATTATGCTTAATAGAAGAAACGAGGTGCCCTATGCGTAAACGAAATCGCTGGCTATTATCCCTTGGTGTACTCGCCTTAGGAAGCTGGTTTTTATACCGTGAAAATAACGTCATCGACGTCTCAGAGATGACAGTCGCGTCCAGCCGCTTACCGGAAGCATTTGATGGTTATCGCGTCGTGCAGGTCGCCGACTTACATGGCAAAGCGTTCGGAGCTGAACAACAACGATTATTAAAAAAAATAGATCGTGCCGACCCAGATCTTGTCGTCATGACTGGTGATTTGATTGACTCAAGACGAGACGGTGAGGAAGCTGCCCTTTCGCTCATGAAATCCCTAGTCGATCAGTATCCCGTTTACTTCGTCACCGGTAATCATGAGGTTCGACGTAATCTAACGATTTTACCGAAACTTGAGCAGCTCGGTGTCACTATCCTTCGGAATGAATCGCGCGTCATTGAATATCAAGGTCAATCCATTTCGTTACTTGGTATCGATGACCCAACGACGACACGATGGCGCGAAGGACTGTCGGAACCGGATGGTATTCGTCAAAGCCTCGATCAAGCACTTCAAGATGTCTCGGCGGACACGTTCCAGCTTTTGCTCGCGCATCGTCCAGAATATAAGTCCTTGTATGCCGAACGATCCATCGATCTCGTCTTGTCCGGTCATGCGCACGGTGGACAGATCCGTCTACCGTTTACAGCAGGTCTGTATGCGCCCGGTCAGGGGTTCTTCCCACAAGTAACTGCCGGTCGCTATCAAGAAAAGGAGACGGAATTAATCGTCAGTCGTGGTCTCGGGAACAGCCTGTTTCCGTTTCGCCTGTTCAACCATCCGGAACTCGTTGTCGTAACGCTGAAACGACCATAAAAAAGGCACTGACTCAAAAAAGAATGACTCGTCTTTTCACGCCTTTTCCTCAGATGAGACACAAGACCCGCTTTCCTGCTTCATTCAAGCAGGAAAGCGGGTCTTGTTTGTCTCTGACAGCGCAAAATCGCGCTTTTCCCTGTAGGAGTTACGTGAAACGAGTCATTCTTTCTTTTTTACGAGATAAGGGTGGCAGACCATCACTCTGCCACCCTTATCTTTGAAGAGACCGACTTTTGAGTCAGCCCTTTTTATTTAGACCAATGCTTCATGTAAAGCAGCGTCAGCATTTTCCCACATCTCCGGTTTATGTGTTTGTAAGAAATCACGTAACAATTCCTTTGAACGCTCATCCATGTGATCGACGACGATCCGTCCTTTAAGGGATTTATCCATTTTATTGACGTGATCCGCAAGAATCTTGAATCCGCGACGTGCTTCCGCATCGACTAGCAGATCGCAGGCAGCGACACCACCGTAATAGAAGCCTTCAGGTTTACGACCAACTGTCACCCAGACGATCCAGTACAGTTTACCGTTTGGCGTATCGGCTTTATCCGTCGTGAACTTAACGCGTTTCTCGATTGCTGCTTTCGCGTGCATCGCGCCCATGTCGATGTAGGCTTCGCCGTCTTCCGGAGAAATGATGACCGGTGACATACTGTTTAAACTAAGTGTTCCGACACCAAATCCACCGTGACCATCTGTTGAGTTATCTGAAATGATATTGAAGTTAATCTTTTTTTCCATCGTGTGTTGTCCCCTTTTAATCCTGTTGCCTCTATCATACCGTATTCCGAGGTGTCTGCAACCAGTCACTCGTAACGAAGCGTCTGTAATTGTTCTTCCGTTGCTCGACGAATCGTCGGGAGACGGTAACACGTCATCGACGCAATCTCTTCATGTGCCGGAGGATTGACCTCTTCGAGATGAAGCAAAGCGCGATCAAATAGAGTTTGCGTAGCACGTCCAAATAAATAGAGACGCTCAAGGGAAGAACAACGCGATCGAATCGCGCGTAATTGATGCGCGAGCTCTCGTACCTTCGCTTCGACCTCCTCTTCCATATCAGCTGTCGGTTTTCGGTTTTGGAATAACGGTTTGAAGCGCATGTCATCCTCAAGCAACGTCAACATGCCGTATCGCTTCGCTTCTTTTTGATTCAGCATTTGAGCTAAATCTTTATCCGTCACAAGTCGTCCAAACGGAATATTCTGTCCAAAAACGATTTCAGCAACTTCGAGCCCTTTAGCGCCAGACAACGGATAGGCCGTATCCTCTGGTAACGCGCGATCGAAAATTAGTAACGTATGAATCTTCTTTCGTATGATGGCGTCCATATGTGTATCTCCTTTTCTGTCGTATGTGTATGACTTCCTTCGCTTCCGACAAGAATAGCTCCTACCTTATACCCTTCTTTTTCGAAAACGATGTTCGAATTGACGAATCCCCTATCGAATGCGCTATACTGATGGCGTATCGTCATCACGCTAGAGGGGGAAATGAAGTCATGCCATATGTTACGGTTAAAATGTTATCGGGTCGTACAGTCGAACAAAAACGTGCTTTGATTGAAAAAGTCACGGAAGCGGTGTCGGAAACGACGAATGCACCAAAAGAAAACATCACGGTCTTCATCGAAGAGATGGAAAAAACGGATTATGGTCAAGCTGGCGTCATGTTTGCTGATAAATAAACAACAAGAGACGTCCGGTCGCTACCGCACGTCTCTTTTTCCCATCTACTTGATTTATAAGGAGGAAAACTCATGACTACTGTTACTGTACTCGGTGCGACTGGTCGAACAGGTCGTCCTTTAATCGATCGTTTACTTGAAAACGGCTATGATGTTCGCGCACTCGTCCGCTCTACGTCTCCGGACTTACCGGTTCATGACCGACTTCACATCCTAACAGGAGATGCAACGAGTCCCGAAGACCTCGAACAGGCACTCGCAGGAAGTACGGCTGTCTTTAGTTGTCTCGGAACCGATCAACAGCAAGTGCTCTCGACAGCGATTCCGCATCTCGTCACGAAGATGAAGGAATCAGGCATCGAGCGGATCATCTTCATTGGTACAGCGGGTATTCTCGATGCGTCAGAAGAACCTGGGAAATATCGTTTCCAATCGAGTGAATCACGTCGACGTTCGACAGTTGCAGCAGAAGATCACTTGAAAGCTTATTTGACCTTAAAGGATGCAGACGTCGACTTCACTGTCATCTGCCCGACGCAACTGACTGAAGACAACGCACTACCTGCTGACGACCTATTGATTGAAACGACACGTTTCACTGCACCGACGGGACCAATCCCAAGAGAAAACGTCGCCCAGTTTGCCTTTGACGTCTTTCGTGACGGAACTCATCATCGGGTCCGCGTTGGGATTGCTTCGCATGGATCAACGAAATGATAGACAAAAAGAGCAATGGATCGCTGATCCATTGCTCTTTCACATGTGTAACGATTACAGCAAGATGCTGACGACGATTGCCGTCAGGACACTAACGAGTGTTGCGCCGTAGAGTAACTTCAGACCGAAACTAGCCGCGACACTTCCTTGGCGATCGTTCAATCCTTTAACCGCACCAGCGATGATTCCGATTGACGAGAAGTTCGCGAACGAGATCAAGAAGACAGATACGATTCCGAGAGTACGCTCTGAGAACTCTTTCGAGTACTCTGGAAGGCTCAACATCGCAACAAACTCGTTCGTGATCAATTTCGTTGCCATGACACTACCTGCGCTGACAGCTTCCGCCCATGGAATACCCATGATGAAGGCAAACGGCGCAAAGATGTATCCGAGAATTTCTTGGAATGAGATACCTAGAACCATCAAGAAGATATCGTTGACCATACCGATCAAGGCATTGTAACCGATCAACATCGCACCAACGATGATTGCGACTTTGAATCCATCCATGATGTATTCGCCGAGCATTTCGAAGAACGTTTGTTTTTCTTCGACAATTTCAAGAATATCTTCTTCCGGATCAACCGTGTACGGGTTGATGATCGAGACGATCATGAAACCACCGAACAAGTTCAAGACGATTGCTGTAACGACATATTTCGGTTCTACCATCGTCATGTACGCACCGACGATCGACATCGAAACGGTCGACATCGCTGATGCACACAATGTGTAGAGACGGTTTGCTGGTAATTGACCAATTTGTTTTTTGACTGTGATGAATACTTCTGATTGTCCGATCGCAGCTGAAGCAACCGCGTTATAAGACTCAAGACGTCCCATACCATTGACTTTCGATAGAACAAAACCGATACCGCGCATCAAGAGCGGAAGGATTTTCGTGAACTGAAGAATCCCGATCAAAGCAGAGATGAAGACGATCGGTAGCAAGACATTGATGAAGAACGGTTGTGCACCTTCGTTTGCTAAACCACCGAAGACAAAATCAATCCCGATTGCCGCATAACTAAGCAGTTTTTCAAAGACTTTCGCGACGCCACGAATGACGATATATCCGAACGATGTATTGAGTAAAATGAACCCAAGTACGAGCTGAAGAACTAGCATGACCGCAAGCGGTTTCAATTTGATGCCTTTACGGTTGCTGCTGACAAGGAGTGCCAAGCCGAAAACGATAGCCAGTCCGAGTAGTGCGATAAGATATTTCATGAAGTACCCCTCTATCTATTAGTTGTTTATCAGTTGTACATTCGTACGATGTCTGACGTTTAATCTCTTTCCAAGTAATAGAATAATCAATATTTCGAAGAACTACAAGAGGAAAAGTTCATTTAGTAACCGCTTTCGTTATTTTCATAGACTTTCAAGACAAACTTTTCCAAGCGTTCCCGAACATTGTCCTGACTAAGGTTTTGCCTTCCATATGCTTTCCACCCTGAATAGACGTCAATTGTTTCAGGTCCAAAATCAAAAACAGCTCGAATATCCCACGCGTGATCGTATAAGCGGTTCGTCTGTTTCAGGTAACTTTTTAAAAAATGATCCGCCATCTCGACGGATTCGAGTAAGGCAAGATTCAAACGACAATGGGCAAGATCGACTTCAATGGGACCTACACACGCATTAATCCAATCAATCGTATGGCACGTTCCATTCATTTCGTATAACACATTGACCGGATGAAAATCCCGATGAATGAATCGGATCGTTTGACTTTCGTCCGGTTCGACCGCCAGTAGCTGACGCCATCTCTCCGGATGCTGCGTCCACGTCGGAACGTGACGCTCTGTCGCATAAGGCTGATAGACATACCTAGATTCTGGTACCGGTAGCGCATGGATCGCAGCAAGCATTTGTGCCAGTCGATCGACATATTGCTCATCCACCTGATCAATCCGAATTTCTCCAGGTGAACGTGTCATATATAACCACGGCGGGACTTCGTCTCTAACATCGGTTTGATAGTCCAACACATTTGGTGCTAAGTCTCCTGCTGCTTGTAACGCAAATGCTTCATGCAAGACGAGATCAGGTTCTTCCCGTAGCCAATCTTGATTCGTATGGATGCGAAGAATCCCCTCACCGACTCGCAAAATGAGGGAGGAAGTCGCGCCTTTTAAGACTTCGACCTCTCCTCCCTCCTGACCAAGTTTTCGTAAGATTTTTGCAAGTACAGCGGATGACATCATGACGTCACGCTACCAATCAATAACTGGTCGATTTGCATCTTCTCATTCGCATGTTCGCGCAAGTCGTGCAAAATCTCTTGTGGGAAGAACAACTTCTCATCGGTCTGGCGTGACGTGGCGATTGCTTGAACGAGTGGCGAAACTTGCGAAATTTCTTTCATCTGCCCATCCTTCATCTGTAACATGATCGGTTGTTTGCTGATTTCACCGTTATCTCCGTATAAATCATAAGGAAGACGACTGAGTTTATCTTCAAGTAAATAATACGCCGGATTCAGACCAATCGCTTCAAACAGCTCGCATAATTTTTCATGGACGAGTTCACGTTTTTCAGCCGGATAATCGACATACTTAAACAACTTCCGGTCAACGAATCGCCCAGACAAATCAGAAAGAATTGGATCTTGTTCATTTGCCCACTGCTGAAAATAAAAGTAGACGATTGTCTCATCGAGCCCAAGGAAATCGCGCAACTCCATGTTCTGATCAAATAACGGCATCAAATGGATCGGTGCAATCGCAAACGGATAATCGGACAGGTACAGCTCCTGCGCTCGTTCGAGAATCGCTTTTAATAGGTAATCACTTGATCGTGTCACCGGGTGCAGGTAGACTTGCCAATACATTTGATACCGACGCATGATATAGTCTTCAATCGAATGCATTCCCGACTGTTTGACGACCATCTGATTCGGTGCCGGGCGCAACACACGTAACATCCGCTCGAGATCGAATTTCCCGTAGCTGACACCGGCAAAATGCGCATCGCGCAACAAGTAGTCCATCCGGTCGACGTCGAGTTGGGAGCTGATCATCGTGACGAGCAGTTGATTCGGATGCGTTTTATTAATGATTGAGGCGACTTCTTCTGCAAACCCGTCTCCGACTTGATCGAGCACTTTCTTGATTTCCGTATCTCCAAGGATGATTCGCTCCGTCCACGTCTCGTGATTGACACCAAAGACATTTTCGAACGCATGCGAAAACGGTCCGTGTCCGACATCGTGCAGTAGTGCTGCAGCGAGCGTCAACTCCCGGTATTGATCATCCCAGTCGGCGCGACCGTTAAAGACGTCAATCAGTTGCCGCGTGATTTCATAGACACCAAGTGAGTGATGGAACCGTGTGTGTTCCGCCCCATGAAACGTCAAAAAAGATGTTCCCAGTTGCTTGATTCGGCGCAGTCGCTGAAATTCACGTGTACCAATCAATTGCCAAATCAACTGATCACTGACATAGATATAGCGATGAACCGGATCTTTGAAGACCTTCGTTTCCTTTAATTGCCCTAATGATTGATACATATGTTTCTCTCCTTTAAATCGTGTCTATGTCGTTGTTGTTCGGTTTTGTTTCCAAGGATTCCTGTCTCGCGCGGCGCTTCGCACAGAAACTTTACACACCCTGTGCTATAATGATGTCGCAAATCTACAATAAAGGAACGAGCCTATGGGAATCGAACTCTTAAAACAAGAACATTATCGTATTTTTGATCAAACGTCACTCGGAACTGCTTTCCATGCGACACAATCATTTGCGATGGACGACACATTATGTGCTTCCGTTGCAACAGAAGGAGCCGCACTCCGCTCTTGGATTCACCACGAAACCGTCGTCCTCGGCATCCAGGATGCCCGTCTTCCTCATCTTGCTGACGGTGTAGCCGTTTTGAACGAACATGGTTTCTCGCCCGTCGTCCGCAACTCAGGTGGTCTTGCTGTCGTCCTTGACGCTGGTGTCTTGAATATTTCGCTCGTCTTACCGGAACGCGGTGGGATCGATATCGACAGTGGTTACGAAGCGATGCTTGCACTCGTTCGTCACATGTTCGCGCAGGAAACAGATGCAATCGTCGCCGGTGAAGTCGTCGGTTCATACTGTCCTGGTTCTTACGACCTGTCGATCGCCGGTAAAAAGTTCGCTGGTATCTCGCAACGCCGTGTCCGCGGTGGCGTTGCTGTTCAAATCTACCTCTGTGTTAACGGAAGTGGAAGTCAACGTGCCGCTTTAGTCCGTGACTTTTACGCGGCAGCGCTTCAAGGTGAGACGACGAAATTCGTCTATCCAACTATTGTTCCAGAAACGATGGCTTCGCTTGAAGAATTACTCGGTACCTCATTGACGGTCGAGGACTGCTTACGTCGTGCGTATGAAGCGTTACTTGCGCTCGGCGCTGATTTGACACCAGCGACTTTGACGGAACTCGAGAACGAGCGGTTCGGTGTCAATTTGAGTCGAATGCTTGATCGAAACGAAAAAGCCCTAGGTTAAGAAAGGAGAGAACGTGATGATCCGATTGATCACAGACAGTGGTGCTGATGCACCAAAAGACATGTTAGATGCTTATGATTTTACGGTCATGCCGTTCGGCGTATTGATCGACGAAGACACGTTCTTCGATGGAGAATCGATATCTCCGAAACAACTGTATGATAAGATGCGTGACGGTGCAGCACCGAAGACATTTCAAGTAGAAGTCAGCCGGATGGTCGAGGTGTTCACGCGTCACTTCGAACAAGGTGATCCTTTCCTCTATCTCGCCTTCTCGAGCGAATTATCTGGAACGTACCAAACCGCGAAGATGCTCGTAGATGAACTCGCGGAAAAATATCCGAACGTGCCTTATCTCGTACTCGATACGAAAACAGCTTCAACGGGACAAGGACTATTCGTTCTCGATGTCGCAGAGTATGCACAGACGCATTCGTTTGAAGAAACAGCGGCTTATGCTGAAGCGAAGGTCAACACGGTTCGTCATCTTTTCACGGTAGAATCACTGGAATACTTGATGCGTGGCGGGCGTGTTTCTCGTGCCAGTGCCTTCATCGGTGGTCTCCTATCGATTTTGCCACTGTTGACAGTCGAAGACGGGAAATTGATCCCAAAAGAAAAAATCCGAGGTCAGAAAAAGGTCATGAACCGGATCGTCGAGTGGATGGAGGAAGCGCGTCCAGCGATTGATGGACACCGGATCATGATTGGTCACGGGGATTCGATCGAACGAGCAGAACAGTTAAAACAATTGATTGAGGCACATTTCTCACCAAGCGAAGTCATCTTGACGATCGCCGGTGCAGCCATTGGTTCACACACTGGACCAGGACTTGTCGTCATTGGATACGATCTTCCACGTTAATGGCATTCATTCTTACTTTATTTAAAACGGGACGGACTCTGTTTAGAGCCTGCCCCGTTTTTTGTGATTATGAGTTATATCCGAAGAACAGTAGTGAGACACTTAAGACGAGCGAAAAGACGATGAACACGCTCGCCATCCCTCCCATTCCAAAGACTAACATCTTCGGCAAATCACGTCGTTTCTTAAGAAGGGCAGTCAATAACCCAACGTTGATCAAGAACACGACGAGGAACGGCAGCAACAGAATCCAGCGCTCTTGCAGTAGTAATACGATACTATCCATCTTTCTGCTCCCTTCTTTCCGGTACCGAGAACGGTCGGAAAAGATTCAGACATAGGAAACGGAATAAGAAGTAAGCGAACAGAAGCGTCGATATTACTTCAAATCCAACGTATCCGACGTCACGCCATCCTATTCCTGTTGTCACACCGGCATACCAATACGGGAAATCAACTGTCAACAGGCTACACATCAGAGCAAGAACGGCTTCCTGACGTGTCTGTCGATCCTGTAGCGAATAGGACACTTTTTTCACATTAAATATATTGACGATTCCTTCATCCGTTGTGTATCCCTTGATGATGCCAATGACGCCACCTAGTACTGCCAGTGCATACCACGGAAGCGGCCAAGCGATATGAAAAAGAAGGAGCGCAAACGCGATCAATAAGACACGACTTTGCATATTAGTCTTCAGTTTTCGACGCTGCCACTGCATCATGTGAATTTAGATTGACCGTCAATGGTTTTGCTGTTCCTTTACCGGAGAAGTTCTCGATCAGCTCTTTGACATCGAGTCCTGACGACGCTTTTAACGTCTCTTGCAGTGACGCCATCAAATCCGTTGCGTAACCTGTGACCCGGTTCGCGCCACCACCTTCACCGCTACCTGTATCGACGACTGTGATCTTATCGATGTTACCGAGTGGTGCTGCAATCTCTTTCGCGTATTCAGGCATCATCCGAATGACCATATCAAGGATCGCGGCTTGTCCGAATTGTTCGAACGCCTGCGCGATTTTTTCTTTCGCTTCTGCTTCAGCAAGACCTTTCAAGCGAATGATATCGGCTTCTGTTTCCCCTTGTGCCCGTTCGGCGTCCGCTTTCGCGAGACCATCGAGACGAATTCGTTCTGCATCTGCTTTTGCTGATGCTTCAATCCGGTATTTCGTTGCGTCTGCTTCCGCATATTGCTTCGCACGGTCCGCTTGAGCTGCCTGTTCAATCGAGTAACGATCCGCATCGGCACGTTTTTTGACTTCCGCATCGTATTGTTTCTCACGACGCAGAATTTCGCGTTCTTCGAGTTCGATTTGTTTTTGACGCTCGATGATTTTGATTTGCATCTGTTGCTCTGTGACTTCTTGTTGCGCACGTGCATTCTCGAGATCATACGCTTGGTCGGCTTTCGCCTTCGCGATATCTTGCTCGCGACGGTAATCTGCCATCTTCAACTGATTTTCTTTTTCCGCTTCAGCGATTTCCGTTGCACGTTCGAGTTCTGCTTTTTTCGCATCCTTTGAAGCTTCTGCTCGTTTGATGCGTGTCTCTTTTTCCGCGTCTGCCGTTGCGATATCGGCATCACGGCGAACCTGAGCAATCCGTGGTTTCCCGAGTGATTCTAAGTATCCGTTCTTGTCACGCACATCTTTGATCGTAAACGACACGATGACGAGACCCATCTTCGCAAGGTCTTGTGACGCGACTCGCTGAACTTCTTGCGAGAACTTATCTCGGTTCTTATAGATTTCTTCGACGGTCATCGAGCCAAGAATCGAACGCAAGTGACCTTCGAGAACCTCACGGGCTTCTCCTTCGCGCTCTTCTTTTGATTTTCCGAGGAACTGCTCCGCTGCCGTCGCAATTTCAGAAATCGAGCTACCGATTTTAATGATTGCTGTTCCGTCTGCCATGACCGGTACACCTTGCTCCGTATACACTTCTGGTGTCGTGACTTCGAGTTTACTCGATAACAAACTCAGTGGTGTTGCCTGTTGGAAGACAGGCAGTACGAACGTTCCGCCTCCGCGAATGATCTTCACTCGGTTGCCGGACTCATCCGTATTCACGTTGCGCCCTCCGAGATAACTCCCGGATACGATTAATGCTTCTTCCGGACCAACCGTCCGATACTTCGTAATGAATAGGACAATCAAAGCAACGATCAACGCGACCGCGACGATCGATACGATTAACACTGGATTCATAAAAACATCTCCTTTTTCCATTGATGGGGATACGTCACAACAGAGGCGACGCCTTGTTTAATCTCGATGACGAGCACCTTCGTGCCTTGCGGTAAAGCTGGTCCTTCAAATAGAACGGCTGACTTTGATACGCGCCCTGACACATCATCGAGTAAGATCTCGCCATACCCTTCAGTCGGGATCGGCACGATGACGGTTGCGCTACGTCCTTCTAGCGTCTGTTCTGAAAAACCAAGCGACTGTTCCGCTTGTGCCATTGGAACGAACAAAAAGATATGCATTAGCGTCGTCACTAATAACGCGATGACACTGCTGATTATCAAAATCAAAATCGAACCAAGCGGACTGAGCTGTTCGAGTCCGAAGCCGATTGCGGATGTAATGATGATGAAAGATAAGATCAACGTGGGATGAAAGATTTGATCGACGCCTGGAATGACGTCTGAGAATAGGATGGACACAAACACACCACAAGCAGCAGCCGCTAACGCATATAAATAAAGTGTACTAACGTCCATCTTTGTTCACCTCGATGTAAGGATGTGAGCCATACAGCTCGTGGTAAGCCCTTTGATAAGCAGTCCGGTTTTCCTCAAACAATAAACGAGCCAATTCTTTGTCTCGTTGATCGATTGCCTCTTCTTGACGGCGTAAGTATTTTTTCTGTGCGGCAAAATGACGGGCTAACCTTGCCTCAATCGACGGTTCTCGTTCACGCTGCAACTCCTGTTTCATCGCTCCACTCCTTTCTGAAGTACTGACTTTCTTTCTCTTTTACGAAAAAAACCTAGAAAATGTTTCAAAATGAATTCCATTTATTTTCCTTTCATTAAAGAAAAAAACGTTCGTCCCATACATAGGACAAACGTTTTTGAATAACCAACATTTATAAACGATTTGGTCGACGAACGATCAGACCGTAATAGAGAACGAGCGCCAGACAATCGAGTGTCATGATGATCAGCCCCATCGGAATAGCCGATTGCTCCCCCATGATCCCAACGAGTGGCGAGACAAGTGAGCCGATGAGCATCGGTAACAGTCCGAGAAGTGCCGAGGCACTCCCAGCCGTTGATCCATAGTTTTGCATCGCTAAAGTGAAACCGAGCGTTGAGATCAAACCGACACTTGAGACGACGAAGAACAGTGGAATCATGACGAAGATTAGTTGATCCGTTAACGTTAAGGCAAGGAATAACAAGATGCTTGCACTTGCCACAATCGTCAAACTGATCCGCATCAGCCGTTCTGAATCAACACGACCAGCAAGACGACCAGCGATTTGGGCCGCTAAGATGATTCCGATTCCGTTTAAGCCAAACAAAAAACTGAACTGTTGCGGTGAAGCACCATAAATATTTTGTAAGACGAATGGTGAACCGGAGATATAGGCAAACATTGCGCCCATGACGAATGCTTGCGCGAACGCATAGCCGATGAAAATACGGTCCGTCAACAAACGTCCGAAGGTTTTCAACGTCGTCGTCAAATTGCCTTCGACACGTCTCTCAAGTGGGAGTGTTTCTGGTAAACGCATTGCAACGGCAAGTAACATCAATGTGCTTAAAATCGCGAGCAAATAAAAGACGAAATGCCAGTCGCCAAACCGAAGGATTTGTCCACCAATGACCGGTGCGAGAATCGGTGCCGTTCCGTTGACGAGTGACAGTGCCGCAAAGAACCGCGTTAACTCCGGTCCTTCAAACAAGTCGCGGACGATTGCCCGGGAAATGACGATGCCAGACGCTCCAGCTGCGCCTTGGACAAAGCGAAGCGCAATCAACACTTCAATCGTCGGTGCCATGGCACAAGCGAGAGAAGCGAGCAGATATGCAAGCAGAGCAATCATTAACGGACGTTTGCGTCCGCGAACATCACTGAGCGGTCCAACAATCAACTGCCCGAGTGCCATCCCAAGCATACATGCCGTTAAGCTCAGTTGGATCAGTGACGCACTCGCATCAAACGAGCGTGACATGTCCGGAAAAGCAGGTAGATACATGTCGATCGAGAGCGGTCCAAGTGCAGCGAGTGAACCGAGAATCAGGATCAACGTCAGGCGGCGTGGAGTCATCGTTTCTTTCTTCATGACGTCACGTAATCCAAATCATGCAGGACATAGGCAAGGAAAAAGACGACCGATGGGTTTTCGTATGTCATTTGCACCTTTTTGAGTTGCGCGCGATAACCGGTCTCATACTCGACACCATTTAGTTTCCGTTCCATGTTCATCTTGATCAACGCATCGAGTTTATCAATCACGTCCACCATTTGTCCTTCATACGTCTCATCTTTTGCTTCGACGACGAACCGACGAAACGCCGCTCGGATGTCTTCCGGTAAATTATTGATTAACGTCTCTCCCTCTGCCCGTTCGTATGCTTCAAAAGCAGCTGCCGTGATCGGGGTCGCATGTTTGACCGGTCCGAGGACATCGCCTGTCGTTCCTTCGACCAAATCATGACACAGTAGACGAGAGACGACTTCTTCGATATCAATCGTGACGCCGTACTTTTCCGATTCAATCAGACCATTGAAGATACCAAGCGATGCTGCCCGAAACGCATGTGTCGCGTCGTTATCATCAATCGTATTGAAACGCCCTTTCCAGCGCCGAATCGTGTCCATCATCAAGACGTTTTCAATGAAATGAGACATCTCGTCTTCTTCCATGACGGACTGCGTCAAGCGACGGACAGAAACGAGTGGGTGTTGTTCGAGAACTGCCTGCAGTTCAGCTGCCTTCCGTTCAAAAAAGATTGAGGCTGTCATTCGTGCTTCCCGTCGTGCATACAACATCGCATCGAAGGTATCGATGGCTTCGACGATTCGCCCTTCTGGCGAATCATCTTCCGCATAAACGAGGTAGGTCGTAAACGCTGGTTGTAGCGATTTCGAGAGCAAGGCGACGAGCTGTTCACTCGCTTGTTGTTCCATTGCCTGAATATGCGCGTGTAACGTCGGCTCTTTTTTCGTCCGGTGTTTGATTGGTCCCGTGATGACTTCGTTCATATCATGGAACAATGCTTTTCCGAGCAACGTCAAACGATCGACCGGAGCCTGACCGTCAGCTTCTTCTAAATAGCTTGCCATCAAGCTAAATAAAGCGACGCGAAAACTGTGACTGGCTGCATTATCCGGAAAACGTGGTGCGTATTCATCCCACCGTGGAACATTTTGCATCCGTGTTAACATCCGAATGAAATTACCGTTTTGCATAAAATCTCTCCTAACGAAAAACGGGCAGAGTGTTCCTGCCCGCTAGTTCTAGTTATTGTGCTGATTTAGTCGAACTGTTCCCACTGCGGAACCAACCAATGATTAAAATCAAGGCAAGTACGACCCAGAAGATCGTTTGCCATAGTGTACTCTCTGGAAACTCATGCGGCAAGACGTCGATTGACGGATGGGCAAGTGTCATGACAACGAGTTTTACGCCAACCCAAGCGACAAGCCAAAACGCTGCTTCTTCGATACCTGGTCGTTTTTGTAGCAAGACGACGAACCAGCTTGCGAAGTAACGCATGATGACGAGTCCAATGATTCCACTGAAGAAGACGACCCAGAATTGTCCTGTATTCAGACCACCAATCGTTCCCCCGATCATCGGTAGTGTCGTTGCCATCGCAACAGCTGCAAGCGTCGAGTCAACCGCGAACGCTAAATCGGAGAACTCGACTTTAACGACCGTCCACCAAAAGTTCGGTGAGGCTTTTTGTGATGCAATCGTGTCTGGCACTTGATGTTTATTCGATCGTGCCTCGACGATTCCTTTAAATGCGACATAAAAGAGATAAATCGCCCCAAGTGCTTGTAGTTCCCAAATCGTCGCTAGGTACGAGGCAAAGAAGATTGCTACGAAACGTAAGACGAGTGCCCCGACGAGACCGTAGAAGAGTGCTTTTTTGCGCTGATCGTCTGGTAACGGTCGGACTAGGACCGCCATGACCATCGCATTGTCGGCGGATAATAATCCTTGCAAAATGATCAGTACGAGCCCGACGGTCGCATACTGTGTAATTAATCCAATATCCATACTAACGAATCCCCTTTTTTGTTCAGTCTATTCATTATATGCCGGTCGATCGGAAAGAAAAAGATGAAAGCTCGACTCAAGTACTTAACCTTGTGTTTTATTCCCAATGTTCAATAAAATCTAACACAAAAAAACGACCCGTCATCGACGGATCGTTCCATTTCTTATAAGTTTTGATCAACTTTCTTTTCAGCATCTGGATTTGGTTTCGTTTTTGGTGAAGAGAACCAACCCCAAAGTGCAAGACCGACCATGACTGTCCAGAAGAATGCCTGCCATGGTGTACTGTGGGCAAATCCTTCAGGAAGTTTTAAGGCTTCAAAGATTGTTCCTTCGATTGATGCGTGGTATTTCGGGTGCTCGAGCGCAAGAACGGCTAGCTTCACACCGACCCAAGCGACGATTGCAAAGGCTGCTGTCTCAAGACCTGGGCGATCCGCAAGCAACTTAACGAAGACACGTGCCGCGAAACGCATCAAGACGACCCCCATCAAACCACCTGTTAAGATGACGATGAAGTGACCTGTGTTCAAACCACCGATTTCGCCTGATCCCCAGTTTGGAAGGGCAACGGCAAGTGCTACTGCTGCAAGAATCGAATCGACAGCAAACGCTAAGTCTGCGAATTCAATCTTCGCGACTGTCCGCCAGAATTCCCCTTTTGAAACAGGCTCTTCTGACTTTGGTTCTTCATCTAGCTCATTTTCAGCCCCGTGATTCTCACCGAGCTTTCTGGCTTTAACGGTCTTATAAATATGCCGTAGTCCCATGATGAGCAGGTACGCTGCTCCAAGTGCTTGGATCTGCCAAATGTCGACGAGGAACGAAATCGCGAACAATGCCGCGAATCGTAAGACGAACGCCCCAGCTAATCCATAAAAAAGTGCTTTCTTCTGTTGTTCTCCTGGTAAGTGCTTGACCATGACCGCGAGTACAAGTGCATTATCCGCTGAAAGTAATCCTTCAAGCGCGATCAAGACGAGTACGACCCAGGCATACTGTATTAGTAACTGCCAATCCATCTCTGTCATCCCTTTCTTTAACTACCTGTAAAATAAAAAACTTAGTTACTGACTATGACAAAAAAACAATGATTACACGTTCACCTGAACATATACTATAGGATAATATACCCGATTGCAAGTAAGTTATTCATACAGTTATAGAATGTGTCATTTTTGAGTCGTGCGAGTTTCGTTTATTTGATGTTCGTGATAAAATTCAAGACAATACTTCTAGCGATGAAACGATGAAACACATTTGCGGAATCATCAGACTTGCTCGTCTCTAGCATTCCTGTCATGTTATTACTATTGAAACACTACAAAAGGACAAAGGGGCCAATGAATATGTCTACCTACCCGATTACGTTACCAACGAAAGAAGAGCGCCATAAGCTGTTCGGTTCGGTACCACCGATTAAAGGAACAAAACCGACTGAAAAAGATAAGATGGTCGACTTGCAAAATACACCGAAGAACTTCCTGTTCGCACTAGATGCTGTCGGAATCTCAAACGTCAAACATCCTGTCGTCATCCAAGACGGAGACAAAACACAAGCGACAGTCGCGACGTTTGAACTGTCGACATCACTCGTACAAGACCGTAAAGGGATCAATATGAGCCGCTTAACGGAACAACTCGATCAATACCACAACGAAGGTTGGACGGTCACAAATGAATCACTCATTCAATTCGCGCGTGATTTAGCGGACCGCATGGAACAAACGGAAGGTCAATTGACAATCCGCTACCCATGGTTCTTCACGCGTAAAGCACCCGCAACGGGACTCAGTGGTTTGATGAATGCTGAAGTGTGGCAAACAGTCAGCGTTAACACAGAGACAGATGAAGCAACATTGTCTGTCGGCTTGACGATCAACGTGACGACACTTTGCCCATGTTCGAAAGAAATCAGTGAATACAGTGCTCACAACCAACGTGGTTACGTCACGATGGAAGCATCGTTACGTGATGAAGCAGAAGACTTTGACTGGAAACAATCATTGCTTGATGCTGCGGAATCAAATGCCTCAGCGCCACTTCACCCAGTACTCAAACGTCCGGATGAAAAGCGTGTGACAGAAATGGCATACGAAAACCCACGTTTCGTAGAAGATATGGTTCGCTTGATTGCTGCTGACTTGTACGAAATGGATCCAATCGCTTCGTTCTACGTTGAATGCCGTAACGAAGAAACGATTCACCAACACGATGCGATCGCACGCATCACGTTCGATAAAGACGCACAATAAGTAAGTTTGCCGTACCCCTCTTCATTGAGCGGGTATGGCTTTTTTGTGTACCGGCATTGCTCTCCGTTTTGCGAGCGTTTACACTTAACTCGAATGGAGGAATGCATATGTTGGAACTGATTCCTTTTTTACTCGAACGACTCGGTATCATGATCATCTTAGCGTTCATCCTCGCACAGTGGGGACCGACACGTCGGCTACTGCGTCAACCGGAAGCGGGCTGGCAATTTCGTGTCCTCGTCCTATTTTTTGCGACCTATGGTATTTTAAGTAACTATACAGGGGTCAAAGTCGACTTAGCCGAATTCTTGCCCCATGCTTGGCTCGAAGAAGTCGATGGGACATCAGCGATTGCGAACACACGAACGATGATCGTCGTCATCAGTGGGTTACTCGCTGGTCCGCTCGGTGGATTGATGACTGGACTGATCGTCGGAATTCACCGCTATTCCCTCGGCGGATTCACAGCGTTCGCTTGTGCGCTTTCTACCGTCATCGCCGGTGGTATCAGCGGATTACTTCGCTCTTACTGGCGTGATCGACTCGGTAGCCAAGCTTTATTGCCCGTTTGTTTGACTGCTTTTTTGATGCTGTTTGAAATGTCACTGATTTTACTATTCGCCCGCCCCTTTGATGCGGCTGTCGAACTTGTTCAATTCATCTTTTTACCGATGACACTGATCAACGTTCTTGGTGTCTGGTTGTTTTTATCAATCATCCGTCTCGCCGCCCGAGAAGAAGAAACGGTTCGCGCACGGGAAGCCGAACGGTCGTTGCATATCGCCGATTTGACGCTGCCGCATCTGACGCGCGGTTTACATATCCACACGGCAGAGGCCGTTGCGGAAATTCTGTTGCGGCAAACGCGAGCCGAAGCCGTCTCACTGACGGATCGTTCCGTCATCCTGGCCCATATCGGGATCGGGAGCGACCACCATCAAGCTGGGAGTCACTGGACGACAAAACCGACGGAACACGTCTTGCAGGACGGACAAGTCCGACTCGTCACGGAACGACTTGATATCGGTTGCCCTGTACATGATTGTCCACTCCAAGCAGGAATCATTGCTCCACTGATTGTCGGGAAAACGACGATTGGGACGTTGAAAGTCTATTATCCTCATGCTGAATTGCTCGACGCCGTCGAAGTCGAACTCATTGAAGGGTTAGCGAAATTGTTCTCGACACAACTAGCACTCGGGAATGCACAGCGTCAAGCTGGCTTACTGAAGGATGCCGAGATCCGCGCACTTGAAGCGCAGATTCATCCACACTTTCTGTTTAATGCTATCAATACGATTTATGCGCTTTGCCGGACGGATGTCGAACAGGCACGCACGTTATTGCTCGAATTATCGACTTTCTTCCGCAGTAACTTACAAGGTGCACGTTCGACGAAAATTCCGCTCCAAAAGGAACTCGAGCACATTGAAGCGTATACTTCTCTTGAAGCAGCTCGCTTTCCGAACCGTCCGTTTCTCGATATCGATTTAGCAGACGAGACGACGGCTTTACTCGTTCCACCGTTCATCTTACAGCCGTTGATCGAAAATGCGTTCCTTCATGCCTTTTCTTCTGAACAGACGGGTTATGTCGGAGTGACGGCATGGTGTGAAGCAGATCACCTTTGCCTCGAAGTCGTCGATAACGGACGCGGAATCGACGCCTCTCGTCTTGCTCGGCTCGGTCGAGAAGTCGTTCCGTCCGCAGGTACTGGTACCGCACTATTTAATACAGCCGAACGGATTCGCAGTCTATATGGTGAAAAAGGACAGTTTACGATCACGAGTGACGGTCAAAATGGGACGACGATCGCGATTCGTCTCCCGATCGAAGTCAGAAAGGAGGTCCAGCATGCGCACCCTGTTGATTGAAGATGAACCTCTCGCACGTGATGAGCTCCGTTATCATGTGACCGCAGCCGGTCTTGAAGTCGTCGGGGAAACTGGCAGTGTCGAGGAGGCGGAACGACTCGTTCGCTCTCTTCAACCCGATTTAGTTTTTCTCGATATCGAACTAACGGATGGAAGCGGTCTTGAAGTCGCTAAACGCTTGAAGTCGATGCCGCGTCCACCAGCTCTCCTGTTTGTGACGGCATACGATGCTCATGCGCTTGAGGCTTTCGAACTCAACGCCTACGATTACATCTTAAAACCATACGATCCGGCACGAATTGTTCGTGCGATTGAAAAAGTCGCGCGTCCGATGCCAAAAAAAGCACCCCGAATCGAACGACTAGCCGTCGAAACCGGTGAGCGACTCAAATTATTGTCCCCGCAAGATATTGATTACATCGTCGCTGAGAACGGAAAGACGAAAATCGTCACGGAACATGACGCCTATCCTTCGAACGAGACCTTACTCGAACTCGAACGCAAGCTTCAAGATCATCGATTTTTACGGGTTCATCGCTCTTATCTCGTCAACTTATCAGCGATTGATGCGATCGAACCTTGGTTCAACGGTGCCTACAACTTAAAGATTCATCAGATCGACGTTCCGGTCAGTCGGACGTATGTCAAACTATTGAAAGAAGCGCTTGGTATTTGAGCGCTTCTTTTTTGTGGTTCAGGTGCCGTTTTCAACCTTTCACCGGACAAAAACGACACCTCATCTAAAAATCAAAGAAAGCGCTTCCATAACTTGTATACTAAATCCATCATAGTTCATTCAAGAGGAGGAATTTTAGATGAGCGCTACTCCCATCGTTATTGCTGTCATCTGTATCTTATTAATTGCATATCGTCTCTATGGTACGTTCATGGCCGCGAAAGTCTTAAAAATCAAAGATGATCGTGAAACACCTGCTCACAAACTAGCGGACGGAAAAGATTACGTCCCAACGAACAAATGGGTCTCATTCGGACACCACTTTGCGGCAATCGCTGCTGCCGGTCCACTCGTCGGACCTGTCCTTGCTGCTCAGTTCGGTTATCTCCCTGGCTTACTGTGGCTCTTGATCGGTGCCGTCATCGGTGGAGCGGTCCATGATATGGTCGTTCTGTTTGCCTCAATGCGCCAAGATGGTCAGTCGCTGTCTGAAGTCGCTAAAAAAGAGCTGGGACCAGTCGCTGGTTTTTGTGCCGGTCTTGCGATGCTCTTCATCATCACGATCACAATGGCTGGTCTATCGATGGTCGTCTTGCACGCACTTGAACATAACCCTTGGGGCACATTCGCCGTTTTCTCGACGATTCCGATTGCGATGTTCGTTGGGATTTACTTACGTAAAGGTGGTAATCTAGCCCTTGCTTCAACAGTTGGTTTTTTACTCATCTTAGCTGCGATTGGTTTTGGTCCTCAGTTGACGGAAACATTCATCGGTGACTGGTTCGACCTCTCGTCTCGCCAGCTCGCGATCGCTTTACCGATTTATGCATTCTTCGCTGCTGCATTGCCAGTTTGGCTCTTACTCGCACCGCGCGATTATTTATCTAGCTTCATGAAGATCGGTGTTTTCCTTGCCTTGATCGTCGGTGTCTTCATCATCAATCCGGATATTCGTTTTCCAGCGTTTACGAAGTTCGTTGATGGTGGCGGTCCAATTATTGCTGGTCCAGTCTGGCCGTTCATCTCGATCACGATTGCCTGTGGTGCGATTTCTGGTTTCCACGCTTTCGTAGGTTCTGGTACGACACCGAAGATGATCAATCGTTGGAGTGACATCAAACCGGTTGCTTTTGGTGCCATGCTTGTCGAGTGTCTCGTTGCCGTCATGGCATTGATCGCTGCGACATCGCTTGAAGTCGGTGATTACTTCGCCATCAACTCAACACCAGAAGTATTCGCGACGCTTGGTATGAGCACGGTCTACTTGGATGATTTATCTCGTGAAATCGGACTCGACCTTGCCGGTCGAACAGGTGGTGCCGTCTCACTCGCGGTCGGTATGACGTTCATCTTCCGCGCCATCCCGTGGTTTAAAGAGATTGCCGGTTTCTTCTTCCAATTCGTCATTCTGTTCGAAGCGGTCTTCATTCTAACTGCAATCGATGCAGGAACACGTGTCGCCCGTTACTTGATTCAAGATTTCTTCGGCGAGTTCTACAAACCATTGAAGCGTATCGACTGGATTCCAGGTGCCATCTTCGCTTCAGCACTCGGGACGTTCTTCTGGGGCTATCTCTTGTTCTCGGGCGACATCGGTTCAATTTGGGCCCTGTTCGGTGTCTCGAATCAGCTGATGGCTTCGATCGGCTTAATCATCGGTACGACGATCATCTTGAAAATCGCCGATAAAAAAGTCTATGCACTGACGACGTTCATCCCGCTCGTCTACCTCTTGGTTACGGTAACGTTCGCTGACATCTGGATGGTGGCAAACGTTTATGCGAATCCAGATTCTCCAGGGTTCAGTATCTTAAACACTGTCTTGTCTGTAACAATGGGACTCCTTGCAATCGTCATCACGATCTCAGCCGTTAAGAAATGGATTGAACTATTGAACTCACCACGTTGGGAAAATCAAAAACGGTCTGCGTAAGCGGATTGGTCATATGACAAAAGGCAGTGGACGCATCCACTGCCTTTTTCGTATAACGTTTTAAAACGGATTATAAAAGCGATTGCCATCATGAAAGGTGACAATGAACGAGAAAATCGTCAAAAGTACTACACAACTGATGGCAACATAATCGATTCGTGTCATCGTCTGTTGGTTGTACCACGTTCGCTTTCGTCCCGCACCAAATCCACGGAGATCCATCGCATTGCTAACCGTTTCAATCCGCTCGAGACTCGTAAACAGTAACGGAAGTAAAATCTGGATGCTATTACGTGCCCGTTGCCAAAGGGAGCCGTGTGAGACGGCAATTCCTCGTGCTTCTTGGGCATTCGCGATCGTCCGAAAATCCGCTTGTACGTCTGGAATGTAACGAAGCGCTAAGGAAACTGCAAAGGCGATCTTATAGGGTATACCAATCCGATTCAAGGAAGAAGCAAACTCTGTCGGATGGGTCGTGACGAGAAACAACACAGCAATCGGAACAATCACACTATATTTTAGGATTAGATTGAACAGATAAAATAATTGTTCTGACGTCACCGTAAATCGTCCAATCCCTTCAAGTAACACATGACGCGATCCGTAGATTGCTACACCCTGCTCTGGTTCAAAGAGATAAACGGCGAGCGCATTGACCAGGACAAAAATCGCTGTAAAGATTAAGACGAACCGGACTTCCCGAAACTGAATACGCGACAATCGGAATAACACGATACTGACTAACCCCAGTACAAGCAAGACCCGTGTGTCATAAGTGAACATCGTTGCCGTCGTAAATAACAGGAAGCCAATCAATTTCGTCGTTCCCGTCAAACGATGAATCGGTGAGGCTTTTTCAATATAACCAAGCATTTCTACAGCCATTGTTCTCGCTCCTTTCGTTCCGTCGTAATCACGGACTCGACGAATCGTTCCGGATCGACTTCGAGATGCTTCGCAATCGTAAAGAGCGACGTTTGTTTTAAATGCGCATGATGAAGCAACTGTTCTTGATTGAGCAGTCCAAATGACGTTCCAGCGTAACGAATGCGACCGGCTTGAACGAGACAGACTTGATCGCTGTATTCTAAGACGAGATGCATGTCGTGTGTAATGATGAGTAACGTCATCCCGTCCTGTTTCAAGCCTTCCAAAAAGTCCATCATATCTGAGTAATGCCGGTAATCTTGACCGGCTGTTGGTTCATCGAGAATCAAAATATCTGGTCGTCGGACGAGAATCGAAGCGATTGTCACTCGTTTCTTCTGACCAAAACTCAGTGCTTGGATCGGCCAATTACGAAACGGATATAATCCGCAGCGACGTAACGTCTGCTCGAGACGCTCGTTTTCTTCCGTCTCACTTAATCCGAGTGCCTGCATGCCGTAGCGAATCTCTTCCTGCACGAGGTGCTTTGAAATCATATGATTCGGATTTTGTAGGACGAATCCAATCGTCCCTGCCCGCTCTCCGATCGATTGGGTCGTGATATCATTTCCGTTCAGTAAGATTCGGCCACTCGTTGCTCGTTGATAACCACTCAACACTTTCGCAAGCGTGGATTTTCCGGCACCATTCTGACCGACGATTGTCGTCAGCGTTCCCTTTTGAAAAGTCGCTGTCACATTCTCGAGCACTGGCGTTTCTTGGCGATAATGAAATGCCAACTGCTCAAGTTCAAGCAATGGAGTAGATGTTTCAACTCCTTTTGGAGGTACTTCCTCTAAACGCTCTAACACATTCGTCTGGTTGAACCGTTTTAAAAAGGGATCGATGCGGCTAGGCTGGTCTGAAGATTGGACAGTCATACCAGACCAGCGCGCGGCACTGACATAGAGCGGTTCCCGCAAAATCGCTTGTTGAAGTACTCCATTGCTTAAGATAACATCCGGATGATCGTCGGCAATGATTTCCCCATCGACCATGACAATGATGCGGTCAAACGGAATGACGAGTACATCTTCGATCCGGTGTTCGACGACGATCAACGTGCGATTCGTATCACGCTGCAAACGATCCATTAACATCATCGCCTCTTGCCCCGCGACCGGATCGAGATTCGCGAGTGGTTCATCAAATAACAAGATATCCGCATCTTCGACAAGGACCCCCGCTAATGCAGCCCGTTGTCGCTGTCCTCCTGATAAATCATTCAATCGTGATTGCAGTAGTGTCTCAACATCTGTCATCCGTGCGACGCGTTCGACGATCTCCTGCATTTCCGGGCGCCCTGTCTGTTTATTTTCGAGCGCAAAGGCAATATCCTCACCGACCGATAAGCCAACGAATTGTGCATCCGGATCTTGTAACACCGTACCAATATGCAACGAACGATCAAACAACGATAACTCCCGCGCGTCCTGACCTTTGATCAGGACCTGACCTTCCCACGTTCCCGGATACGAGAACGGAATCAACCCATTGATGCACTGGGCTAGCGTACTTTTCCCTGAACCCGACGGTCCGACGATTAAGATCCGTTCGCCTGCTTGAATCGTTAACTGAATCTGGCGAAGCGTCGGTTCCGACTGACTCCGATATGTAAATGAAAATTCCTGAAATTCAATCACGTTTGTCATGTTCTTCTCCCCCCAAGCTAAATGAGCTATGTCCCTGCCGTCTCTTCGCACAGGATCATAGCTCATTCGGTCAAGCTTCGCGTTTTAAGCTGCCTGCTTTACTTCTTGTTTTGGCATATGTGACGAGCAATAACGTGCCGATGACGCCGACCGTCAAGATATTTGATGTCGCGGCAACAGCACCTTGGACGAAGACTTTATTCGCTGGCTCTGCATAAATCAAGATATCGAGTACCGGTGCAAGGATGATCCATCCGATCGCTTGAACGATGGCTTGTGTGGCATTGAATAAGACGATTTTACGTGTCGTCAATCCACCTTCTTCTAAACGAATCCGGTTAGCGATGAGTCCGATGCCAAAACCGACGAACCCGGATACGATGACCCAACTCCACCACGGGGAACCATATAAAATCGCATCTTTTAATCCATGACCGATTAAACCAATCAAACCAGCTGTGACTGGTCCGAACAAAACTGCCATGAATGCGAGAAAGGCATAGGCTGTCTCGATTGACGTGTTCGGTACGCCCGTCGGAATCGCAGCGAATCGACTTAAAATGATGAATACAGCTGCTCCGATCCCGGTTGCGACGATCTGTTTTGTCGTAAATCCTTTCATGTTCGATCTCCTCCTTTGATTTGTTGTACGTTAACACTCCAATCATTTCCGATTCCAACCTCAAATGCATGCGCAAACGAACCTTGATTCAAGGCAAGAGCAATCTGATCCAGCGAGTTGATGTAGACGACTCCTGAACCAACTGGAACATCGGCGAACGAGTGACCAAAGAGTAGTGTTTGTTCGTAGACGATCCGTTCCCGGTACGAAATCATTACCTTGACGTGGCTACCGATGTCGAGACCCGCCTGACGGACGAGAGCGACCGGAATATTCGTCCAGACATTTCCGAAGCGAACATCGAGAATCTCGACGATACCGGTAACACCGGTGTCCGACGACGAGGCAAGTGTCCGGTCGAGCAAGACGATGCCCGAATCAGGTAAAACGGGTCCTACCTCCTCGAATGTGATGACATGACTCGATAACCGAGCACCCGTGAAAGCAAAGATATCTCTTCCGTGAAACGTATACGATTCCCCCATTCGCGGTAAGCGATGCCGTCGATCATCGAGTTGCCTCACTTCAGCAATGTATCCGGCTTGCCAAAGATGCGTCAACGTTCCGTTATCCGGTGTGATGATGTATTGATTCGCATGCGTCCGCGCGACGACACTTTTTCGACTCGATCCGACACCTGGATCAACGACAGAAACAAACACCGTTTGCTCTGTCCAGTACGGTACCGTCTGTAGTAACCGATAGGACGCTTCCCAAATGTGAAACGGCGGAATATCGTGCGTCAAATCAAAAATCCGAATCTCCGGATTGATGCTATGGGCAACCCCATACATCGCACTGACTGCCCCGTCACTCACACCAAAGTCTGATTGCAATACTAATGCTTCTGCCATCTCGTCATCCTCCTCCTGCGGGAACGTCTCCACAAAAAAGACACCACGCCCTTATCTCTCAGGACGTGATGTCTGATCACGTGGTACCACCTTCGTTCATGGCCCAACTCACGTTCAGCCACCTCTAGGAGTACGAGACTCCATGGAATGCTAACGGTATCCTTCCTACCGGTCGGTTCTACTAATGAACACGGTTCACGTTCTTCCGACTGCTCCGAGACCATCTTCAAATGACGAAATCGTCTCATTTCCAGCAACAGAGACTCTCTATCGATTTCTGATCACTTTACTCTTCCCGTCTACGCATGCAGATTCAGTTGTCTGAAAATTTAAATTAATCGTACATCCGTTTCATTCCTGACGCAAGGTTTTTTACTCAGAAATTTTTAAATCCGTCGTCCGAATCGTTCCCCATGGCGACACATCTGCTCGGACTTCGAGTGCTTTTGCTTTTTCATATTGTTTTCCGCTTCCCTGTTCGACATAATACTGCGTCAACTGTGGAATCGACACGTATTGATCGTAATAATCGCCGGCGACACTTCCAAAGAATCGCTCATTCGAAATTCGATCGATTTGAGCATAACCGGAAGCATCTGTCTTGAAGCTGACGTAGACACGACCGTTTTGAACTGTTGCATCTGGTTTTAAATCTGGATATTGAAGCATCACGTACTCACCGTAAACGGGATCAAATGGATCAAACGGCTCTGCCCGAAAGCGATACGATGTGCCGAACCAGGAGGTCGCAAAAAAACTGATGATCAACAGACTAACGACACATGTCTGAAGTATAGGCATGAGATAACGTTTCATGATGCCACACCTCCTCTACGGCGTATCCACCATAAGACACCAGACAATAGGAAGATGAGTAACGCACCGATGAGGAAAAATAAGGACATATTCAACCGATCCCACGCATAGATGACGTATATCGCGATTTGAACGAGAATAAAATAGATAAAGGCTGGCCAGACGACTGCATGACGGCGTTCTTGATATAACAGATAAAGTAGCGCGGATAATTCAAAGAGGATAGCGAGTAGAATGGCCTGTTCATCAAGCCAAAGAACGCCGACGAAACCAAGCGGTACGATGAACAATAAGGAACGACGTTTTTGATAGAGGAAGATTCCTAACCCGAGAGATACGATTGCTAGTAGAATCGCCTCTGTCACGGATGGCAATACAGCATTCGATTCCGCACGAACGGACAGATAGATAATCGAACTGATGCCAGCGACGACCAGGTAGATCATCTCGACGATTCGTCGGTTGGACTCCTCACGAACAAGCCAGAGCACTGGAACGAGCAAAAATAGCGTCCAGACCGGCCACAGAAATCCGTCATACGACATAAGGAGAAATAAGGATAGACCACTAAAGAAAAGGAACAACCAGCTAAACAGAAGTGACGGCAGACGTTGACTGAAGTAAAACCAACTGAACGACAACACGACCATCAGACCGAATGATGTCCAGTCGAGATAACTCGCCTGCTCCTGACCAAAACCACCAAGACTCGTGAAGATCGTCCATCCGGAAAGGAAAGCGACGACACCGTATGCTTCATGGCGCCAAAGCACATAATGTGCTAACGCAGCGACAAACACACACCATCCGAGTAACGATCCTTCCATCGGCAAGTGAAAACTTTGAACCACGACGAGAATCGATGCGCCAAATGCTAGGATTCCGCCGACTCGAAAGACAACCGGATGAAGAATACGACGACGTTCTGAGAGATCTCCCATGACGTAACAGCCCCACATGAGTGCTACGACAAGTCCGATTTTCCAGCCAATCGGCATCGCTTGCCAATTGGCGGCTAAAAAGCTGAACACAGCCAATGCGACGAATGTCCCTCCTACGATTAACAAGAGCGGTAGACGTTGCTTTTCCTTACGATGGTTCTCATAATCAACGATTCGTTCGACAGTCGCTTCATCTAAAAGACCTGCTTCGCTCCACTCGCTCAACTTGCGTAACTGCTTCACCGTCCCCACCTCCTTCGAAGTGTTAGATACTTATTAAATTCCCGTTTTAGTGCCGTCTCAAGCCCGGATTCACAGGGATTTCAAGTTGTTTGTTCAATTCGTCACAGAATGGTGACAGACAAAAAAAGCAAGGAAGACAGGCTTCCTTGCTCTGAGTAATCGATTGTTTAAACACGGAAACGGGCAACGAGTACCTGTAATTCCTCTGCCATATCGGATAATGCTTTTGCTGATTGCGAAATCTCTTCCATCGCACTCAACTGTTCTTCCGTCGTCGCTGCGACTTGTTTCGACGCGGACGAATTCTCTTGCGCGATATGTGCAATTTCCGTCGCCGACGCAGATACTTCTTGGACGTTTGCTGCGATTTCTTCGACAGTCGCCGTCACGTCTTCGATCCGTGGCGTCATTTCCTGCGTTCGTTCGAGAATCTTCTGGAAACGCTCTGCTGATGCTTCTGTCGTCGACAAACCGGCTTTCGTCTGTCCTGAGACTTCCTTCATCATTGTGACCGACTGATCCGTCTCCTGTTTAATGTTTTGAATCAATTGCGCAATCTGTTTCGTTGAATCCTGTGATTGCTCTGCTAATTTACGCACTTCACTCGCGACGACAGCAAATCCTTTTCCATTTTCGCCTGCGCGTGCCGCTTCGATCGCCGCGTTCAGTGCTAACAAGTTGGTTTGCTCAGCGATACCGTTAATGACATCGACGATTTTTCCGATTTCATTCGAACGATGGGCGAGTGAACTAATGACACCGCCGAAGTTCTGAACCGAAGCATCGATTTCTTTCATCTGCTCAACGTTCTGCAGTACAGCGACCGTTCCGTTTTCAGCTTCTGTTGCCGTTGAACGTGACAATTCTGAGACATCCGTTGAACTCTCAGCGATTCGCATGATGCCGGCTGTAATCGATTGGAGTGAGACGGCGTTCGCATCGAGTTGACGTTTCGATTGATCTGCCCCTGCTGCGACCTGTTGAATCGATCCCGCAATCTGCTCAGAAGCGGATGTCGTTTGGGCAGAGTTCGCCATCAATTCCTGCGACGAGCCGGCCACTTGTGTGATCGACTGATCGAGATTGATGATGATTGAGCGGAGTGAGTCGACCATGACATTAAAGCTTTGCGCCACTTGCCCCACTTCATCGTTTGATTCCACGATGACGGGTTCCGTTAAATCCCCAGACTGAATCCGTTCTGCGCCACGCGTCAAATGACCGAGCGGGCGAAGGATCGAGCGAAGAATGAAGAAGATGAAGACCGCTGCAATGAGTAACATTCCGCCAATGACAGCAAGCGTCGTCCAAAGAATGCTCGACGTCGCATCCGTAATTTCATGATCGTACAGCGTTCCCGCCACTTTCCACTTCGTCAGGTCATTCGTCATGAAGTCCATCTGCTTACCTTCATTTTCGAATTCGTACGAAAATTGTCCAGCTGGGTCAGCATAGAGTGGTGCTACCCAGTTCCCCGTTGCCTTTTCACCTGGTTTTAACGTCGGGTGCGTAACGAACTTTTTATTCGAATCGAGAATCGTCACATAACCCTCTTTGCCAATTTTAATCTTTTTCGCGATTTCTGCGATGCGGTCGACATCGACATCAATCGCAACGACGCCTTTTCCGTTACCCGTCGTTTGCGAGAGCGTGACCATCATCTTGTTCGAGGCAGCATCGACATACGGATCAGTGATGACAACCTTCCCACCAGCCGCTTCTGCCGATTGATACCACGAGCGCTCGCGCGGATCATAATTATCTGGCATGACTTGTTCCGGGAAAATATTCATATCCCCTTCTGTCGTCGCGAAGTAGATATTCGCAGCTTGCGGATGCATATCGAGGTATTCCGTCATTTTTTCCTTTAACGCAGCATTCGGTTTCCCTTGTTGATAAAGCGTACCGTCAATTCGGTCCGCAAAAAAGGCGACATCGCGTCGCATCGGATCAATAATGTTCTGAATCTCGTCGTTCATCCGATCGACGCCACCGTGTGCCGATTGCAGGATTTGTTCCGTCATCGTTTGTTTCGCCTGATTGTAGGCGACGAATCCGATGACGAGCGCTGGAATTACTAACAGCAAAATTGATGTCAGGATTAATTTTTGTTTGATACTCATCGTTCGTTTAATCTTTTGTTCCATGTGTCACTCCATTCTCGAGTGCAAGGACTCGCTATTCTACCTTCTTTATCGGAAGAATAACGAAAAATATTCATAGAAAAAATGATATTCGTTCATTGGTTCACATAAAAAAGACGACTCGCTTGGAGTCGTCTTACTTGGTAACGCTTACGCTTAGGCCTCTTGATCGCCCTTCCAGTTCATCATACCGCCTTCAACGTTGACGATATCATATCCATACTGCTCGAGAAAACGACCAACGTTTTCGCTACGTGCTCCTGCTTTACAGATCAAGTAATACGTTTCGCCTTCTTGAAGTTCTGTATAGCGTTCACCGATCTCAGACATCGGAAGGAAGCGGACGTTCGGAATATGTCCTGCATCGTATTCATCCTGCTCGCGTACATCGACGACATGCAACGCCTCGCCTGCCTCTAATCGTTCTTGTAACTCATCTACATGAATGGTTTTCATCTCGTGACCTCCTGTATGTTGCTGTCGTAAGTGTAGCAAATCTGTCGTTAAAACAAAACGAAACCGTTCGATACAAGGCGACGAAAAAAGACGGATCCGCATGCAGATCCGCCCGTTTCATTATTCTCCAGATGCTTGACGCGTTGATTGACGTGTCTCCTTATGCATTCCCCGTGCATAATAGACAGCAATCAGAATCGCGTACCAAAGTGGTCCAACGACCAGAGCGATCCGTGTACTTGCATCGAATGCCATCAAGACGATAACACCAGCAAGTGCTGCGAGTGCGATATAATTCGCAACTGGGAAGAATGGGACAGCGAATTCTGCTGAACCATGTACTTTCCGCGCCCGCATTTGTGCGATTAAAATCATTGCCCACGTCCAGACAGCACCGAACGTTGCGATACTCGTCACGATTGCAAAGACATCTTCCGGTAAGAAGTAGTTCAAGGCAACACCGACGAGCAATGCGATGCCTGACAAGATAGTCGCAAGTGCTGGAACACCGTTTTTCGAGATTTTCGAGAAACGACGAGGTGCTTCACTGTTCTCTGATAAGTTCATCATCATCCGGGCTGTCGAAAAGATACCCGAGTTGCATGACGAGAGTGCTGCCGTTAAGACAACAAAGTTGATGATACCGGCTGCTGCCGGAATACCGAGCGATTGAAATAGTAATACGAACGGACTACTGTTGTTCGCACCGACTTGATCCCACGGATAAATCGATAAAATGACGAAGAGTGCTCCGATGTAGAATACTAAAATCCGAAGGAAGACGTTGTTAACGGCCTTTCGAATCGTTTTCTTCGGGTTCTTCGCTTCCCCTGCTGTGACCCCAATCACTTCAATTCCTAAGAAGGCAAACATGACCATCTGCATGGCAAGGAGTACTCCACCGAATCCGTTCGGCAAGAATCCACCATGTGACCACAGGTTCGAAATCCCAACCGGTGTGCCACCGTTTCCAAGACCAATGACGATCGTCAAGGTCCCTAAGATGATCATGGCGACGATCGCGACGATTTTAATCAACGCAAACCAAAATTCGAATTCACCATAAAATTTAACAGCAATGAAGTTGATGCTCGTCATCAATACAAGTGCCGCTAGCGCCCATACCCACCCCTGGGAATCCGGGAACCATACTTTCATGTAAATACCGACTGCTGTGATTTCCGCCATACACGTAAAAATCCAGAGTAACCAATAATTCCAACCTGTTAAAAAGCCAGCTAATGGACTGACATACTTCCGGGCATACTCCGCAAAACTACCGGCCACCGGTTCTCGCACCGCAAGCTCCCCAAGTGCTCGCATGATGATGAAGATGATGATACCACCGATCAGATAACCAAGTAAGATCCCTGGACCTGCCAGTTGGATCGCTTTTGCCGATCCGAGGAAGAGTCCAACACCGATTGCCGCCCCCAGTGACATCAATGTAATATGACGTTCTTCCAGTCCCCGATTCAACTCTGTCTGTTGTTTCATTTTTACGACGTCCTTCCCGTCTCTGTTTGTTTCTTAGCAGTTCCCCGTACCGCTACGTTGTCAGTATAAATAAGATGTGTCGAATTTGTAAACGTTTTCATATAATATTTATCGCCTAATACACATACTCGGAATATTCTGATTACGTTAGCAGTATAAAAAAAGGAACCTCCTGCTACTAAGTAGTATACAGGACGGCTCCTTTCGGAAAGTTACAATTGTTAATCAACTTTAGCAAGTGGCGCGTCTACTGACTCCGACTTACCGGTCAAGCGGAAGATCCCATTTAACAATAACGCCGTCAGAGAACCCGCGACGATCGGACTATCCGTCAAGACACGGATTTGTGACGGGAGACCTGCTACGATCTCAGGATTCATGCTGATTCCTAAACCGATTCCGAGGGCAAGTGCCACTGTGATGACGTGTTCGTTCTTTGAAAAATCCACACGCGACAAAATGCGAATCCCGCTTGCTGCGACCGTTCCGAACATGATCAACATCGCTCCACCCAAAACAGGTTTTGGAATCAACGTCGTAAACGTCGCGACTTTCGGTAAGAAACCGAGCAAGATTAAGAATCCACCAGCAAACAGAATGACCTTACGTGTCTTCACGCCCGTCAACTGAACTAAACCGACGTTTTGGCTGTACGTCGTATACGGGAAACTATTGAAGATACCGCCAACGATCGTCGCGACACCCTCTGCCCGGTACCCACGTGCTAAATCCTTATCCGTCAAACGACGATCCGTAATCTCACCAAGTGTTAAGAAGACGCCCGTCGATTCGACCATTGAGACAAGACCAACGAGCGTCATCGTCAAGATGGCAGTTGCATTAAATGTCGGAACACCGAAATAGAACGGCGTCACCATTTGGAACCATGATGCTTCTGCAACGGGAGTAAAGTCAATCATCCCCATGCCAAACGCAACGAGTGTACTGATCATCACAGCAATCAAGACAGCTGCTGCTTTTGAGAAAACAGTACCGTAGCGATTCAAAATCAAAATCAAGACGATCGTTAACCCGGCAAGTCCTAGATAACGTAAGTCACCAAAGTCTTTTGCTCCCTGTCCGCCTCCGATGTCGTTGATCGCAGCCGGAATCAACGAAATACCGATGATCGTCACGACTGAACCTAGGACGACTGGCGGGAACAAGACTGCAATCTTACTAAACCAGCCCGAGATAACAAGAATGATGAGACCACTGGCAATCAATGCCCCATAAATTGCTGTAATGCCTTGAAGGCTTCCAATCGCAATCATCGGACCGACCGCTGTAAAGGTACAGCCGAGAACAACTGGGAGACCAACACCTGTATATTTCGTGACGAGCACTTGTAATAAGGTCGCAACCCCACACATGAAGAGATCAATCGCAACTAAATAAGCCAATTCTTCTCCCGACAATCCGATCGCACTCCCGACGATCAGTGGAACAACAGCCGCTCCCGTGTACATCGCAAGAACATGCTGAAGTCCGAGACTGGCTGCTTTGAAGTTCGACAGTCTCATACGGTCACCGAGTCGACGAATGTCGCTTTTCCGTCTTTCAATGACTCCACACGAGCGAGTGACTCGACACGGAATCCAGCGTCGATGAGCTTTTGACGTCCCGGTTGGAACGACTTTTCAATGACGATTCCAAAACCAGCGACTTCTGCGCCTGCCTGTTCAACGAGACGCGCGAGACCGAATGCCGCTTCCCCATTCGCAAGGAAATCATCGATGATTAAAACACGTTCGCCCGGTTGTAAGTATTTCTCCGCAACCGTAATCGTACTCGTCTGCTGTTTCGTAAACGAGAAGACTTCGGCTGAAATCGTTCCTTCGTTCAGTGTGACGGATTTCGTCTTACGAGCATAGACCATCGGTACCCCTAAACGGAGCGCTGTCATCATTGCCGGGGCAATACCACCCGCTTCGATTGTCAGAATCCGCGTGATACCCGCCTCTTGAAAACGTTCCATGAATTCATAGGCGATTTCCCACATCAAGGTCGGGTCCACCTGGTGATTTAAAAAGGCATCCACTTTCAATACTTGATCCGATAATACGATTCCCTCTTGATTAATCATGTCGTGTAGACGTTTCATACATGCATTCTCCTCTTTCAAAAACGAAAAAACGTACAGCCGCTACCCGGGGGCAGCCACTGTACGCCAAAAAAGAGAGCAGTAACTCACCACCCGTAGTCGGACCGTTACGGCGATCCGGTAGAGACTCGTGGGCCAATTCCCACTATTATACGAGCGTTGCTATACGTTTACGTTTCGTGATTTTCGTGATGTGTACCATTGTACGGGGTTTAGAGAAAAAGTAAAGACTTTTTCATTCCGTGCTTAGGCTTGGCGTTCTTCGACCGCTTGCGCTGCCGTGATGATCGCGAGTTTGTAGACATCTTCTTCGTTACAACCGCGTGAAAGATCGTTGACCGGTTTGTTCAAACCTTGAAGGATCGGACCGATTGCTTCGAATCCACCAAGACGTTGTGCGATTTTGTAGCCGATGTTTCCTGCTTCAAGACTTGGGAAGATAAAGACGTTCGCTTGACCTGCGACATCTGATTCTGGTGCTTTTGATTTTGCGACACTTGGAACAAATGCTGCATCGAATTGGAGTTCGCCATCGATTGCAAGTTCTGGTGCACGTTCTTTAGCGATGCGTGTTGCTTCAACGACACGCTCTGTCTCTGGTGATTTTGCTGAACCTTTTGTCGAGAAGCTGAGCAATGCGACTTTCGGATCGATACCGAATGTTTTCGCTGTTTTCGCAGAAGCGATTGCGTTCTCTGCTAGATCGTTTGCATCTGGTGCGATGTTGATCGCGCAGTCCGCGAAGACGTATTGCTCATCGTCACGTACCATGATGAACACGCCTGACGTTTTTTTATAGCCTTCTTGCATTTTGATGATTTGAAGTGCCGGGCGAACAGTATCGCCTGTTGCGTGCATTGCACCAGAGACGAGACCTTCTGCTTGTCCTGTGTGAACGAGCATCGTACCGAACGTGTTCACGTCTTTTAAGATGACAGCACGTGCTTGTTCTTCTGTTGCTTTCCCTTTACGACGCTCGACGAATGATGCGACGAGCTCATCAATGCCAGCGTAAGAAGCCGGATCGATCGTATCGAGTCCAGTGACATCGATTCCGTTCGCTGTTGCTGTTTCTTCGATTTGTACGCGTGGTCCGATGACGATTGGTGTGACGAGACCATCTTTCTTCAAACGGACAGCTGCGCCAAGAACACGTGCGTCAATTCCTTCTGGGAAGACGATTTTCGGTTGGTGCGCTTTAATCTTTTGTTCTAACATATCGAATAATTGCATGAGTTTCTCTCCTTTTTAGGTAAACACGACGTCGTCGATTTGATCCATTTTCTTTTCCACCGTTTATTATACACAGTTCTCAATCGTTGTTAAAACAATTTGCAAAAAAGTTATCTAACAAAAGCACTGAAGCCATATTCACTGACTATTACAGTCATTTTCAAGAATGGTACAGAGACTGTTTCGAAGTAAAATAATGTCCCCTTCCCCTTTTACCCACTCTCTGCTTTTTTCATGTGTTACGACTTCATGGACAAAGACCTTTTAGAACGAAGCCTATCACTAGAATGTGATAAGATAGGATATGGAAAAAACAATTTATTTCAGACTCAGGAGGTCATTCCATGCAACACCAAACATCTGAACCGACTGCTACGCAACAAGCCGCTGAAACACTCGACGGCTGGTATACATTACATGATTTCCGCCGGATCGACTGGTCACGCTTGAAACAAGTCGATGCAACAGACCGCACACGCATGATCGAAGAGTTCCAAGCCTTCCTCGCAGAGCTTTCTGGGGTCGAAGAAGCTAAAGACGGTAGTCATGCGCTTTATACGATCATTGGTCAAAAAGCCGATCTCGTCTTGATGGTCCTTCGTCCAACAATGGAACAAATCCAAGACGTCGAAGTTAAGATGCAGAAACTCGATCTATACGATTACTTGATCCCGACGTATTCTTACGTTTCTGTCGTCGAACTCGGTACGTACCGTGGTTCAGGCGAAGGAAACCCATACGAGAATCCATATGTTCGTGACCGTCTCTATCCGATCTTGCCGCAAGCGAAGCACATCTGCTTCTACCCGATGAGCAAGTCGCGTCGTGATGGTGACAACTGGTATACGCTCTCGATGGAAAAACGAAAAGAACTGATGTATCGCCACGGAATGATCGGTCGGAGTTATGCTGGGAAAATTCAGCAAATCATCGGCGGATCAACTGGATTTGACGATTGGGAATGGGGTGTCACGCTCTTCTCAGACGACATTCTTCAGTTCAAAAAAATCGTCTACGAAATGCGTTTTGACGAAGTCAGCGCGAAATACGGCGAGTTCGGTGAGTTCTTCATCGGGAACCGTCTTGAAAGTGAACAATTAAATACTCATTTTGCACTTTAATGTGTTGAATGACGTTTGATAGAAATATCTCATGGGAATATACTCCTTGCGGCTACAAAACAGACTATAAACTAGTAGGTTGATTACGTAAGGAGGAATTACCATGGGGAATGCTATGAACCGATCAACACGATCGCGTGAATTGCAATTCGCTGTGCTTTCAAAAGAGCTGAAACCGGTTGCAGATCGCGTACTGGATCGCTATGAGCAAGCATTATCGAAGCTAAACAAAACACAAACGACAAAACGATGAACTCGTTTTGATACCTACGCCTACTCCATCGCGAGTAGGCGTTTTTCGTACAAAAAAAGACCGTTCTTCTTCATCTCGGAAGAAAAACGGTCAATCCTCATAATCCTTTATAGGCGCCAATTGCGACAAAAATCCATGCCGCGATGAATAAGACACCACCGATCGGTGTGATGGCTCCTAATTTCGTCACGTTCGTCAATGCCATGACGTACAGACTACCCGAGAAGAAGACGATTCCGGCAAGCATCAGCCATGCAGCTAATGACCATTGTGGAATCGACACTTTCAACAACAAGCCGCCTAGTGCTAAGATCCCGAGTGAATGCACCATCTGATACAGAACACCAGTCTGCCAGTTCGCGAGCATCCGTTCCGTCAACATGTCTTTTAAAGCATGTGCACCAAACGCCCCAAGTGCGACCGATAACATCATCGAAATCGCGCCAATCATAATGAATACTTTCATACTTATTCTCCCCCTAACCGTCGTGCTGGTAAATTCCATTCATAATAATACGATAGCATACGTAAAACGGTGATGAGTCCGAGCAATGTGAACAAATGCAGAGGATTCGTCAATTGGAAACGATCAATCACGAGTGCTGCCATAACGGCCCACATCGCATAAATTTCTTTATGCAAGACGAGCGGTTTTCGACCAGCGAGCAAATCCCGAACGACTCCACCACCGACACCAGTCAATACAGCTGCCGAAATCGTTGCCGACAGCGGCAATCCTTTTGCTGACGCCATCAATGCCCCTTGGATTGCAAACGCAGACAAACCGAGCGCATCTGCGAGAACACCCCAACGTGTCCAGTGCGGCAGGAACAACTGGGGCAACATGAAGATCAACAACGCAACGAGAATCGCAACTAAAAAGAGACCGCCTTGCGACCAAAGCGCCGATACCGGCACACCAATCAATAAATTACGAATGGCACCACCACCGAACGCCGTAATTAAAGCAAGTAACCAGACGCCGAATAAATCATATTTTTCTTCCATCGCAACGATTGCTCCACTCATCGCAAAAGCGACCGTACCGATGATATTCAATAAGTCCCAGGACATGCGCACATTTCACCTTTCTACAAAGAAATTCCAATACTTACTATACTCTCTTTTTAGTTTCCGTAAAGCATTAATTTTCTGTCACCGTTTCGACCGTTTGCGAGTGACGTTTTTAGGTAAAGTAACCTATACTGAAACAAACTGTACAGGAAGCTAGGTGACCGTATGAAACGTTGGGCGCTTTATCGCATCGTCGTCATCGTGACGATGTTCGCACGTTACATCTTTACGATCTATCGATTCACCCGGAAAAACCGGCCAGGTACGAACAACGAAGAGTTTGAGCGCATCATGATCCGGATTGCGCGTGACTATAAGAAAAAAGCATTACGCCTAGAAGGGTTACTGATCAAGCTCGGTCAGTTCTTATCGATTCGAGCCGATTTGTTTCCTCCGTCCGTCTTGATGGAACTGACTGAACTGGTCGATAAAGTGCCTTCAAGTAAACTTGGAGAGTCACGAAAGATCATCGAAGAGGATTGGGGGATGCCGATCGAAGAAATCATTTCAGACATCAGTCCTCGCCCTGTCGCTTCTGCTTCGATCGGTGAAGTTTACAGCGGCACCTTAAAATCAAATGGTAAAAAAGTCGCGATCAAAGTCCAGCGACCAAACATTGAACAAATCATCAAAACCGATTTCCGTGCCATGCGCATCGTCATTGCCATGTTGCGTCGGACTTCATTAAACAAATCGACTGATTTACAAAGTCTGTATCGCCAAATGGTCTTCGTCATCGGTGATGAATTGAATTATCGGACCGAATTGAAGAACGGTCTCTATTTCAAAAAGATGTATGAAACGAATCCTGTCATCTATATTCCGAGTTATTATGAAGAACATTGTACGAATCGGGTTCTCGTCATGGAATGGATTGACGGGACACGCATCACCGATCTCGATTATTTAGCAGAACATCAGATTGATCGCGACGAACTGGCACGTAATTTATTCTTGAACGCTGGTGAACAATTGCTATTCGGTGGGAAATTCCACGCCGATCCACATCCTGGCAACGTCCTCGTCCAGTCTGATGGTAAAATCGTCTTACTTGATTTTGGGATGATTGGAGCGACGACGCCCGATGACATGCGAGCGATTCAACGGATTCTCCAGTCCTTCGTCACGTTGGATTATGATGCGATCGTTGATGGGTTAGAAGATTTACGATTCCTTTTGCCGAATGCGAATAAGCAAAACATCCGACAAGCGATTGAAAAAGCAGTCACGTTTTATCTCGAGAGTGACATGGAAAACGTTGATACGAAACTGATTGAGAAGGTCTTATCCGATATCGAATTACTCGTTCGAAACGAACCGATTCAGCTCCCTGCTGAATTTGCGTTCTTCGGTCGCGCTGCCTCGACGATTCTTGGGATTCTTCAGATTCTTTCACCACAAATCAATCTGCTTGAACTCGCTAAACCAATGGTTCGACGTTGGCTCGATGACGAAGGGAAAAACCAAAACCGTTATCTCCAAATCGCTGGCTCTTACGGTGCGCGGTTGCTCGCCTTCCCACGACTTGTCAACGACGCTCTCAGCGAACCGACGCGGTGGCGGATCATGGAGCAACAAAAGTTCTCCCGCGTCGCGAATATCGAATCGCTCAAAATCCGGCAGTGGACGAGTTCACTCGTCGGGATCATCAGTCTTCCCTTTAGTTATCTCGGCTATTATTTTACGCAGTACGATGTCATGGGAATCTCATTGACGATCGCCGTCATCGCTTTATGGAATGGTCGCCGGATCGGACGACAAATCGTTCGTATTGCCGATGAACCGTTCCGTTAAATAACACACGAGCAGACGTCCACTTCCGTGGACGTTTTTTTATTTCAGAATAATTCCTCTTTGGGCTTCGAGGTTTTTCCTCGCGTCTCGCGGGGTACAGCTTCAAGTAGAGAGATAATAGTAAGGAGAGGTGAAACACTTGATTGATATTCTAATTGCCATCGTTCCTGCATTGATGTGGGGATCGTTGCCGCTCGTCGTTTCGAAAATCGGAGGTTCGACAGCGCAACAGATTATCGGTACGACTCTGGGTGCGTTGCTTTTCGCGATCGTCACCTTCTTTTTTGTCAGCCCAGAGCTGTCGACGACTGCTTGGATCGCTGGATTCTTTTCTGGTGCCTTCTGGGCGCTCGGTCAAAAAAATCAGTTTGCTGCCTTCCGCCAAATGGGCGTCTCGAAGACGATGCCGATTTCAACAGGGATGCAACTCGTCGGAACATCGTTGTTTGGTGTTCTCGCTTTCGGAGAGTGGTCAACGACAACTGCGTTGATACTCGGAATCAGTGCCCTTGTATTGATCATTGCCGGAGCAGCCTTTACTTCTTATAAAGAAGATAAGAGTAAACAAGATGAAAATATCGGAAAAGGACTGACGCTCCTCCTCATCTCGACTGTCGGATATGTCGGATATGTCGTCATTGCCCGCTGGTTTGATATCAACGGCTGGGAAGCCGTCTTACCGCAAGCTGTCGGGATGGTCGTGAGTGCGATTCTTCTCTCTTTACGAGAAGGAGACCTCTTCACGAAAAAAACAGCTGGCAATACGGTTGGTGGACTCATGTGGGCTGTCGGGAACGTCGCTTTACTGTTTGCGACGGCAAAAGTCGGAGTCGCGACGAGCTTTTCCTTATCTCAAACCGGTGTCGTCATCTCAACGATTGGCGGCGTCCTCTTACTGAAAGAATCAAAGACAAAGAAAGAGATGACCTTCGTCATCATCGGTTGTATTTTAGTCGTCGCCGGCGGAATCATGATTGGATTTACGAAACAATAATGAAGGAGTGAAGCATTATGTATGAAAGTTTAAAAGGAAAAGTCGCCATCGTAACAGGTGGATCAATGGGAATCGGCGAAGCTATCGTTCGCCGCTATGCAGAAGAAGGCATGCGTGTCGTCATCAACTACCGTAGTCACCCGGAAGAAGCGAAGAAGATCGCTGAATCGATTAAAGAACAGGGTGGCGAAGCAATCGTCGTTCAAGGTGATGTTTCGAAAGAAGACGACATGATCAACCTCGTTAAAGAGACGGTTGATCACTTTGGTCAGTTGGACGTTTTCGTCAACAACGCGGGAATCGAGATGCCGTCAGCATCTCATGAGATGTCACTCGAAGACTGGCAGAAAGTCATCGATGTCAACTTGACGGGTGCGTTCCTTGGTGCGCGTGAAGCACTGAAATACTTCGTTGAACACAATGTCAAAGGCAGCATCATCAATATGTCGAGTGTTCATGAGATCATTCCATGGCCAACGTTCGTCCACTACGCTGCGAGTAAAGGCGGTGTCAAATTGATGACACAAACTCTTGCGATGGAATATGCGCCAAAAGGCATTCGTGTTAATGCGATCGGACCGGGTGCGATCAATACACCAATCAACGCTGAAAAATTCGAAGATCCGGAACAACGTAAAGAAGTCGAGAGCATGATTCCAATGGGCAATATCGGAAAACCTGAGGAAATTTCAGCCGTTGCCGCATGGCTTGCGTCGGACGAAGCAAGTTATGTCACTGGTATCACACTCTTTGCGGACGGCGGGATGACACTATATCCGTCTTTCCAAGCAGGACGCGGTTAACCTATTTTGAATAGACAAGGAGAGAACCGCTCATGACCACTTTTTTCTCATTGATCCGTCGTGGCAATAAGTCAGCCCTTGCTGCTGCAATCGTCAACACGATCATTGCTGTCATCAAGTTCGTCGCTTATATCTTGACTGGGAACGTTGCAATGTTCGCTGAAATGATGCATACGATCGGTGACGCGGCGAATCAGTTTTTCGTCTATATCGGTTCTGCTCTCAGTAAAAAAGCACCGACGAAACGATTTCCGAATGGATTCGGTCGGCTCGTCAATCTCGTGTTACTTGCTGCGATCATCGTCGTCGCATTGCTTGCGTATGAGACGATTCGTGAAGGAATCTTACACATCGCACATGGTCCTGGCGAAGAGACGACTGGGCTTTGGATCATTTTGACGGCACTTGGAATTGGTGTCGTGCTTGAGATCGGTGTCTTTTATAAAGCGATGATCGAGATTGCTCATGAAACCGGGCTTAAATCCCGAGGATTGACGCTTGTCGGACAAAGCTTCACCCATCTTGGACAAGCAAAACCAGCTACACGTCTTGTCTTCATGGAAGATCTTGTCGCGACCCTCGGTGGTATCATCGCGATCATCGCTGTTCTGATTTCGCATTACACATCGTTTTATCAAGCAGAGGGCATTGCATCGATTTTGATTGGTCTGATGATGTTTTACGTCGTTTATAATGTCTTTATTCAAAACGCTGCCGGTGCACTCGGTGAGATTGATGAAGTACTGACTGCTAAAATCGGTGAAATTCTACTGCGTGATGAAGCAGTTCGTGATATCGAAAAGCTCGAAGTCATTAAGGAAGGGGATCACTTCCATGTCGAGACAGAGATCGAAGTGGATTCGAACTTGACGATTGCCCAAGCGGACGATATCAAGGACCGGCTTGAACTTCAAATCCGAATTCTTAAAGGGGTCACCGATGTCACGATCTCCTTTGATGAAGATGATAAAGTACAGCAGTATCAATCCCCCTCACCACCTGTAGAATAAACAAAAAGCCATCGTTTCCGATGGCTTGAGACTGAAGACGAAGTGCAATTTTTCTCTAACGAGAAGGATTGCGCTTTTTTGTTCGTTTCGAATCGTTTTCCTGGGACAAGCATCGCGCCGCTTCGCTTCGCTTCAGGGTCGCTCTTGCTTGTGTCTCGCCTGAGGAAAGGGCGTGAAAAGACAAGTCATTCTTTTTTTTGAGTCAGACTATTTGTCTACAGTCTGAAGCCATCACTCCCGATGGTTTTTTGTGCGCGCTTATCAGCGTGCAGCACGGACGAAGCCAGCTTCTTCTGCTTCTTTCTCCGTACAGAATTGTTGCTCTGGTTTCACTTCGTCGTAAGATTGACCACCCGGTACATGATAGATTTTTTTACCCGATTGATTGATGTTTCCTTTGATCGTACATGAATCTGTTTCTTTGACAGCTTGAGTGTTGAAGCCACGATTCGTGACGTAGCCATCGTGCTCCCAAATCTGTTTCTTCGCCTGCTTGGCTTCCTGTTCGATTTGTTCGAACATATCGACATAACGTGTGTCTGGCTCATAGACGAAAGCGACACGAGCGAGTCCTTTTCGAAGCAACTCTTGATTTAACATCTTATCGCCATACCAGACGTAAGCGAGTAATCGTCCGTATCGATCGGCTCGCGATTGATCCCGTTCCAACCGAATGGCTGTTCCGCTCGGTAAGGCCTCTTTTGTAAACTGTGACGCTTCCGTTCCGTAAGGTTGAACCGGTGTATCTGGTTTGACGGTTTCTGGTGTATCGACGAGCAATAAACGTACGTCCTCCGTTGTTCCGTCTGCTAATCTCACTTTTAAGGTGTCTCCATCAATGACACGTTCGATCGTCGCTTTCGTGACCTTTTCTTCATCTGGTTGCTTGATTCCAAGTAAATCGGTTTCTTCTGGTGCACAACCGATGAGAACAAATAGAAAAAGCAGACTTATCACTACGTATCGTCTCACTTTTCCCCCTCCTCTCCATGAAAATACGGATTCGGTAACATCCCCGAACCCGTACGTCCTATCCTATTTCGACTCAGTCGGCTGATAAAACCGTCTCGACTTCGTTTTGCTTTGTATAAAGCGTATAGAACGCTTCCGCTACATTTTTCGGATCGAGCGCCGTTCCACGCTTTACTTCTCCAGCAATCGTAACGGTTCCGACGTAAACGCCGTCTTCCTTCAACGTATCATGGAGCATATGCGTCACTTGGCGAACGCCTGCCTTCCCGATGGAGAGTCCCGGTAGCGATTTGATTGCTTGCATCGCAGCACCGCCTCCTGTAATCAGGATCGCGCCTTCTTTTCGTTCCTGCATCGGCGGAGCAACGAGTTGTGCGGCATGGAGTGCACCGAGGACATCGATTTCAAACTCTTTCGTAATCTGCTCTGCTGAGACTTCAAGCACAGACGCTTGATGTAAAATCGAAGCATTGTAGACTAAAACATCGACTTGTCCGTACTGCTCTTCTGTCCATTCGATGAGTGATGCGATGTCAGCTTTTCGAGACGCATCACATTCCACTCCGACAGCTTCCACGCCTGCTTCTTTTAGTTCCGTGATGACGGCTGCGAGCGTTTCTTGTGTCCGCGCCGCACAAACGACTTGAAAACCTTCTTGCCCGAATCGTTTACTGATCTCATATCCGTTTCCTGGTCCTGCTCCAATGACGATTACTGTTTTCATGACGTATCTCCCCTTCTCGTTTCAACTGTGATGGTTATTCCCTGAATCGCGTCATTTCATTCAAAAATCGAGTAATGAAGTGCCTTTTTCTTCTTTCTCCTGCGCGACACCCATGAAACGCGCTAACATCGGATCGACTGCTGGGGTTGCTTGCGGTGTTGACGTAGGTAACGATACTGTCGAGCTTGGCATCGACTCGGATTCGAGCAGTAATTCACAGTAAACCTTCATCGCTGCAACCTGCTCTTTCTGCGCGGCTCCTGTCGTTTGCTCAATACGTTGCATCGCTTGACGCATCTTTTCGATGATGTGTTGTTCCGTAATCATCTTGTATTCCTCCTTATGGTAGATTGAGGGTATGAACTCAAAAAGGATGTGTTTTCCATGATTCGTACCGCTTTAGTTGGTTTTGGTCTTGCCGGTAAACATTTACATGCTCCTTATTTACACGCACCTGATTATCAGTTAGTCGCTGTTCAGTCGAGTCGTCCGGAAGCAGTCGCTGCTTATGACGCGACGCTACCTGTTTATTCGACACTTGAAGCCTTGCTCGCTAAAGAACAGATTGATTTAGTCGTCATCACGACAGCAAATGAATTGCATTATCCGCTCGCACGACTCGCTTTGCTCTCGGGCTGTGACGTACTCGTCGAGAAACCGTTCACTGTCACGCTCGAAGAAGCCGAAACGTTGACAGAACTAGCACGTGTACACGATCGGTTACTGACAGTTTATCATAATCGTCGGTATACGAAGGACTTTCGAACGCTAATGACCTTACTCGAATCCGGACGTCTCGGCACTCTCCAAACGTTCGAAGCGCATTATGATCGCTATCGTCCAGACGTTGAGGATCGTTGGCGCGAACAGGATATCCCTGGTGCCGGTCTCTTGTACGATCTTGGATCACACTTGATCGATCAAGCACTCGTCGTCTTCAATGAAGTCCCGGATCGTGTCTTTTGTGATCAAACGATCCAAAGGCAAGGTGGAATCGTTGATGACTATACACATTTGATTTTAGCATTCGGCACGCGACGTGCTATTTTGCACATCGGTTCCATCGTTCCGGCTGTTGGTCCTTCCCTAATGGTGCATGGGACAAAGGCAAGCTATTTCGTCGATGAAGTCGATACGAAACGAACGACATATCAGTTGGCTGAAGCAAACGGCCCCCTTGAAGACTTTCCTTTTGTCTCCGGGCAATTTGGCGATTATTATACAGATCTCGCCCCAGCTATTCGTAAGCGAACAACACCACCTGTCTCTCCGAAACAGGCTGAACTCGTCATGAAAATTATTGATTGTGCTCAAAAGAGTGCAAAATCGGGTACATGGATAGAAGTAGACTAACTATCCATTCAGACGAACAGGGGGAAGACAAGATGTTTTCAAGTACGGAACGGACAGCATGGTTAGAAGAGATGGGACAAGAGCTTTTAGATGTCCTCGTCATCGGGGGCGGTATTACGGGAGCTGGTATTTTGCTTGACGCGCAAAGTCGCGGCATGCGGACAGGCTTGATCGAGATGCAGGACTTCGCCGAAGGGACATCGAGCCGTTCGACGAAACTTGTCCATGGTGGATTGCGTTATCTGAAGCAATTCGAGATCAAGCTCGTCGCTGAAGTCGGGAAAGAACGCGCCATCGTCTATGAGAATGCCCCACATGTGACGACGCCGGAGTGGATGATGCTTCCACTCGTTGAAGGTGGAACGTTCGGTAGCTTCTCGACTTCGATTGGCTTACGTGTCTATGACCAACTTGCAGGCGTCAAACGCAATGAACGCCGGACGATGCTCAGCAAAGAAGAAACATTACGTTACGAGCCACTATTACGTTCGGAACACTTAGTCGGCGGTGGTCGTTATGTCGAATATAAAACGGATGATGCCCGATTGACAGTCGAAGTCTTAAAGGCAGCCGTTGGTTACGGTGGACGTGCCGTCAACTATACGAAGGCTGAATCGCTCGTCTACCACAATGGAAAAGTTGTCGGTGTCGAAGTCCGTGACGTCTTAAGCGACAAAACGTATACGATTCGGGCGAAGAAAATCATCAATGCAACCGGTCCTTGGGTCGATGAACTGCGCGAAAAAGACGGTTCGAAGTCCGGAAAGTCATTACACCTGACAAAAGGAATTCACCTCGTCATCGATCAAGCGCATTTCCCACTCCAACAGGCCGTTTATTTCGACGTTCCGGATGGTCGGATGATCTTTGCGATTCCACGCGAAGGAAAAACGTATGTCGGAACGACTGATACGAACTATAAAGGAGATATCCTTGAGCCTGGTGTCACCGTAGAGGATCAGGACTATATCTTAGAGGCGACGAATCAAATGTTCAACGTCGAGTTACGACCTGAACACGTTGAATCGACATGGTCCGGACTGCGCCCGCTCATCCATGAAGATGGAAAAGATCCGAGTGAATTGTCCCGAAAAGACGAAATCTTCGTCTCGAAATCGGGATTAATGTCGATTGCTGGTGGTAAGTTAACAGGATATCGCAAGATGGCAGAACGAATCATCGATATGGTTGCGGATCAGTTCAAGACAGAGGAAAATCGAATTTACCTCGCTTCCCGTACGCATGATATCTTACTTGGCGGTGGTCATCCACAAGGTAGCAAAGGATTTGCTCGTTACTTGAAAGAACAACAACCAAAAGGGGAAGCACTCGGATTGTCACCGAATGAGGCGACATGGCTCATCCAACGTTACGGTACGAACGTCGAACGTGTTTACGAGTTGATTCGGACACGTGGTGACGAGGCGGCTCGTTATCAATTACCGTTACATTGGTTCGGCGCCCTTCTATATGGATTAGAAGCTGAACTCGTCATGCAACCCGGCGACTTCTTGAACCGTCGCGCCTCGGCCGTCTTCTTTGATTTCCCGCACGCAGAGCAGTATGCAGATGGTGTTCTCGCATTGATGCGTAGCGAACTCGGGTGGTCAGCAGAAGATGAAGCGAAAGCCAACGAAAGCATTCAACGTGAATTTGATGCGGTTCGCGTCAAAGGACCCGTTCCACTTTCATGATATGAGAAAAGACCCGATGCCTCACGGCAAGCGGGTCTTTATGCGTTATTCTTCTTCTTTTGAAGCAGCAAGTTCCGCTACTGGCATGTTTCCGGGATGCAAGTTCGAACTCTTACGTGCAAAGGCAAAGTAGAGCACTAAACCGATTGCGAGCCAGATTCCAAACGCAATCCATGTTTCGAGTTTTAAGTTGAACATCAAGAAGAGACATGAAGCAATTGCTGCGATCGGCACATATGGCATACCTGGACATTTGAATGCACGTGGAAGATCTGGTTGTGTCTTACGGAGAACTAAGACAGCGACTGAGATCAAGACGAATGCTGCGAGTGTACCCATGTTAACAAGGTTCGCGATAACATCGAGTGGAACGAATCCAGCGACGAGTGAACTACCTAATCCAATCATCCATGTTGCTTTGAAAGGCGTTTGGTACTTCGGATGCACTTCAGAAAAGACTTTCGGGAACATTCCGTCGCGCGAGATGGCAAACGCAAGACGAACCATCCCGTATGTCATGACGAGAATAACCGTTGTGATCCCAAGAATCGCACCGAGATCGATGAAACCAGCCACCCAGTTTTGACCTGCCATTTGAATCGCAAGTGAGACCGGGTGATCAACACCAGCGAAATTTTGATACGGTACGATACCTGTCATGATGGCTGCTACGATGACATACAGAATCGTACAGACTGCGAGCGAACCGATGATACCGCGTGGTAAGTTCTTTTGCGGATCGCGGACTTCTTCTGCTGCCGATGTGACGGCATCAAAGCCGATATACGCGAAGAAGACGATTGCGGCACCTGAGAAGACGCCTCCCCAACCGAATGGTGTGAATGGTGCCCAGTTCGTTGGTTCGACGTAGCCGACACCGACGACGATGAAGAGAACAACGACTGCTAATTTGATGACGACCATGATGTTGTTAACGCGCTTCGTTTCCTTGATTCCCATCGACAACAATGCCGTAATGGCAAAGAGGATTAGGAACGCTGGAAGGTTGAAGAACGTCTTGGCTCCTTCGACTGCTCCCGGAGCTGCCGAAAGCGCTGTTGGCACATGGATGTTGAATCCTGCGAGCAAGGACTGGAAATACCCAGACCATCCGGCTGCAACGGCACTGGAGGCGAGTCCATATTCGAGGATCAAGTTCCAGCCGATGATCCAAGCGAAGATTTCCCCCATTGTTGCGTACGTGTACGTATAGACGGATCCACTGACCGGAATCGTTGATGCGAATTCAGCGTAAGCAAGAGCGGCTAGACCACAGGCAATGGCAGATAAGATGAATGATACGATAAGTCCTGGTCCTGCAGTCAATGCTCCTGTTCCCGTCAAAACGAAGATTCCGGTTCCGATGATGGCGCCAATTCCTAAAAACGTTAAATCCATCGCGCCAAGATTTCGAGCAAGTCCACTGTTTCGTTTACTTGCAGCAATCATAGCGGAAACATCTTTTTTCCGCGTCAAGCTCATGATGTACTTCCCCCTATGTCTCTTTTGATTTGTCCTACGAAACGAATCGTCCGTAAGAACTTAATCAAAAATTTACGAAGTTTTCTGATAAATTGATATAGGTCATTATACCTATTTCTATTTTGTTGAACGCTTTCATTCGTTAAACAAAAAAATCCGTACAAAAAAGATGGATGTGTAACACATGTTACACATCCATCTGACAAGCCTCAGTTTGTTAAGTTTTTAATTTAATCTTCGGGTCTTCACCCACTCCAAAAACACTTGGTAATCCAGCTTTGTTCGTGTCACGTAGGCTTCTGACCAACGCTCGATTTGTTCTAAGAAAGCAGTGTCTGAAACACCGATTGCCTGAATGATTTCGACGTCCGCGTGATGTGTTAAAACTTTTTCTTTAATACCGGCATCCTGATCCGCCCGCGCATGGACTTTGGCGGTGATTTGACCTTGAATGCACAAGACGTTTTCAAGGTCTTCCTGACTTTTGATATGCTTGGCTTTTAGTTTTTTCTTATACGGTGAGCGCTCCCGTACATAATATTCCTTTTCCCCAATCGTCAGGTAGCCAAGATATGGATCTTCATATGCCTGCATTGCTTTTTGAGACGTGATGATTCGTCGTCCTTGATGAACGGTTTCAGCTTCTGGACGATAGACGGGAAGGAACAATGACGGAACAGAAGTTTGTGCTTGTTTCATTTCAAGAATCAAATCTTCTTCTCCTCCCTCCCCCTCAATCAGAATGTAATAGCGCTCAAGACCAATCGATGCCGTTCCACTATCTAGCTTCCGGACAATATCTTTGATTGTATAGAACGCTTCGTCACGGCGATCGTCAACGTCAATCGTCTCAATATAGGATGACCAGGCAGTCTCAATCGCCGATCGTGTCGCGTCATCTATTGCTTCCATATCCGGGAGCGTACAAAACCGTCTCACGCCATCCACCAGTTCCGTCCGCTCTCCCATTAATTCTTCACGTTTCTTTTCTGCTTTTTTGATCAATTTCTTGATTGGTCCTTTCGTATTATCCCGCGTAAAACAGACATCACTCGGATCTTTTCCGAGAGCGTACTTTTTTAAATCGTGTAAGTATTCGAGGACATAATTTCGAATCGCAGGAATCGGATCGTATCCTGCCTCTTCGGCGAACAACCGAACGGAGACTGCCATTCGAATCAAATCGTACAGGTAGGATCCTAAGTATCCTTCATCAAAGTCATTGACGTCGTAGATGATCTCTCCCTTCGCATTGCCATGGACACCAAAGTTCTCAAAGTGAAGATCGCCCTGAATCCACGTTGGTTTATCACGAGGTGTATCAAAACCAAGAGGGATTCGCGTCACATCGTAATAAAACAAATGCGAACTTCCACGGAAAAAGCGAAACGGACTCAAGCTCATCTTGTCGTATTTTTCCTGACGTGCTTGCTCATTGAGCTGACGAATTTCATGATCGTAGAAATCAAGTACCTTCGCAATCGTCATTTGTCGAATCTCTTCATATACGGGTCGAAACATTCGATTCTCTCCCTTCTATTTGAAAAAAGAGCAGTCAAAACGAAATCGTTTGACTGCTCCTTACGTGTTACTCGAAATGTTTTTTATATTCCCCGTATCCTGCCGAATCAAGCTCTTCAAGCGGAATAAATCGTAACGCCGCTGAGTTGATACAGTATCGAAGACCACCAAGTTCTGTCGGACCATCATCGAAGATATGACCGAGGTGACTATCCGCATTCGCAGAACGCACTTCCGTCCGCGTCATCCCGTGACTCGTATCGAGTTCGACTTCCATCTTGTCTTCTGAGATCGGTTTAGCGAAACTCGGCCAACCACAGTTTGACTGGAATTTATCTTTCGATGTGAAGAGTGGTGTACCATCGACGATATCGACGTACAGTCCTGGACGTTCTTCATCCCAGTATTCGTTACGGAAAGCAGGCTCTGTCCCGTTCTCTTGTGTGACTTTATACTGAATTGGTGTCAGACGCTCTTTCAGTTCTTTTTCCTTACCTTGGTCCTTCCACGCTTCCTTGATGAATTTCGCGCGACCTGAGCCGACACTATACATCTGATAACGGAACGGATTCTTTTTATAATAATCTTGGTGATATTCTTCAGCTGGCCAAAACGGCTTTTCTGGACGAATCTCTACCGCGACTGGACGCGAGAAGCGTCCTGATGCGTCAAGTTCAGCTTTTGAACGCTCAGCTGCTTCACGCTGTGCTTCATCGACATAAAAGATAGCCGGTTGGTACGATTCACCACGGTCATTGAATTGACCTCCGCCATCTGTCGGGTCGATTTGACGCCAGAAAATCTCGAGTAATTCTTCGTACGTAATGACGGACGGATCGTACGTAACTTCAACCGCCTCCAAGTGACCTGTCGTTTCCGAACAGACCTCTTTATAAGTCGGGTTCTCTGTATGACCACCGGTATATCCTGAAATGACCTGCTCTACCCCATCATATTTATGGAATGGCTTGACCATGCACCAGAAACAACCACCTGCAAATATTGCTTTTGCCATCTATCTTCCCCTCCTCTGTATGTGTCTATTTTACCGCGTTCAGAGAATGGACTCGACTTTCCTGCTCATTCAATCCTCTGGGTTCGCTTTTAGACGACGCATGACGAAGTAAATCGCCGCAAAGACAAGTAGAAGTCCTCCAAGCGAATACCAGATGTTATTCAAACGATAAATCATTTGGTACAAGGCAAGCGTCACAAGCAATAATGCGATCGGTAAGAAGGCACGCTTGAAGTGGTACCAGTAATTCACGAAGATCGCCTCCTGTTTTTCTTTCATCTTACCCGATATGTCATGCCTTCTGCGAGAGGATTATTCGGCTTGACGATACTCTTCTTCGAGATAGGTCCGGTACTTCGCTTCCCAAGCGTTTAGCGACACACGCCATAATACGATCGTTGCGATGACAAGTCCTAACGTAACCGGCCAGAACCAAATCGATACGATGCCTGCTGTAGAAGCCAGTCCGATTTTTGAAAACAAGACGTACGTCCAAATGATTGATGTACATAACAGAATCGAAACAGGAATCGCGAACTTCCATGGAGTGAGTTCGACAGACTGTCGTCGATTGACCTTTCTTGACTGGACCGCTGGATAACGATAGCCCATGAATACCATGAACAGTACTTCAATCACGAGTAGAATGCCGTACCCATGAATATAGCTAATGCCATGATCCCAGCCGAACAGTTGTTTGAAACCGAAAACGAATAAGTAGTACGCGAACACGTGAAAGACGATGACGATTTTCGCTGCAATCGCTGGGATTCGTTTCATGAAAATTCCCATTAATACGATGACGAGAATTGGAATGTTGAAAAATCCTGTGAATTGCCGAATCAAACTCCATAAACCGTCCGGCGCATACATCAAGAATGGTGCAATGATGAAAGAAATTAGAGCAACGATTGTCCCAAACCATTTACTGACACGAATCAGATGTTCATCACTCGCCTCTTTCGCAAACACCGGCTGATAGATATCGAGGACAAAAAGTGTCGCAATGCTGTTTAGAAGCGAGTTAAACGAACTGAAGACGGCTCCAAGTAAGACAGCCAAGAAAAATCCCATCAACGAAACCGGCAACAACTCCGTAATGAGTCGCGGGTATGACAAATCACCGCTCGTTAGTGTATTCCCGTACAAATGATAGGCAATGATCCCAGGAATCAGCATGAAGACTGGAACTAACAACTTTAAAAAACCGGTCATCAAGACTCCTTTTTGCCCTTCCTTTAAATCCTTTGCTCCGAGCACACGTTGAATGACATATTGGTTCAACGACCAATAGAACAAGTTCGCAAATAAAATCCCTGTGAAAATCGAGAAGAATGGAACAGCATCCGTCGAACTTCCGATTGCGTTCAACTTCTCCGGATGCACAGTCGCAATCGTCTTCATTCCTTGAAGTAGATTTCCGTCACCCAGCGCAATGAAGCCAAGTATCGGAACTAGAAAACCGACGAAAACGAGTCCAATCCCGTTCAGTGTGTCCGAGACAGCTACCGCACGTAGACCACCAAAAATCGCATAAATCGCTCCGATGATTCCGACGACCCAAACGACTAACCATAGGGACTGCGTGTAACTAAGACCGAACAATTCAGGGACATCGAACAACTGTAAGACAGCAATCCCGCCCGAATAGAGCATTGAAGGAATCGTGACACACATATATCCAAGTAAAAAGAGTAGAACCGTCATTCGACGAACTGTCTCGTCGTACCGATGACTTAAGTATTCTGGCAAAGTTGAGATGCCGAGTCCAAGAAACTTTGGAAGCAGATAGATGGCCATGATGATCGCAGCAAAACCAGCTGTGACTTCCCACGCCATGCTTGACATGTTTCCCATAAAAGATTGTCCATTCAGTCCAATCAACTGTTCTGCCGACAAATTCGTCAGTAGGAGCGAACCAGCAATGAACACACCACTGAGTCCACGCCCTGCTAAGAAGTATTCATCAACGCCTTGTGTTTTCCCACGCGTCAATCGGTAGGATATGTAGGCAACAAGCAACATGAAAAACGCTGCAGAACCTAATGTGAAAAATAATTCAGATGTGGTCATGCGTCTTCCCCCTTTGTTCTTCATTCATATTTTCTATTCTTGAATATGTATTCATTGATTCCTTTTTTATACTTTTTCAAAACTATATTTTAGAAAACGTTTTCATTTACAGTAACAAAAAACCACCCTCATTCTAGAAGGTGGTTTGCTGATTATGATTGACGTGGATGTTCTGGGAAGTCCATCTCGTCGTAACGAACAATTGACGTCCGGTTTTTAAATTTATGTCCTAACCAGAAGGCAAGGAACAATGGAATACCGACATACGTTGCAGCGATTCCGACCCAGTCGATTTGATCAGCGAGGAATGCTGCATAGTTTTGACCAACGATGACAAGGAAACAAAGACCGAATGCGAACAGCGGACCGAATGGGAATGCTGGTGCAACATACGGTAAGTCTTTTAACGAGTGCCCTTGCGCAACGAATCCTTTACGGAAACGATAGTGACTGATTGCAATCCCGAGCCATGCGATGAATCCTGTCATACCGGAAGCATTGAGTAACCACAAGTAGACTTGTCCTCCAAACATCGACGTTAGGAAACAGAGGGCACCGACTGCACCCGTTGCAAGCAAGGCATTACGGGGTACACCGTTTTTCGAGACTTTCGCGAACAACTTCGGTGCATCACCTTGGCGTGCAAGTGTATACAGCATCCGTGTTGAAGCATACATCCCTGAGTTTCCGGCAGATAGGACAGACGTCAAGATGACAGCGTTCATAAGTGCTGCTGAGAATGCAAGACCTGCTTTTTCGAAGACGAGCGTAAACGGACTAACTGCTACGTCCGTAATATCATTTGAAACCAAGTTCGGACTCGTATACGGAATAAGCATCCCGATGACGAAAATCGCGAAGACGTAGAAAAGCAAAATACGCCAGAAGACTTGTTTGACTGCTTTAGGAACGTTCTTTTTCGGATCTTCCGATTCACCCGCGGCGATCCCGACGAGCTCCGTTCCTTGGAAACTGAAGCCAGCAACAAGGATGATTCCGATGACCGCCGGAATACCACCGACGAACGGTGCATCACCGAGGGCAAAGTTTTTAAAGCCAACTGGTGGTTCTGATGTAAAGACACCAAAAATCATGGCGACACCGACGACTAAAAAGACGATGACGGTAACGACTTTAATCATCGCAAACCAATACTCCGCTTCCCCGAATCCTTTAACGGAGAAGTAGTTCAAGCCGATCATCAGCAAGAGGAACAACGCGCTGAAATAAAATCCGGGAACGTCCGGGAACCAATACGTCATGACGATTTGTGCTGCAACGAGTTCGACCGCGATCGTGACCGCCCAGTTGTACCAATAGTTCCAGCCTAATGCAAAACCAAATGATGGATCGACGAATTTTGTGCCGTATGTCGAGAACGATCCAGCGACAGGCATATATGCCGCCATTTCACCAAGACTTGTCATCAAGAAATAGACCATCAGACCAACGATAGCGTAAGACAGGAGCGCACCACCTGGTCCTGCTGCTGCAACGGAAGCACCGGACGCGATGAATAGTCCTGTTCCGATTGCCCCACCGATGGCAATCATCGACATATGACGGGCTTGTAATCCACGTTTTAACCCTTCTGCTGTCGAATCTGTTGTTTGTTTCATATCTAGATTGTTCATTTCGTTCGCTTCTCTCTGTATAAATTTTTGAGAGGACACTTTTTGAATGAAAAACAAAAAGCGCCCTCATCTTCCAGATGGAAGATGAGAACGCAACATAATAAAATGGATGCGCCTCATTCTACCGTCGTGAAAGATAGCTCTCCACAAGTAGGTGATACCCGACTTGTGACAGTATTAGACCTATTTGATCTAATCCCAATCGATCATCTTCAAAGCGATGATTGATTTCGGCAACTCTTCCTTTCAGGTCACCTCATCTGTCGCTTGACGACATCCGTAACCGTACTCTTAAGAACTGCAACCTCCATCCCACTGGTTGAGTGAGAACTGAATTAAGTTAGTTATTACTACGCCATATTACACAAATCGCCACGAAATTGTCAATTGCCTTTTTCGAATATCGGGTAGTCGATGGTAAAAATCCGATATGTTTAGTACACTAAATGGTAGAAGTCCACTGAGAGAAAGGATGCTGCTTGCATGCCACAGGAACGTGATTTGCTAACTTATCGACTCGAAGAACAAATGCGTGTTATTCTTCGTACCCTGCGACGTGAACTTAACCGACTCTTTGAAGGAACGGCGACCCGGAGTGAATTTTTCATCTTACGGAGCCTTTCAGAAAATGGTCCTCAGCGCCCGACGCTTCTTGCGGAACAATTTGAGCTCGCGACGAGTCAAGTCACTGCTTTAACGGATAAGTTGTATAAACAAGGATACGTCACACGGACGCGTTCGACGGAAGATCGTCGTTCCATCGTCCTCGCTTTGACAGATGACGGAGAACGTGCATTTCGGGATCTCGAAATCGTCCGCAGAAACTATTTACAAGATCGCTTCGGGACATTAACGGAAGAAGAACTCGAAACGATGATTCGTGTCTTTGATAAAATTTTATTGACGATGGATGAGGATTCTCTTACTTCATCTTCTTAAAAACGGTAGATTTTCTACCGTTTTTTCTATTTTGTCTAAAGATTTCCCTCTGTCTAACCGTTATCTACTTGAGTATACTAGAAGTATATATATGGAAATCTGTTAGCTGGGGGAGTTGGGAGGATTTGTTGTCCATCATGAATCAATTCATCATTAACTTTTGTCTACTGTTTACAACGATTACTCTCTTGTTCTTACCATTTCGGAATCAACCACGTATTTCGCTGAATTCCAGCTGGAGCACACGTCTTATACTCGGAGCTGTCTGTGGTTTGATTGCCGTGTTATTGATGTTCAATGGCATCCAAATTGATGTCGCCCGTGTTGACTTACGAATCGTTCCCGTCGCGATTGCCATGCTGTTCGGTGGTTTCCCAAGCGCCATCGTTGCAGGTGCGATGATCATCGGGACACGTTACTTTTTAACACCAGTCGATCAGATGGAGGGTTTTTATTTATCTACGTTGATCATGGCTCTATTTATTTTAACAATCGGGATCCTTCGCCGGTTCCTTCATGTGAACGGTCGTCATTTTCAACTCATGGTACTGGTGGGAATCCTATACTCCTTACCGGCAATTTATGTGCTGACCAACACATGGTCGACATTTATTAAAATCTCAATTGCTTATATCTTCTTTAACCTACTGGCTGGATTTGTTGCTTTTCGACTTTTAGCGGAATTACGCCGTCACTTCGAAAATATCCAGTACCAGCAGAAACTTGCCATGACAGATGCTTTGACGGGGCTTGCCAATCGCCGTCGTCTCGATGACTCGCTATCACTTGTCGGTTCAACCGACCAAGGCTATTCACTTATCTTGATCGATATCGACTTCTTCAAACATGTCAATGATACATATGGTCATGACGCAGGTGATGATGTCTTACGGCAACTCGGTATGACTCTCGCTTCCTTGACACGACCGGACGACCTCGTCGGACGGTACGGTGGTGAAGAATTTTTAATCATCTTACCGAGTACTTCGGCTAAAGAAGCGCAAAAAATAGCGGAACTGGCTCGGATGACGGTTGCACGTAACCTCTTCCCAACAGCAGATGTTCCTGATCTACAAATCACAATTTCTTTAGGGATTGCACATTCTAGTGATTCCCATACGTCTCTAGAAGCCTTGCAGCAAGCAGATAAAGCATTGTACTACTCAAAAGAGAGCGGGCGGAATCGAAGTACGATCTATACGAAGGAACTCGCATTCCGTCAAGCCTGAATATCAGACACTTCCATATGGGAGTGTCTTTTTTACGTACTTATTCCGTTTCCTTAGGAAAACCAATACTCTCAACCGTTCCGAAAACGATCATTCGGCTTAATTGCTCCGCCATATATGTTGCTGAATATGGACGATCGTTTCGTAACCACGAAATCAATAGTCCTAGCTGTCCCCCAATCACGTAGTTCAACAATAAATCTCGATCGACGAACGTAGCTTCTTCTGTGATTTGCGGTCGAAACACAAGTCGGTAATTCTCTTTCAATGTATCGAGAAAACGAGAGATGAACGTTTTAATCGGTCCTTGAACGAGCATCGTCTGATAAAACAATTCGTTTTCTTCGATGTGAATGAATAAACGAGCAAAATAGTGACTGACCTGTTCGACTGTCGGAAATACGGTGCCTGTACCCGTAATTCGAATCGCTTGTTTCAGTGCCTTCATTTGCTCCTCAACGACTTGATCGAGTAAATCATATTTATCTGTATAATGAGCATAAAACGTTGAACGATTGACCCCTGCCCCATCCGTCAACATCTTGACGGTAATGCTTGAAAAGTTATGTGTCTTTAATAGCTGGAACAATTCCATCGTAATACGGTCACGTGACCGTTTTGGTCGTGGATCACGGCTCTTATTCATCCCTATTTCACTCCTTATTCGTTATCTTTTCATAAATGAATCCGTTATCATCTATTTTTCCAACATTTTGTTGGAAATTGTCGGTTGTTTGTTAGCTAACGATCCATATAATTAACTATATTAATTACTCCTCCCCCCAGAGGAGTACTTTTTTTGAAACGATTGTACACAAGAAAGGATGCTAACACACCCATGAGTATGAAAAAATTATTAATCATCAATGTTGTGACACTCATCGTTTTGATTGGTGGCGGTGTCGTCGGATACTACTATTACGATCAGGCAACGAGCTACGTCAAAACAGACAATGCAAAAATCGATGGCAAAATGATAACGGTTGCGAGCCCAAGTGCTGGTAAATTGACAGATTGGTCAGTAAAAACAGGCGAATCACTCAACAGTGGTGCAACAGTCGGACACGTCATGACTGCACAAACTGGACAAAAACCGACAGATCTCTCTGTTTCGATGCCATCTAAAGCAACGATCGTTCAGTCGATGGCGACAAAGAACGGCTTCGTCGCAGCAGGTACACCTCTCGCATATGGTTTTGACTTAAACGACCTTTGGGTCACAGCGAACATCGAAGAAACAGAAATCGATGAAATCAAAGTCGGACAAACCGTTGATGTATATGTCGACAGCTATCCGGATACGACACTTTCAGGTGAAGTCGAACAAATCGGTATGACGACGGCTTCCACGTTCTCGATGATGCCGTCTTCAAACGGAAATGCGAACTACACGAAAGTCGCACAAGTCATTCCAGTTAAAGTATCGCTCTCACAAGAAAAATCGCTCGACATTCGACCTGGTATGAATGTGACCGTCCGCATTCATAAGGATTAAGGAGTGACGTTCATGTCTACTACCTTCTTATTCGGATACAGTGCGTTCACGATTCTGATCATCATCGGCGTCAACTGGATCGCCCGTCGCAGTCGTCCATCTAACATGGCACTCGCTACCGACGGACCGACACTTGAAGAATCACTTGAGACGGAATCAACGATGACCGTGACACCTCCGGTCGCAGCACCTCCAAAACAAGTATCAACGGAAAACGTCAGTATTCCGAAAGTATTGACCGTCCTACTGATCGGTATGTTCATTGCTATTTTGAACCAAACGCTGATCAATGTCGCGTTGCCGGTTCTGATCAATGACTTCAACGTGTCAACGTCTACTGCTCAGTGGTTGACGACGGGCTTCATGCTCGTCAACGGAATTTTGATCCCAATCAGTGCCTTTTTAATGCGAAGCTACACGTTCCGCCAATTATTTCTTGCTTCGATGACGCTCTTTTTCTTCGGATCAATCATCTGTTCGATGGCGATGAACTTCCCGGTCATGATGATCGGGCGTGTCGTTCAAGCAGCGGGTGCTGGTATCTTGATGCCGCTTGGATCGAACGTCTTCATGACGTTGTTCCCACCGCATAAGCGTGGTGCCGCCATGGGGATGCTCGGGATTGCGATGATTCTCGCTCCAGCTGTTGGCCCAACGATCACAGGATATGTCATCCAAAACTATGACTGGCATGTCATGTTTTATGCGATGTCGTTCTTTGGTTTAGTGACATTATTGCTCGGTGCTGCTTGGTTCCGTCTGACACAGCCACTCTCGAAACCGTCTTTTGATGCACTCGGTGTCTTATTTAGTACGATTGGATTCGGAAGTCTTCTTTACGGTTTCAGTGAAGCTGGGAATGATGGCTGGGATAGTCCAATCGTCATTAGTACGATCGTCATCGGTTTAATCGGAATTGCTGCTTTTGCGATGCGTGAATTGTCGATGGAGGATCCTATGCTGAACATTCGTGTGTTGAAGGTACCGGAATTTTCTTTCACGCTCTTCATCAATGTCATCGTTACGATGGCCTTGTTCGGCGGCATGTTGCTCTTACCGATCTATCTTCAAAGTATCCGTGGATTTTCACCGATTGACTCCGGTCTTCTCCTTTTGCCAGGATCATTAATCATGGGGATCACCGGTCCAATTGCCGGCCGTTTATTTGACCGCTTCGGTATTCGCCCACTCGCCATCTTCGGTTTAACGTTGATGACGTACGGGACATGGGAATTGACGCAATTGAACATGGATACATCGTATTACTCGATCATGGGAATCTACATGCTTCGGTCATTAGGAATGGCATTCATCATGATGCCAATCATGACTGCCGGTATGAACGCCTTACCAATGAAGATGATTCCACACGGAAATGCAACGCAAAATACGCTCCGTCAAGTCGCTGGGTCCATCGGAACTGCGATTCTCGTTACCGTCATGACCCGTCAAACGACAGCTCGCTTGGCAGACGATGCGAATCAGTTCACGACGCTCGACCCGACGCTTTCGCAACATTTAAACGATCTTGGACAACAGCTGGGTAGCTCACAAGCCGCTTCAACGAGTTGGTTTACGATGCTGACGAAACAAGCGACGATTCAAGGAATCACCGATGCATTCTGGATTGCGACCGTCTTATCTGCGCTCGCATTAATTTTGTCCTTCTTCTTGCATGGAAAAAAAGAACCGAATCTAGATTAATGGACGACGGACCAGTTGATGTCACATCAACTGGTCTTTTCTTATACTTTACGAAAAGTTCTTCTTTGCACTTCAGCTTTAAAATCGATACACTAGGGACAATGAGTTTCATATCTAAAGGAGATGCTTTATGGTTGCCTTTCTGCAATTTTATGCGTTCATCTTTGCTTGTTGTTTTGCTTGGCAAGTCGGTCGACCATCCCCTTGGTCACAAAAGATCGTGCGTGCCTTTTTAACAAGTGTTAACGGGCTCTTCGTATTCGCTCGTGCCTCGATTTCGATCTTTTTATTAGTTGGACCACTACTACTCGTCACATATCTTGTCTTTCCTCGACTGATCACTTTTGAAAATGGTTTAGCGATGGTGATCAGCGTGCTCGTCATCGGACTGGTTGATCGTCTCGTCAGTCTCGTCGTCCTGCCACTCATGCGTTCCTTTTTCTTAAAACGTCAACGCGTCATGCCACAATCGGTGGAAATGGTGCTTTATACGATGGCAATGGCTGTCTTGCTCTTCATTCAGCTTCATGCTGTTCCTGGCGTTCAAATTCATGTAGCATTAACGATTTTCCTTGGTTTTACGATCTATTTCGCCCATTATCTATTTGCCTTATACCGGATTCGTCTTATGAAAAAGAAACTAACGACTGTTGCTCAAGATCAAGACGAGGAACGAAAAGCCTCTTAACCCGAATGCAACGAAAGATGATTTCCTATCGGGAATCGTCTTTTTTGTTTTCTGACAAATAACGTTGACAATGATAATCGTTATCATTTATAGTGAAAAAGTACTCAGTGAGGAGATGAAACGGATGCATGCCCAACAAGTGATTGAAACACGCCGGTCGATCCGGTCCTATACGGAACAACCCGTTCCGGTCGAATTGGTAGAAGCATTACTCGACACGGCGATTTATGCCCCGAATCATAAATTAAGAGAGCCTTGGCGCTTTGTTCTCGCAATCGAAGACGGACAAACACGGTATGTCGATGCCTTGATGGAATTGCTGACAGCGCGTGGTCAATTCGAGACGAAAACGTCTGAACAACGTCAACAGGCTGAACAAAAACTACGGGAAGTTCCGGTTTATTTAACGGTACTTTGTCAGGTACAAGGAACACCCGATCAACAGCTAGAAGATACACTCGCAACGGCTGCCATGATTCAAAACCTGCAGTTGGTAGCAACAGAACGAGGTCTTGGGTGTTGCTGGAAGAGCGGGAAACACTGGTTCACACCAGAGTATGCCTCACTCGTTGACGCTTCTGAAAACGAACGCGTTCTCGGCGTCATTCAAATCGGCTGGCCTGCCATCGTTCCACCTGTCAAACCGAGAACGTCCGCAAAGGACAAGTTGACGCACTTTTAAGAGGTGCGCATTCTGCGAGCTACCCCTGCTCGCGCCAATCAAGCCCCAATTCAAAAATAAAAACGTTCCGATGACGTCTCTCTCCCCAAACGGAGACGCAATCGGAACGTTTTTCTGTATTCACACTGGTGTTTTCGTATAGACAGGTGCCTCTGGAATCGTGTCATATAACATATGGTCGACGATTCGTTTGGTCGCTTCCCCGTCCTGATACGTAAAGAACTGATTCGCAAATGTCTCAATTTTATGTGTATCGAATTGCCCGCGTTTAATCCACGCAATGACATCTTCGAACGTCGACACGATTGGTCCCGGCACGAAAGTTTCATATGGGAAATAGAAATCGCGTTCTGCTTTATACGACTGCAAATCGTTGACGAGAAAAATCATCGGCTTCTGCAACAAAGCAAACTCAAAAATGACAGACGAATAATCCGTGATGAGAATATCGGCAATCTGCATCAGATCATTGATATCCGGATAATCCGTCATATTAATGATCTGATCCGCATACGCGTCCGGTACGACTGGTGGATTGAGAACAAACGGGTGCATCCGTAGCAACAGGACTGTATCCGGTCCGAGCTCACGACGAAACTTCTCAAAATCGAGTTCTTGATCGTAATGAGCTGTTGTCTGTCCATTTCCACGGAACGTCGGTGCCAGCAGGATGATGCGTTTGCTTCGCCAGTCAGGATAACGTGCATATAGCTTTTCACGTGCCCGAGCTTGTCGCGCTACATTCAAAAGCTGATCTGTTCGTGGAACACCTAACGGATAAATTCGGTCCGGTGCCATTCCGAAAGCTTCCGCATATGGTGCGACACACGCTTCACCGGAAACATAGACCTTATTGTAATTGCGATGAATCTGGACCATCTTCAAATAATCGTCATCCGGCGAATAGGATTTATCGAGCACACTATAGCCGAACTTTTTAAAGGCGCCACAGGCATGCCACAGCTGAATGACCTCTGTACCTTTTCGTAGCGGCGAGACATACACAGGGTAATAATAATCATCGATGATGAAGTAACGAGCCGTTGCTAATTCATATGTCGCCCGCATCATATGGAAGACGTACTGAATTTGCCCCACCAATGATTGAGGAAATCGCTTTAACAAAAAAACGTATTGGTACCCTAAGTTGCGTCGTTCGAGTTCATCGTAGACGGCACGAAAGTTATCGACAAGACGATCCGAACGATAGGTCGCAAAGACGACTTTTTTCGGTTGAATCGGTAACCGTTTCGTCAACCAATATGTCACAGCAAGCAGATAATGGACCGTCCGTCGTTGCAATAAACGAATTTTTTGTTTCATAGACGATTCTCCTCTTTTTCAATGCATCTCGTTACATGCACCATTCCATGACCGTCTTTCCGAACCGATTCGTCAAATCATTTTCAAACGCTTTATGAATATCTTCGATTTGACGAATCTGGAATACACCTGAGACAAGGTTCGATAAATAAGCTGGAATGTCAGGATGTGTTTGATACAATTCCATCGTCCGTGCGAAATCAGCTGGTGTACTCCGACTTGATCCGTATACACGAAGTCCTTTTTCAAGAATCATCCGTGTGTTGATTGCAACGGCATCTTCCGATACGCCGAGTAACGCCATCGTGCCTTCCGGAATGATATAGTCGATCATCTGATTGATTGCATACTGACTACCGATTCCCCCAACACATTCGAAACCATGATTGAATGAGACATCGGCTGGAATTTGGTCGATGTGATACGTCTCGTCTGCAAAGGAGAAGTAGTCAAGCTTCGACTGCGTTTTACCGAAGACGAGCAACTTTGCTTCCGGATACACTTTACGTAACAAGAGTGCTGTGATGAATCCAAGATTCCCATCCCCCCATACTCCGAACGTCTCGCGACGAGGATGGGCAATCTTCTCAAAACGAGTCAAGGCATGAACAGCAACACTGACAAGTTCAGTGAACGCTGCGACTTCAGGATCAAGATCAGCTGGTACCTCAACGAGTCGATCGGCTTTCAAGAAAACGTAATCTTGCATATAGCCATCATATCCACTCGAACGGAAGCGACTCGTACGCAGATAGTTTTCCCCGATGATGTCATCTTCTTCCGTCGGTGTGTTCGGAACCATCGCGACGAGCGTGCCTTTCTTAAATGTTCCGCTAGGATCGTGAACGACTTTTCCGATACCTTCATGAATCATCGCCATCGGTAACTTCTTCGCCAACACTTCGGCACTACGACTACCTGTGAAGTAGCGCTGATCCGCGTGACAAATCGACAAGTAAGTCGGACGAACGACGACACGATCCGTATTCAATGACCGTTCATCATACGTCACCTCGATTTGACGCGGTGCAACGAGTTGATAGACTTGATTAATCATTGATGAATCCGCTCCTTCAAGATAGCATTTGCAATCCGTAGGTCGTATGGTGTCGTCACTTTAATATTGAACAGTTCACCCGTGACGAGCGCCACATCTTCTCCTTTAAGTAAAAGAATCTTACAAGCATCAGTCAAGATAGCACGATCTTCTGTCGAAAGGGATTCATAATGCGCTTTTAACTTCGTGATTTGGAAACTTTGTGGTGTCTGTCCTTGATACATTTGATCGCGAACCGGGATGTCCGTGATCGTTTTACCATTCGTTGAAGCGACGATCGTATCAATCGCTGAAATGACCGTATCGCATGACCCGAATTCTTGTGCAGCTTCGATGTTTTCCTTGATGATACGGTGCGTCAGGAACGGACGGACAGCATCATGTGTGACGATGATATCTTCATCCGATAATCCATTTTTTTCTTCGATCCAGTTCACAGCTGCCATGATCGATTCATTACGATCCTGCCCACCTGGTGTGATGACGAGACGGTCATCTTTTCCAATGTATTTCTCCAAAATATCGCGCGTATAGTTAATCCAAGCAGTCGGTGTGACGATGATGATGCGGTCAAAATCCTCATGTAATAAGAATTTCTCTACTGTATGGACGATGATCGGACGTTCTCCAATCGATAAGAATTGTTTTGGGCGATCGACATTCCCCATTCGTGTTCCTTTTCCTCCAGCTAAAATGGCTGCATAAATCATCTTCTGACGCAGTGTCTCGTAGATGCTTCCAAACGAGACGACCTGCTTCCCTCCCTTATGAAATAATCGCAATTCGGTTTTCTATCCCTCATGTTCAGGGTATGTGTAATGGTGCAGTCTGTCTTGAAGTGTTATTTTACAAAAACACAAAAAAATAAAGAAATCCCTATTAATTTTAATGTCTCACGATATAATGAGTGGTGATTTCTAGTTTCACTATACTATGTTCACGTAAAATTTAAAAATCTATCATGATTGTGTAAATGCATTGTAATTATTCGAGCGAGGAGAGATGGTTTTGATAGAAGAGACACTGACCCCTACTTTACATGCTGAGGTCACCTACTTGGAATTGGCTGGAACGACTTTTCGTTTCGAAGCACGCTTAAGTGGGTTGACTGATTTTTTGCGCGCCGAACAAACGTTATTTGAAAATCCTACATTACAACAACAAGCTGAATCAGAGGAGCCGGACGATGAGTACATCCAGTCCGAACCTACCGAAGCATTGGTGCCGCTTGAGCGTGCCATCATCTTCCGTAATAAACGAAATAAACGGACATTCATTTGCCGCTTCCCGTTTGAAGGAGACTGGACGGAAGAGTCCTTTACAGGCGAATTAAATCTGAATCAGATTACGCTGACAGGTCGTCCATTGCCGATGGGGTATTTTGATGCATTCTTCGCCATCGTCCAAGGGAAGACAATTTTACATGAAGCGCCTTTTGGGGATACACGTTCGCTTATCCCAGTCGCTTACCGCGTCGATACAAAACATAGTAACGCCTTAATCTTACTTGAGTACGAACTTGTCGTGCAGTATTCGGAATACAGCAACTCTTTAGGTTTCCATTCCCTAAAAAAAGGCGAAACGAAACGTCTCATCCAAGTCATCGATCGCTATAAGAAGTGGAAGAAGAATATGAAGAAGCGCGCGTTCAAGTTCCGTCGTTTTACGTTTAAAACGATTTATAACGTTACGAAATGGACGCAACCGATTCAAGAGAATAAAGTCATCCTTGCTTCCGATTCCCGGAGCGATATTAGCGGGAATTTTGCTTATATCTTGAATGAAGTCGAGCGTCGTCAGCTCGATCTCGATGTGAAGACGTTCTTCAAACCGAATCTCCAGTCTCGTCGCGATTGGCGTGACAAATTTGCGCTGCCATATCATTTAGCAACAGCAAAAACGATTCTTGTCGATGACTTCTATCCGATGATCTATCCGTTGAATATTCGTAAAGGCAGTGATTTGGTGCAAGTCTGGCATGCTGTTGGCGCATTTAAGACGTTCGGTTACAGTCGTCTCGGAAAACCAGGTGGCCCAAGCGCGAACTCGCTCAGTCACCGGAACTATACGAAAGCGATCGTTAGCTCTCATAACGTCGCCCGTCATTATGCAGAAGGTTTTGGTTTACGGGAAGATCAAGTCGTCGCGACCGGTATTCCACGGACGGACATGTTCTTCGATCAAGCATTCATTGAAGAAGCAAAGTCACGCATTTACGAAGAATATCCGGTCTTCAAACAAAAGAAAGTCATCATGTTCGCGCCGACGTTCCGAGGAAATGGTGCCAAAAGCGCCTATTATGATTTTGATCAACTCGATCTCGATGCTTTATACGAAGCACTCCACGAGGAGTATGTCTTTGTCCTTAAACTGCACCCATTCATCCGTCGCCGGATGGAGATTCCAGAAGTCTACGCTGACTTTTTCCTCGATTTGACGGATCATCGTGAAATCAATGAGTTGCTGTTCGTCTCAGACATCTTAATCACGGATTACTCATCGACGTGTTTCGAGTTCTCTCTACTAAACCGACCGATGTTGTTCTTCGCGTATGATCTTGAGGACTATATCTCAAAACGTGATTTCTATTACGACTTCGAGGAATTCGTTCCGGGTCCAATCGTCAAGACATCGGAAGAGTTGATTGAACGGATTAAAAACAAAGATTTCGAAATGCATAACGTCAAAGCATTCGCCGAATACTTCTTTGAACATCAGGACGGGAAATCGAGCGCCCGGTTCGTTGATCAAATTCTGCTAGGTGAGAAAAAATGACTACTCCTATCAAACCAGTGACCACTCCGTCATACGATCATTGGCTTGGGAACTATAAGGTTTTGCTCATCTTTATGGTCGTCTTCGGTCACTTGATTGAGACGTTCCGAGACTTACCAGGAAACGATAGCGTCAGAATGGCGTATAACGTCATTTACTTGTTGCATATGCCGGCCTTCATCTTCATGAGCGGCTATTTTTTCAAGCAAGTTCGACCTAAACGCATTCTCGCATTCGTTGCCCTCTATTTCATTTGGCAATCGATTCACGAAATCTATTTGTCTTACACGCAGGATGATTCCTTACGTGAGATGCTCGATGGCTTACTCCATCCGCTCGTTCCGAATTGGACGCTGTGGTATCTCCTCGGGATCATCATTTGGCAGACCGTCACGCCCGCTTTCCAGGTGATGCGTTTCCCGCTGATCATTAGTATCTTATTTGCCTTATTGATCAATGCCAATCCAGATGCGATCACGAACTTCCTGTCGTTGCAAAAAGTCGTCAGTTTTTATCCGTTCTTCCTGATGGGTTATCTCGTCAAAGAGCGCGGCTGGTTAACTGACACCGGCTGGCGAAAGCAGCTGACGGCACCAATCGGTCGGTTGACCGGCTTGATTATTTCACTGCTGATTGCCGTCTTCATGATCATCTGGACAAAAAATGGTTTTGATACGGTTTGGTTGTTCTACCGGGATACGTACGGTGAATTTGAAGTTTCGTTACTCAAGGGAGTTGCGATCCAGCTCTTCCTCTATGCCGTCAGTACAATCATGATCTTTTCGGTCCTATTGATCGTTCCACACCGGTCGTTCGGAGAACGCTTCGATCAAATCGGCATTCAGACGCTCGCGATTTACTTGATTCACTCGTTCATCGTCCGTTTGTTCCGTGATTCCGTTCCACCAGCGATTACGGAATCGCCTCTACTATTGATTGGACTGTCCTTCTTGCTTGCTACTGGATTCGTCTGGTTGCTTTCAAGTCGCCCAGTTGTGACGATCTTCCGACCGTTGCTGTCACCGAACGTGAACTGGTTATTGAAAAAAGAACGCTAACTATGAAAAGACTCCATCCTCAAAGGACGGAGTCTTTTTGAATTCATTAACTCGTCTACGTTGACAGGGCTTTAGCTTGAATCTAAGATAATGAAGGTGAAACAAATAACCGCTTTCAGAAAGCGGGTCGAAAGAAGGGGTCCCCTTGCACGCGGATCAACGAAAAAAATTAACGGTCCTCATGATCAATATGTTCATTGCCGTCGGGAGCTTCGGGATCATCATTCCGATTCTGCCCGCTTACTTAGCATCGATTGGACAAGGCGGAACGGCTGCCGGATTGATGATTGCCATCTTTGCCGGAGCTCAGCTCATCATGTCGCCAATCGCTGGAAAATGGGCTGATCAATACGGTCGTCGTAAGATGATCATTTACGGATTAGCCGGCTTAACTCTGTCGATGTTCGTCTTCTATTTCTCGAACTCCGTCACAGTGCTGTACATCTCGCGCGCAATCGGTGGTGCTGGTGCTGCACTTCTAATTCCAGCCATCTTTGCTTACGTCGCGGATATCACGACGATGGATCAACGCGCAAAAGGAAACAGTTACGTCTCCGCCGCGATGTCTCTCGGGATCGTCATCGGTCCTGGTATCGGTGGATTCCTTGCCGAATACGACTTGAAATTACCGCTACTCGTCTCAGCGATCGTCTCTGGTCTCGCAGTCTTATTCAGCGTCTTGTTACTTCAAGAAAGCGAAAAACATGATGCGACGGCAATGGCACCAGATGAAGGATCGATGCTCAAGAAACTCGGTACTTCGTTTAAAAAGCCGTACTTCGTACCGCTCGTCATTACACTCGTCATGAGTTTTGGTCTGATGGCGTACGAATCAGTACTCGGTCTGTTCGTTGATGATCAATTCGGGGCTTCTCCGAAAGATATCGCGATCATGGTAACGTCGACTGGTATCATCAGCGTCATCGCTCAAATCTTCATCGTCGATAAGCTGTCACGTAGTCTCGGAGAAGGAAAGGTCCTGAACCTGTTCCTCTTCATCGCAGCACTCGGCTTCTTGTTATCGCTCTTCACATCAAGCTACGGTGGATTCTTTGCGATCACACTCGTCATCTTCCTTGCGACATCGATTTTACGTCCTGTCTTAAATACGATGATTTCAAAGCTTGCTGGTAATGAGCAAGGCTTTGCCATGGGGATGAACAATGCCTATATGAGCATCGGGAACGTGCTTGGACCAACGCTTGCTGGTGTCCTGTATGACGTCAACATTCTCTATCCATTCGCACTTGGTCTGATTTTCCTCGTCGTAACGTTCATCGGATCATTTATTTGGCAAAAACGTCAATCTCGATTAATCAAAAAAGTCGAACAAACGTCTTAACGTCAAAAAACAATGCGCTGCCGATTTTATATTCGGTAGCGCATTGTTTTTTCATTCGTTCATTGCTTTTAAATCACCTGTTCCAAAATCAGCATCAAAGGCACGACACCAAATGACGACACGGCTATGTTTCGTCAAATCCACGTCTTTTGGAATCTTATAGTTCTGATTTCCTTGATTTCCTTTTAAGGCGCCGAGACGAATGCCGTCTGCTGTATTTTCACCAGGCTCGACCAAATACACAAACAAATCCGGACCATTCGTCGTCTGAAAATCTTCGAAACGTAGATATAACGTATCGTCTACCGTTAGCGTCTTGATGTTCCCTGATGTTTTATAGTTTTTTTCACCGTCTACGAATTGGCCTGATAATGCAGCTTCCGTTTCTTCAGTAGAAGGTGGTGACGCTTCAGGTGTGCTCTCCTTCTCCTTTTGTTCCACTGTCGCAGAACCTGATGGCAGTGCTTCATCGACTGATTCATTCAAAAAAAGCGGTGACGCGAGCCACCAAACTAAAGCTAGTACGCAAACAATGACGATCCCGACGATAATTTTTGATCTTGTTCGCACCGCTCCCACTCCATTCCTCTATTAGAGAAACATGACCGTTCGTTTAACCGTATTGTTTTTGATGTTCCCGTTTTAACGCCAAATACTCTTCATCCGCCCGAATTAAATCCCACTTCTCCTGGAAGATGGCAGCCGACTTTGCTTTTTCTTCATCGATCTCGCGTGTATGCAATTCTTTGGTCTCTTTATTTTTATATTTGCGTCCACCCTTATAGTTCGCGTAGCGTCGCGCGCGCGTATGACCCATCTGAATGAATTTCCGCGCCATGTCCATACCGACGAAGTCCCCGTCCTCTTTATAAGCTAAATACATCTCATAAATTTTGTCGGACGATTCTCGAGCGATTTCCGGCGTCTTAAAACGCCAATGCGGCAAAATCTCACTTTTATATGGTTCGACGAGCAACACCCCTTGCTCTCCGCGCCCGACCCGGTATTTTTCCGGTTCCTTACGAAAATCAGTCGTCTTAAAATCGAGATCATAATCAAATGGCATCCCGGTCACGCTCCCTTCTACTCGGAAACGTTCCCTTCCCGCACACTCATCAATCCTCGATCCGGTAGAGTCCTTGCGTATAAATCGTCGCTAAGACGTTTGCGATTTCTTCAATCGTTGCCGTCGCCTCTTCACGGACGACTTCGAATAAGTACATCTCATTGGCAAAGAACCAGCCACGAGCGACGAGCTTTGAATCAACATCTTGCCGCGCGAGTCCTGTCTCTTGCGCATACTGAATGTCTTGACTGATCCGATCAATGAATCGTTCCCGAATCGCTTTCCATTTTGCACGGACAATATAGGATACACCGATTGCTTGCTCGACAATCCGTAGCATTGCTCGTTCTTCTTCTGCAAGACGTAAGAAATCCGTTGCTTGCGTCACGATGCGTTCTTTCGCCTCCATCGGCGTCGTCGGTTCAAATATTCGTTCCGCAATCGCGTGAAAACGACTCATGACATCTTCCATCAAGACGACGAGTAGCTCATCTTTCCCTTCAAAATGGACATAAGCAGTTCCGTAACCGACGCCAGCTTGTTTAATGATTTGTGAAATCGTTGCGGTCTGAAAATCTTGTTCTAAGAAGACGTCACGTGCTGCACTCAACAGTTTCTCGCGTGTCCGCACCGTACGCAGGTGACGTTTATCGATTTTTTCTGGTTGAGAAGATGACATGTCCTTCACTCCTTTTGTTTTCTCTATTCGATAATATTGACACAATGTCAATTTGTTTGCTACGCTTTTGTCAAAATTGATTGAGCATTCATTTAAGGAGGATGACGTATGACATTGCAAGCAAAACGGACCGATGCCGTTACTCGAGACGAACAAGATGCTTTAGCCGCCTATCGGGATGAGTTTTATCTGCAACCGGGTAGTATCTATATGGATGGAAATTCGCTCGGATTGTTATCAAAACGTGCTGAGAAGACGTTACTCGAGTCGCTATCAGATTGGAAAGAACTCGGCATCGATGGCTGGATGAAGGGACGTCATCCTTGGTTTGAATTATCCGAGCAACTCGCTGCCCTCAACGCACCATTGATTGGCGCTCAGGCAGAAGAAGTCATGGTCACTGGTTCAACGACCGTCAATCTCCATCAACTCGTCGCGACATTCTTCCAACCGACAGAAGGACGCGATAAGATTTTAGCCGATGCACTGACGTTCCCGTCAGACATCTATGCCCTCCAAAGTCAACTTCGCTTGCGCGGGCTTGATCCAGAGACACACCTCATCCAAGTACCGAGTAGTGATGGTCGCTTTTTAGAAGAAGACGATATCATTGCTGCCATGACGGATGATATCGCTTTGATCGTCTTGCCGGCCGTGCTATACCGGAGCGGACAGATTCTCGATATGGAACGTTTGACGAAAGCCGCACACGACCGCGGTATCTTGATCGGTTTTGATGGCTGTCACTCGGTCGGGGCCGTTCCGCATGCTTTCCATGACTGGGATGTTGATTTTGCCTACTGGTGCAATTACAAACACTTAAATGGTGGTCCTGGAACAGTTGGTGGATTATTCGTCCACGAACGTCATTTTGGAACACTGCCTGGTCTGACGGGCTGGTTCGGTTCACGCAAGGACAAGCAGTTTGATATGGATCATACGATGACACCGGCTGCGCACGCCGGAGCATTCCAAATCGGTACACCACACGTCTTAAGTCTCGCCCCACAAATCGGCGCGTTAGAGATGTTCGAAGAAGTCGGTATCGAAGCCGTCCGGACGAAATCACTCGCCTTGACACAGTACATGATGGAACTGGTCGAGCAAGAGTTAGCACCATACGGTTTCGTCATCGGGAACCCGGTCGATGACAAACGCCGTGGTGCGCACCTCAGTCTCGAGCACCCGGAAGCAGCACGGATTTGTAAAGCACTCAAGGAACATCGGATCATTCCTGATTTCCGGGCACCGAACATCGTTCGCTTAGCACCGGTTGCACTCTACAATACGTTCACTGATGTCTATGACGTTATCGCGACACTCAAACAAATCATGAAAGATAAAGAATACGAACGTTTCGCGAATGAACGCGAAGTCGTTGCTTAAGGAGTACACTATGGAACAACCTACTGAACTACGGCGTGAACTCAAGACACGCCAACTCACGATGATCGCGATGGGATGTGCGATCGGAACGGGTCTCTTCCTCGGAAGTGGACTGGCGATCGGACTTGCCGGTCCGAGCGTTCTGATCAGTTACGCAGTCGGCGCCTTCATCGTCTTACTCTTAATGGGCTGCCTCGCTGAAATGACGGTTGCCCATCCAACATCCGGCTCGTTCGGGACGATTGCGGAACGTTATATTAGTCCCTACGCCGGTTTCCTCGTCCGCTATTCGTACTGGATTGCAAACGTCCTTGCGATCGGTGTCGAAGTCAGTGCGATTGCGATTTATATGAAATACTGGTTCCCAGACGTTCCCGGATTCGTTTGGATTCTCGTGTTTGCAGCTGCATTGATTTATATCAATGCCACGACGGTTAATACATTCGCGACCTTCGAATACTGGTTCTCGGTCATTAAAATCAGTGCGATCTTGCTGTTTATCTTACTCGGTGCCTATTTAGTCATCGGTAGTCCAAGTCCTGAGATTGGTCCGCAAAACTTTACGAATGATGGTGGTTTCATGCCATTTGGTTTCTCCGGTCTCTGGATTGCAATCTTCATCTCCTTGTTTAGCTTCCTTGGAACGGAATTGATTGCTGTCACTGCCGGTGAAGCGAAGGATCCGGACGTCGCTGTACCGAAAGCATTAAAAGCGACAGTCTTCCGTCTCTCGACATTTTACGTCATCACGATTGCTTTGATGTTGATGATTGTGCCATGGCAACAAGCAGGTGGCGTCGATCAAAGTCCATTCGTCAAAGTAATGGAGATGCTATCGATTCCGTATGCGGGTGGCATCATGAACTTCATCATCCTGACGGCGGCTCTATCTGCGATGAACAGTCAACTGTACGCTTCGACGCGAATGATGTACTCGTTATCGAAAGCAACGTATGCACCAAAAGTGTTTGGTCGCCTAAATCATAAAGGTGTGCCACTCTTCGCACTCGCCGTATCGACGATCGGGATTTTCCTTGCTGCGATCATCAGCAGTCAGTCGAGCGTCTCTTATCCGTTCATGATGGGGATTTCGATGTTCGGGGCAATCTTCACGTGGTTCATGATTTTCATCTCCCACCTCTACTTCCGTAAAGCGTGGGAACGCGAAGGCGGACGGACGTTACCGGTCCGGATGATGGGCTATCCATATCTGACGGCTCTCGGTGCGTTGCTCTTATTCGCACTCGTACTGACGACATGGTTCACCGATTTCCAAATCGTCTTGAAGTTTGGTGTACCGTGGTTATTGTTCTTGTCTGTTGCATATTTCTTCTGGAAACGAGCACACCCGGAACAACCGACGACCGCTCAAAAACGAAAACTGAATTAATTCGATAAAGGGGATGAACGGGTATGGAAAAGACAGATCCTACGTCTATTGAAGCATCGATTCAAACGGATTTTAAGAAAGACATGTCCTACGGGGACTACTTGCAATTAGATCCTTTGCTTACGAGTCAACATCGCTTATCGGGGCATCATGACGAGATGTTGTTCATCATCATTCATCAGACGAGCGAGCTATGGATGAAGTTGATTTTGCATGAGATGCGTGCGGCAACGCAAGCCGTTGCAAATGATGATCTCGAATCGTCATTTAAGATGCTCGCACGGATCTCAAAAATTCAGCATCAGTTGATCCAGTCGTGGAATGTTCTTTCGACCTTGACCCCTGCCGAATATTTGGAATTCCGCGATGCTCTCGGTCATTCATCTGGGTTCCAGTCGTATCAAAACCGGCAAATCGAATTTGCGCTCGGCTTCAAGAATGAGCAGATGCTAAAAGTGTACGCGCATGACGAAACACTCTATCCGATGATGCTCGAAGACTTGAAGACACCAAGCATCTACGACGAAACGATCCGAGCGATGGCACGACATGGACTACCGATCGACCAGTCTGTCCTCGAACGTGATGTTACGCAGGACTGGACACCGAATGCGAGTGTCGAGGCTGCTTGGGCAAGCGTCTATCGAGATGTCGAGCGGTACTGGGATCTATATGAACTCGGCGAAAAACTACTTGATATCGGGAGTCAGCAACAGATGTGGCGCTTTAACCATATGAGTACCGTCGAGCGGATCATCGGACAGAAGCCAGGAACAGGTGGCTCGTCTGGTGTCAGTTATCTACGGCGTGTGCTCGACCACCGGTTCTTCCCAGAACTATGGTCGGTCCGCACGACATTATGAGGAGGATTCAGCAATGACGCGATGGATTGATGTTTCACAACCACTTGATCGCCACGTCACGACGTGGCCGGGCGATACACCATTTGAGGCCACACTGACGTGGAATAAGGCAGACACTGGCTCCGTTAACGTCGGCAAAGTAACGATGAGCCTGCATACCGGCACTCATGTCGATGCGCCGTTCCATTTTGACGATGCCGGACAAAAGATCATCGATCTGGATCCGGATCTCTATATCGGACATGCTCGTGTCATTTACTTGCCGGGTCGAACAGAAATTACAGCTACTGACTTGGAAGGATTTGATCTCACTGACGTCCGACGCTTGATCATCAAAACGGATGGCTGGATTGATAAGTTAACTTTCCCAGAAACGATACCCGTTTTAACACCAAGTCTTGCCGAGCGACTCGGAGAACTTGGAGTTTCGCTGATCGGGCTCGATTTACCAAGCGTCGATGCAATTGATAGCAAAGAAATGGCAGCCCATCACGCCCTCGCGCGACATGGTGTCCATATCCTTGAAGGACTTGTTCTCGATGCAATCACGCCCGGTGATTATCATTTAAATGCTGTACCACTTCCACTTGTTGACGGAGACGGTAGTCCCGTTCGTGCCTTACTTCGTCCCTACTAAACAAAAATCCGTCCAGCTAACTCTCTGCTGGACGGATTTTTTTACTTATGTAGCGGCTCAAATAAACTGACTTCGATCTGACGAATGACGTGTCTAAGAACTGCAAGTGACGCATCGACCTCAAATCCTTGATCGAGGGAATGATTCGCTCCTTCGATGACATCAATCGTCAGTAATGACGTCCGACACGTTTCGAGTAGCGCTTCATCATAAAACTTATCGGCTGTCCCGATGACGAGGAGTCCAGCTTGCGACGAATTGGCGATTTGCTTGACCACTTCATTCAGGACAGGTGTTAAAAAGACGAAGCGTGCTTGCTGTAAGTTTGGTTTAGCAAGTAACGCGGCAAGCGGAATCGTTCCTAACGACTTCGCAATGAACTGGACGTTTTCATATGGATGCGTCGCGAGCACTTCTGAGACGACAGCGTCGACCCGGCGCGTCATGCACGTATTCGATTCCGCGTCTGACATCGAAAATAAATCTTCCGTCACGTAGTGAATACAGATGACATCGATGCCACGAGCGAGTAGTGCCATCCGGCTGTAGTAAAAGTAAGGGTGATCATATAAGTAAGATGCTCCCGAGATCAAGAAACAGACCTGTTTTGATCCCATCTGAAAATGATCATATGAAATGGTCGTCTGATCGACGACGATGGATGATTGCTCGATGCGCATGAAATCCCTCCACGTTTTTTCTAGACTTTACCATTTCAAAAGTAGACTGTCATGTCTTTTCAGTTCTTTCAAGCTAAATAAAAAGGCAATGAACCCTACTTGATTCATTGCCTTTCATACTTTTTATCCGATCGGAGCAAACACCGATTGCTCGACTTGTTTTAACTCGTAAAACGCACCTTGTCGTGCCATCAATTCGGCATACGTTCCGACTTCGATGACTTGACCTTGATCCATGACGATGATTTGATCCATCGCTTCAAGACCTGCTAAGCGGTGGCTGACGAGGACGAGTGTCGCGTCCGTTGCTCGCGCGAACAGTCGCGTAAGAATCATCTGTTCTGTCAAAGCATCAACGGAGGACGTCGGTTCGTCCAGCAAGTAAAGCGATGCTTCCCGCAAGAGCACGCGGGCAATTGCTAGCCGTTGCTTTTCTCCCCCGGATAAGTTCTCTCCTTTTTCAAACACACGATCACTCAACTCGAACGTCGTTAATCCAACATCGTCGAGTGCTTGCCGCATCGCTTCGTCCGTTGCTGCTTCGTTTGCGAGCAACAGATTATCGCGAAGCGTTCCATAGAAGTAATGATTCTGTTGCAAGACGACATTCGCGTGCTGCCAGAGTCCTTCCGGATCAACCGTCTGACTGCCTTGCCCAGCAATCATTAATCCGTCTGTCGGATACATCCGCAACATTAATTGAAGTAACGTTGATTTCCCAGAACCACTAGCTCCGACAATCGCTGTCTTCTTACCAGCCGGAATCGAAACAGTGACGTCACGTAAGACCGGACGTGGTGCATCAGGAAACGTAAACGTCAACGCATTCGTTTCGAAGGACGGTGCTTGATCGAGGACGAACGGAGCGTAAGTCGGCTCCTCTTGCTCGGTCACGACTTCATCGAGTCGTTTCGCAGCATGGCGGCTATCTTCGAAGAAACCGGGTAAAATCGCCATCGGTGCCGCATTCTCAAAGACGGTCAGCGATGTCATGACGAGTAAGGCAAGGAAGACACCTTCGAGTTGTCCGCTTGCGACGAGATAAGCACCAACACCGAGGACAAGCCAAGAGATGATCAGTGTCGCCATCGTATTTAAGGCAAGGTTTGAGACAGCATGCAAGCCATTGCGTTTTTCTTCCTCGACATACCGTTTCGCGACCGCATTCAAGTCCTGTTCCTTTTGGTCGAGCTGTTGGTAAATCTTCAAATCACGATAGCCTTGGAATAACTCTGTCACTTCTGTCGACAAGTCACCGCGTCGGACACGGACCGAGCGCGCGAAGCGCTGTTCGCGGTACGCGAACCATCCCGGAATCAAGAAACCGGTCAGAATCAAACCAAGCAACAGAATACCGGCAATCGTCCATGAGAAGAAACTGACGAAAAAGATCGTACAGAAGAAGACGAGCAACAACACGATCGGTGGATAGAGGACGCGTAAGAACGTGTTTTGCAGACTCTCGACGTCCCCGACGATCCGGGCAAGTAAGTCACCACTGCGGTACTTCCCGAAGATTCCAGGTGCGAGTGGTTCGAGTCGACGGTAGAACGACGTCCGGATGTCACTGAGAATCGTAAACGTCGCCCGGTGCGAATAATAACGTTCCGCATAACGACTGGCGGCGCGCGTCAGACTCGAGATTTTCTGTAGGGCGATCAAGACAGCGAGCGTCTGGATCGGCGGCAATAAGGCTGCCTTTGAGATCAGATAACCACTCGCTGCGAACAAACCGACTGCCGTCACACCGGCGAGGACACCGAAGAAGATCGACCAGGCAATATCGCGTTTTTGATGCACCATCAACCGAAAGACTCCTAGTAATTCCTTCATCGTGTTTCCTCCCCTCTCTGCACGCTACGCATCCGCGCATATTCCGAATCGCGACGGAGCAGTTCGTCGTGTGTGCCGCGGTCGACGATTCGTCCGCCATCGAGAACGACGATTTGATCCGATCGTTCGATCGTATGCAAACGGTGCGCAACAGTGATGACCGTTGCCGATTGTCCGAGTCGCTCAATTGCTTGTTGGAGCAGTCGCTCCGTTTTGACATCGAGTCCAGTCGTCGGTTCATCAAAGACGACGACGTTCGGGCGTTTTAAGAACGCCCGTGCTAAGGCAACACGTTGCTTTTCTCCACCTGATAGACCACGTCCACCTTCTCCGATGACCGTGTCGATCCCTTCAGGCAACGTCGCGATCAACTCTTCGAGTCCTGCCGCCTGTGCGGCTTCAAAAATCTCTTCCGCCGTCGCTTGACGAAGCTCACCAATCGCGATGTTTTCCGCGAGTGTTCCGGCATATAAATACGGATGTTGCGAGATGTAGCTCAACTGACGGAACCAACTTGTTTCCTCCGCCTGACTGCGCTCGATCCCGTCGAGCAGAATCCGTCCTTCTTGTGGATCTGCGAGTCCGGCAATCAACTGCAAGACGGTCGATTTACCGGCACCACTGCGACCAATCAACGCTACCTTTTGATACGACTCAATCGTAAGCCCGATATCTTGCAGGGCAAAACGTCCTTCTTGATACGTAAAGCCGACTTCATCCAAGACGATTTGCGGTGGGCGATTGGTCGCAAGTTCCGATTGACCGAATGCAACGGGGCGATCGTCTGCCGTCAGTTCGGCTGCGATTTGCTTCGCTGCTGCGACACTACCGCGTCCCGTATGGAAAGCAGCCCCCATCTCCTTCAGTGCCAGGTAATACTCCGGTGCCAACACAAGCATTAAGAATGCTGGGATGAACGTAATGCTTTGGAACAAAATCAAGCGCAGACTGACTTCAAGTGCAATCATTCCCATACTGAGCATCGAAATGAACTCGAGCATCAGCGAGGACAAGAAAGCAAGCTTCAAGACAGTCAATGTCGCATCTCGAAAATCAAGACTGCTTTTTTCGATGACGTCACGTTGTCGTTTCGCACGACCAAATAACTTCAAGGTCGTCAGTCCTTGTAACGTATCGAGGAACGTTCCCGAGAATGCTGTCATCTTCTCGAGTTGAGCATCGGCCCGCTTTTGCGTCATGATGCCGATGATGATGTAAAACAGCGGAATGAACGGTGCCGTAATCATCATGACGAGACCCGTGATCCAGTCATAACTGAATGCCGCAATCAAGACCATCAACGGAACAATCGTCGTCTGGACGACTTTCGGCAAGTACTGACTATAGTAGCTGTCCATCTCGTCTACGGCGTCGAGCAAAACACTGACCTTTTGTCCCGCTTGCCCTTGTAGCATCATCTCGACTGAGCGACTCGTATATTTCGCAACGAGTGCTTCCCGGAGTGCCTGCTTCATGTGTGCTGATAACGTCGTACCGAGACGACCGTTCCAATACGTCACAGCGACCCGGAGCAACAGCATGCCGAGAACGACGAGTAGTAACGGAATGACGGCTTCAAACGGTTGCTCTTTCAGGAAAATCCGATCGACTGTCAACACGATGCCGTACGATTGACCGACGACCGCAACCCCCATCAGGAAAGCCGCAATGATGAATTGAATGAGAATACTACGTGGAATCTGAACGATTCCTTTTAATGGATTCATATACAAACGTCCTTTCACAAAGTGTGAACGACTTTTAGTGAATATTTTCACATATCGTACATTTAGTATACCGAATCCGGAACGGGGATGCCATGCAGATGCTGTCGAAAAGGTGTGACGGTTTTGTGAGAGCATATCATTCGACAAATCTTTATACCTAAACTATTATGGATATACATTATCCACGTTTAACGAAAGGAGTCTTTCTATGCAAATGAAAACAGGAGTCGAGCAATCCGTTTATGCGATGTTGCTCTTAACCTTCTTGCCGGAGCGCGCCGTTTTGTCCGGTGAGTTCATTAGTCAACAACTTGGTGCTTCACCGACTTACTTCCAAAAACTCTTACGAAAACTCGTTCAGGCGGATCTGTTGTATTCCGTACCAGGTGTCAAAGGGGGCTTTCGCTTACGACGTTCGGCAGACGAAATTCAAATCTTCGATGTCTACCAAGCCATTGAGGGCAAACAGACGTTGTACGCGTCAAGCGGTGTCTTTAAAGATTTGATGGGAATTCAAGAACAGGAGATCGGTCTGCTTTCAAATCTGATGACAGAGGCGGAAGACGCATGGCAGTCGACATTAAAACGTGAATCAATCGGCTCGATTCGTCAAGCCATCGATACATCCTGTCCACCAGAACATTTAGAACGGCTTCATATGTTAATCAAAGATCGGATGATGGCACTTTAATTAAAGAAAGAGGTTATTGCTATGGTATTGAATCGTTATTTTGACTTATTCGACGCGTCACGCACGGACGCACAAGCTTTCGAGGATCTCGTATCTTTGTTTACGACGGATATTACGTTCGTTTTAAACGGACAACCGCAACACGGCATCGACGCCTGGAAACAATTCGTCCGTTATGTGTTCACGGCGAATCAGGATATTAAACACATGTATGCAGGCTGGGAAGAGACAACACCCGGAACGTATGCAACACGCTGGGCAGTCTGTGGTAAACGTGCCGACGGTAGTGTCTTTACGCAAGATGGAAAAGATATCGCACGTCTCGACGGAAACGGACGGATCGCCTATCTCGAAAACGTTCCGGATGATCCAACGATGTTCCGGTCATAAGATGGTCTTTAAATAACGAAAACCTGTGTTCCGCATAAGCAGAACACAGGTTTTTTGCCTATCTGTTATAGATTTTTTGCCTTGAATGTATCTCCGCCTTCAATCGTTCCGTTATCAAAACCTTTTTGGAACCAACGCTCCCGTTGTGCCGATGTGCCGTGGGTAAAACTTTCCGGTACGACATATCCTTGCCCTTTCTCTTGTAACGTATCGTCCCCGACAGCATTCGCTGCCGTCAACGCTTCTTCGAGATCGCCTTCTTCGAGCAAGTTTTCGCCTTGCGCGTGATGTGCCCAGACACCCGCGTAATAATCTGCTTGTAGCTCGAATCGAACAAGGTATTTATTGAACTTCTCTTCACTCATCTGTTCTCGAAGTGGCATGATCTCATCCGACTTTCCAAGCAACGTTTGGACGTGATGCCCGACTTCATGTGCAATGACATAGGCCATCGCAAAATCGCCCGGTGCCCCGTACTTCGTCTGCAGTTCATCATAAAAGCTTAAATCGATGTATAATTTCTGATCACCGGGACAATAAAAGGGACCGACCGACTTCCCGGCTTGTCCACAAGCCGAACTGACTTGATCTGTGTATAAAACGAGCTTCGGTTTTTTATACGTCTTGCCGTCTTGTTCAAACTCTTCCGTCCAGACCCGTTCCGTATCGGCTAGGACGACGGAAACAAAATCCGCTGCTTCTTTTTCCTGTGCCGTTTCTTGATACGCCGTATCTTGCTGATCACTACCAGTTAAGTCTCCCAGTAATTCAGCTGGATTACCGCCCATCAAGGTGATGACGATCAACAGGATGATCCCGACACCCCCACCGATACCGGCAATTCCTTTCCCACCCATCCCCCGTCGATCCTCAACGTTCGAACTCCGTTGTCTTCCCTTCCATTTCATGCGCTTTCCTCCTACTCGTTTCGTTGTAGGTCTTTACCCGAAAGCATTCGTCCGTAATGCTCCTTCTCACGACGGACGTTCCCTCTAGCAATTATTGCTAAAATAAGTACATCCATTTCTAGGAATATCACTCCTCTATAGAGAAGAAGTTCAGCACGGATTTTCATGAAAGGAGCAACCTGATGTCTTCTTTACGTCAACGCGTCATGACTTTTACTCATATATATCGAAAGGATATCATCGTATTATCGGCTATGTTCCTATTCATTCTCGTATATAGTCTTCCACTATTTCGTTCTGGAATGGTCACGTTCAGTGATATGTCATTCGGACTTTCCTCTCATCGCTACTTAGAAGAGATTTATGGCGCTTGGAACAATCGTTGGAGTACGACGACACTTCTGAACGTCGCGCGCTTGCTCTACATCTTACCGTTTTATTTATTAAGTCTATTATTCGGCTCGTCCGGACCAGTCTTGATCAAGTCGTTCATCATCGGTCTGTTGACGATTTCTGCCCTATCGATGTTTGCCCTTACGAAACGTCTCCATTCCGTGTATGTGTCAAAACACTTTTCCTACCTGTCACTAATTGCTTTCGCGATCGCCGCTTTGTTTTATGCCTTAAACCCCTGGGTGATCACGCGAATCCAGCATATTTATTTACTTTGCGGCTACTCTGTCTTTCCGTACGCTTTGATGTTGTTTTTTAACATTTTCGACCCGAAGTTTCGTGAACAGCTTGATCCCGGATTCCGCTTCTCTGATCGGTTAAGTCGACGAACATGGATTGACATCACTGGTTTATCAATCGTCTTCGCTTTCATGGCAGCTGGCATTCATTACTTCTTCTTTTCCTTGATCTACATGGGCATCATGGTCGGATTAATTTTCCTAAAGACGAGTTGGACACGACGCAAGGAACGCGTCTGGTCTTCCTTACTCTGGTTTTATGTTCGGGCAACCTGCGCCTTCGGTATCATCTTTTTACTGTTCAATGGTTATTGGTTCTTGATGTACGTCGGCTCGATTCTGACCGGATCTCAAGCCTCACAGCATAATATCAATGTCTCTGATACATTGATGTTGTTCAGTCGGCACTCGAGCTGGACGAATGTTTTATTTTTAACGAGCTATTGGTGGCCGATGTTTGATTTGACGACACTACCGCTTACGTTTTGGATTGGTGGTGCCATTACCCTTTTACTCATCTTAATAGGAGCGATTGTCGCGTATCGCCAACCGATCCATCTCTTCTTCAGCTTGCTTGCGATTCCACTGATCGTCTTCGCGACCGGTACACATGAACAAGTTGCCGATGCGTTTGTCCTGTTCGTGACGAAGACACCTTTGATTGGTGCGATGTTCCGCGATCCGAACAAACTCGTTGGTCTATTGATGGTCAGTTATAGCTTGTTGCTTGCCGTCGGGTTAAACGCCGTCTTTATCCGTGCGTCCCGGACAATTCCCTTACAGCTGTACCGGATTGTCTCGATCTTCGGTACGCTGATTGTCGTCGCCTGCTTTTTCCTTCCTTACCGGACTGTCTATATGGAAGGTTTTTATCATCCGGTCAAAATACCGAAGGAATACACTGCTATCCAAGAAGAAGTCGATGGAAAATGGTTGCAGTTCCCGATTGCGGACGAGATGACGCAACCGAGTACCGGTATCGCGACTCCCCGCTGGAATCAAAATCCACGTAAGGGTGGAGAAATCAAAGCAACGGGTGACGTTCAGGTTTATACGTCAGCGCATGATACCGTCTTTCATCATGAAGGTGCTTCCCCGACGATCGGTTATATGATGACGTTCATGCAGTATCTACTCGATACTGGTCGGTCGGAACAAGCCGGACAAATCGCGAAAGCGTTCGGATTAAAACAGTTTGCTTACCGCGATGAATACACGGGAATGAAAGATCGACAAGACTTCAATTTAAAGATTCTACAGGAACAACGTGATCTTGTACAAACGAAGCAAATCGGCTTATTCACCTTATTCGACTTGATTGCACCGCTCGATACTCGAACCGTTCCACAATTGATTTTGACACCGTATGGACTCGAACGCTCAATCAGTTATCCGACACTGGATGGATACGATCTCGGTCGTCAATCGATCTTGTATGCGACACAAGCCCATCAGAACAGTCTCTCCTGGATGAAACAGGGGGATATCGTCGAAATGATCGAAGAAAACGATCTTGTGCTCAGTCAGGTGCCAGAAGAATACTACTGGAAACCGTTCGAAGCGATCGATTCAGCGAATGCTTTCCTGAACTGGGGTAAGACGTTCCTTCGAAATAATGACTGGCGCTGGTATTTACGGACGCAAGGTATGACGAATCCATCGTTCGATCTCAATTTTGGGGACGGCATCGGTTTATCGTTTGCTTCCGCCCGGATTGACGCACCCGTCTACAAATTAGACGGACTAAAGGCGAAACAGGTCGCTTCCTTTAACTCGATGCTTGAGGATGAGACGTTCTTTAAAGCCGATAATCCGGACATCGTCGACTTGTCCCCGAATCCGATGTCAAAAGATAACGACTTACCGGTCCTCCACGCCGAAGTCGCGGAAGGTGATCCGAAATATATCTGGCAAGTCGCGAAATCCGGTAAGTTACCGGCACGACCGAACAATGCCTATCGCTTCGATATTACAGCGAGTGGTCGTGGCGTTGACCGCTTGCATATCAAAGTCCGGTTCTTTGATGAAAAGGATCGTGAACTGAATCAAACGTATGTCGTCGCTCCACGTGATTCTGGTGATGTCGATGCGATTCACTTGCAAGGTGAATATGTCACACCGCGGAACGCAAAGACGATGCGGATCGATCTACTCAGCTTCCAACGCCCTGAGCGAAAAACGTACTGGTGGGTTCATGACATTAAAATCTTTAGCTATGAGGATTATATGATTCCGAACACGTTTACGATGACGAAAGATTTACCTGCTGGTCGCTACGCTGGTTTTGCCCGCGTGCTGTTGAATCAAAAAGGGGGTCAGCTCGATCTGACATTCAATAAACGAGGTGTAACGATCCCAACGCAACAACAATCCGGTGCTAAACTCGCTTGGGTGCCACTCGGTTCGTTCACGACACCGACCGGTCCTGCGACGCTCAGTGTCACGAATACGGAAGGGTTCAATGCCATCCAAAATATCGTCCTGATTCCGGAAGAAAAGTTGACCACTTTACGAAAACGGGTTGATGATACGCTCGCTTTCACGAAAACCTTGATGGTACTCGAGGCAGAGACCGGATTTGATTACACGGGACACTTGCAGTCGGAGCGAAACTATCCTGGACTGAGCTTTGGGAAAGGAATCGCTGCGCAACGTGGACGTTTACAGCGTTCGATCGATATTCGAGAAGCGACGAACTATCAACTTCAATTGATGTTGACCCCACCACCAGGAAGCGATGGTCAGGTCACCGTCAAAATTCGAGACGGTAAACAGATCGTCTTCGAACGCTCCTTGTCCCGTGCCGATATTCTAAAGGGTCAAAAACATCAAGAGCAGATCGGTGATCAGACGGTCACATACGATCCGTTGCATCTAGCGTTCCCATACCGAATGATGGAATTGAATGATGTCTATCAAACGTTATACGATGTGAAGTTGTCCGATATCCCACTCGAGAAGGGAAGCTATCAAGTCGAACTATCCTATGCGAGTAAGGTGCCGTCACTCGTCGATTGGAAAGATCTACACAAGTTTGATCCGAGCGAGATCGTGACCGATAAAGCGCTCGCTGCTCCCGAGGCGGCAGCGAATTGTGCGACATGTGTCTCGATCACGGACGATATGTTTGACGCAAGTGAAACAGAAGACGGCTACACGATTGATTATGAACCGACATGTTCGTGTGACTGGTACATTTATGCCTCGCAAAAAATGAAGGTGAAACCGAGTCACGAATATTTGATTCAATTCGACGCCGTCAGTAAGAACGTTCGTCAGCGGCATCTTAAAGTCTATTACTTGGATGAAGATGATCGTGTCATTGGGACGGACTTCATTAATGAAGTCGAGGAAAAGAAGAAAAAGCAGTGGAATCACTATGAGCAGATCGTCACTCCACCGAAGAAGACCGTGCGGATGCAACTACACATCTGGACGCGTGGGAATGAGAAAAAAGCTGGTCAATTGCGTCTGAAGAATCTTGAAGTGTTACCATACGATCAACTGATCTTGGTTGACCAGTTGGTTCTCTCGGAACAAAGTGAAACGTTGTTCTCGACAGAAGCTGCCCGTGCACTTAACGTGGACGCCTCACAGATGGGACGGGATATAACAAGCGATGCCGCACTCGGACGCTTCACAGTCAATGATTCACCGACGCCACTATTCGAGTTACAGACAAAAGAAGAAGTGATGCGTGGAAATACTGCTTTAAATGGTGTCAGTCAGTTGTACCGCTCAAACGAGAAAACGGCACACGTATCCGTCGTCCTCCGTCCGATCTATTATTCGGGTCTCGTCATTCTAGTACTGGCTTTACCGATTAGTATCTTAGTGATTTACTTCATGACAGGCAAGCGCGGTATTGCGATGCAGTCGCGCGTTGCATCCTTCGTCAAAAAACGCGTGCCTCGCTTGCGACGTGCGAAGAAGAAATAATCCATCGATACAACGAAATAAGGACAACGGGAATTAATTCCCGTTGTCCTTATTTCATTTCACCGGTACTTCTTCTTTCCGATGACGCTTGTATAAGCTAAACATCGTCTGCAAGAACGCAATCGAATCCTTTACGAGATTGACGTGTGATCCTTCGCGTTCGATACAAGTTACGGGTTGTTGGTACACCCGCAAGCGCTCTTTTTTTGCTGCATACATCAACTCCAAATCAATCGCGAGACCGCTCTCGACGTGCAGATAAGGCAACAGACGATGAACGACACGTCGGTTGATGATCTTTAAACCGGTCTGCGAATCGGTCACACCTTTTGGTAAAAAGAAGCGCGTCAGATTGCGTTTACCGAAGCTCATGAAACGACGGACGGCACCCCGGTCTTCAATCGTCAAATCCTTCGTTCCGACGACGATGTCATAATACCCTTCCTGGGCAATCGTCAACAGACGGGCGATATCTTCGATCCGAAACGAATTGTCCGCATCGACGAAAACATAATAATCACTTGAGATGTTTTTCATCCCTTCGATGAATAAACCGGCTTTCCGTGTATTTTGTTCGACTTGATGGACTTCGAGATAACCGACGGTGAATAAAGTATCCGTCGCTTCCATGACGATCGAACGGTACTCCTGTAAGAGTGCCTTAGATCGATCAGATGACGCGTCATCAAAGAAGTTGATCGAGGCGTGAATGTAATCTTCGCTGATGAAGGTCGCGAGCGATTCCAGAAAATCTTTTACATAATTAAAACGTTTCTCTTCGTTAAATATTGGCAATATAAAGGCTATAGTATCCTTTAAAATGGGATATTCAGGATGGATAATATGCTGGATTTCAGCAAATAATTCATTTGGGTAAGCCGGACGATAGGAAAACAGGCGCAACATACCATCACCTTGGACCAAATGATATGGAAAATCACCTTTTCGTCGAATTGCTTCCTTGACCATCAGAATCTTTGATCGGGGTCGTGTCGCACGAATCTGATTGGCGATGGCTAGCTCATCTTCACGTGTTTCATAATCAACGATATACAATAATATTTCATGCGTTTCCGCTTCTTTGATTTCTGTAATGGCAATTTGTTGGAAAGAAGCAGGACATTTCCCTGGTTGTGTATAAAATAGAACAGGATAATAGGAAATCAGTGATTCGTAAGGAATCTGACGAAAATGATCAGTGAACACAGCAATGTATTCTTGACTCATAAGGCTCATCCTTTCCATGAAACAACTCTGACTAGTGGGAGGTGTATTGATGACAAGCTTTATCCAACGACATGCTGTCCTCTTGATTTTTCCGATTCTTGATGTGGCACTGAATCTCGTCAACTATGCCTATCACTTATTGTTGGCTCGCGAACTTTCTAGTGCTGTTTACGGATTGCTCAATGCTTACCTGGCTTTCTTAGGTCTACTACTGATCATCGGCAGCGCCTTACAATGGACCGTCACCCGGGACTACAGTCAACAAAAAACGAATAATTACAAAAATCTCAGTATACGCATTTTAGCGATTACAGGATCTATCTTACTTATTTTACTTTATGCATTACCCTATTTCCTGCCATTTACCAAAATAAACCTTCTGATTGTTTACTTTATTGTCGGTTTCCACATTCTTTTGTCCTTTCGCCGTGGTGTGTTACAAGCAACAGAACGCTTTTATGCACTCAACCTCTCTTATTACATCGAATCCGTCGTCAAAGTCTTAGCCACCTGGCTCTTAATCCAACAGACGAACGTTACGTATGCCCTTATTTTCATTCTACTCGGCATGATCGCATCCTATCTGTTAAGTCTTACGCAAGTTTCCTTTCCAGTCAGCAAAGGACAAATGGAAGCTAGCGGACTTATCCACATGATTCATACACAGGTCGTCATGACCTTGTTCTTCACACTTGATAGTCTGCTTGTCACACGCTACTTTCCACAGCTAGCAGGAGACTATTCTGTCGCCTTACGGTTTGGTCAACTCTTATTGTTCGTCGCACTCTCCTTGGCACAGTTGTTGTTGCCACGCCTAAGCCAAAAGAGCCAAGAGGACTCGTTCCACCTTTGGGAACGTCGATTTTACAGTCTTCTCCTGAGTGGACTCATTCTTGCCGTTCTCATCTACTGGACGATCGTGCCATATCTGATCCCTCTACTGTTCGGTGATGGTTATGAAGCGGCAGCACATTACATCAAATATATGGTTTTTGTCTATGCCGGTATTACCCTGATTCAGTATGAAGCCCTTGTTCAGTTTTCGCTTCATCGAACCGGTTATCTAAAAGGTTATTGGCTGATTCTCATTCTGTTCGCCATCGCACTAACGACGATGCACTCAACGATTGAAGTATGGTTACTTGCGCAGGCGACCGTTTTCTTAGTCAGCGCTATCGTATTACGCTTCACCTTGCCACGACACCCGAATTCAGTGAAGGAGGTATAACATGAAACCCCATTTACTTTTTTTATCTTGGCGGGATATCAAACATCCGAAAGCTGGTGGTGCAGAGGTCTTCACCCATGAAATGTTACGTCGTGTTAGCGACGACTACGATATTACGCACCTCTCGCCTGCTTTTGACGGCGGGCACGATGTCGAATACCTCGACGGTATCACTTACATCCGTAAAGGCACATCGTTATCAATCGTTCCCTACGCTTTTTCTTATTATCAGTCCCATGCCGCAACGATCGATCTCGTTGTCGATCAGATGAATACGCATCACTTCTTTACGCCGCTCTATGTACCGCAGTCAAAACGTGCCCTTTTCATTCATCAGTTGACACGCGAAATTTGGCAAATCAATGTTCGCCCACCCTTCTCCTATGTCGGTGAATGGACGGAGACGCCGCGTCTGCAACTTTACCGGACCGGACGCGCTTTGACCGTCAGTCAATCCACTGCAGACGACCTGCTTGCTGTTGGTTTTTCGAAAGATAATGTGACGATTTTACCGGAAGGTCTTTCCTTTACGCCATGGCAAGAAGCCGACTGGAAATCAAAGGAAGAACACCCGACATTTTTATATGTAGGACGTATGTCTGCTTATAAAGGCATCAATGATGCGCTTCAAGCGTTCGTCATGCTGAAACGGGAATATGCAGATGCCCGTTTCTGGGTCATCGGGAAAAAGGATGAGGAGTATATCGCCCAGCAGCTCGATCCCCTTGTTCCAGAAGAGATGCGTGAGTCGATCATCTATTTTGGCTTCGTCAGTGAAGAAGAAAAACTTGAACGGATGAGTCGTGCTACCGCTCTCCTCTTCCCTTCAAAACGAGAGGGTTGGGGGCTGACGGTCAGCGAAGCTGCTGCTGTCGGAACCCCAACCATCGTCTATGATGCTCCGGGATTACGCGACGCTGTCCAGTACGGGATGACCGGTTATATGGCAAAAAATCAGACACCCGGTGCACTCGCTGCTGAGATGCGCGCTTGCTTACGTGATCCGGAAGAATATGAAACGATTCGATTAGCCGGCCATCGGTTTGCGCAAACCTTACACTGGGACCATACAGGTCAGGCTTTCCGCCGATGGTTAGAACAGGAACTATTACCCGTTGCACTGAAGGAGGATTATTCATGATCGGAATCGCGATGTCGACTTATGAAAACGAAGCCATCATTACCGAAACAATCCGTTCTCTAAAAAACCAACAGGCTCCATTCTTCTGCGTCATCGCAGATGACGGCTCAACGGATACAACCGTTGAGACGATGCGGCGACTGACAGACAGGGACGAACGTTTTGAAGTGCTTGCCTTGCCACACGGGGAACGAGGGATTGCCCGCAAGACAGCAATTGATCGCCTCAAGCAATTTGGCGTGCAGTACCTATACATCATCGATTCGGATATGGTCCTCGAAGATCAACTCCTAAAGAGTTGTCTGCTCTATCTCGATGCTCATCCGGAAGTGGGTGCCCTCGTCATACCTGAACTTGCATACAGTGATTATGCGAATTACTTTAGTCAGGTAAAAGTCTTTGAACGCAATCTGTTCAATGTTCCGAGTGACCAGCTTGATACACATACGATGGAAGCCGCACGCTTTTGGCGGCTCGAGGCGTACATCGCTTCAGGTGAAATCAATCCGACACAAATCAGTTTCGAAGAGACACAGCCGACGATTCGTTACTTGGAACAAGGTGGAATCATCCGTCGTGCCACTTTTACACATGTGCGTCATAACGAAAAGCAGGTCGAATTAAACGACCTGCTTCGAAAAAAACGCTATTACTTTGACGTGATGCCTGCGACGCTTGACGCTGAACAGGGGGGCTTCATGAAAGCCTTACGACGTTGGTATTTCTTCCGTCCGGTTCTTTATCATCAGGCAAATTTAAAGAAATATGGACGTCACCCTATTTTGACAGCAGGTGTCATCTACATGTACTTGCGTCTTAGCTTCATTGGTGTAGAGTCTCTCTTCTTCAAACGGGTTTCGTAATGCTTCCGATGACTGATTGATACAAGATGTAGGTGCCGAACTGCGTGGGGAATTCTAAGCGCTGTATCTTGTCTTTTTCACGCACCTCTTGTTCGGAGTGACTAATGATTAAAGAGCGTTGACTGGCAATCGTTCCGTCTTCAAAAAATAAACAGTATGGACGATCCGAACTCAAAAGCACGCTCTCGAAATGATTTACTAAATTGCGTTTTCGTTGCTTCGTTTCGACGACTTCATCACCAATTTTAGTCATGATGGAAAGTATTCGCTCATCAACTTTCAAAGGTTTCGTCATCATCCGACTGACGTTTCCCGCATTTACGGCAGCAAGCAGTGTATGCACCTGCATATAATCGGTCAACACGATTTGTTTCGTTAGCGGCGCACGTTGTTTAGCAGCGCGTAATAACTCGACCCCGTCCATTTCTGGAAGTCGAAGTTCCGTCAGCAAGACATCTACGTCAGAATTGCTGAGTTGTTCCAGTGCTTCTTCTCCTGATCCTGCTTCCTGTACGTCTTGTCCCGCTGCTAGCAGTTTACGACGTAAAATCCGTCGTGTCGGTTCATGTGAGTCAACTAATAGATAAAGTGCCATATGCTATCGCCTCCGTTTTAAAAAGAAAGGATGGTCGTCAATGTATATTCTTTTACTATCAGGTGGATCCGGAAAACGGCTTTGGCCGCTCTCGAACGATTTAAACTCGAAACAGTTCTTAAAGATCCTTGAAGATCGCGATGGCAATAAACAGTCCATGATGGAACGCGTCTTTCAACAGCTTCAGGAAGTCGGTCTGGACGATCGAACTGTCATTACGACGACCAGCTCACAAGTCGATGCAATCGAAAACCAACTTGGGTTCAAAACGTCCATCATTCAGGAACCATCACGTCGCGATACGTTCCCTGCCATCATGCTTGCGACGAGTTACTTGGCAGAGCGGATTGATTTAGAAGAGACGGTCATCATCATGCCGGTCGATCCTTACGTTGAATTATCGTTTTTTGAACGCTTCGAGCAACTGGACCAAGCCGTCCAAGAACATCCGGATGCGCTTCATTTAATGGGTGTCGAACCGTTGCATCCTACATCAAAATATGGCTATATCATTCCGCAGACTTCCGAAAACATGTCCATCGTCGAACGCTTTCAGGAGAAACCGACACTCGATGTTGCCGCAGATTTGATTGACCAAGGTGCGCTTTGGAACTGTGGTGTCTTCGCCTGCCGACTGGACTTTTTAATGCGGCGCTTAGAAGAACAAAATGTTCCAACATCGTTTGAAGCACTGCGTTCGGAGTATGAGACACTAGAAAAAACGTCGTTTGATTATGCTGTTGTCGAGAAAACGGACGCTTTATTCGTTCACCGGTATGATGGCTACTGGAAAGATCTCGGGACGTGGAACACTTTGACAGAAGAAATGCCGCACCCACTTCACGGGAACGCCCGGATGCTCCACTCGACGAATACACATATCGTTAATGAGTTGCAGGTACCCGTGTTAGGAATCGGACTCGATAACTTGATCGTATCCGTGAGTCCGGATGGTGTCCTCGTTGCTTCAAAAGATGAAACACCTGCCTTAAAGGACTATTTGACGGATGCAACACTTCCACCACAATTTGAATGGAAACGCTGGGGTTATGCGACGATTTTACATCAGCAACAATTAGAGGACGGACGTTATGCGGTGACCCGTCGGCTGCATATTAAAGCAAATCAGCAAATCAGTCACCATTATCATGCGCATACCGATTCGACATGGAGCATCTTACAAGGTCGCGCTGAAGCACTGATCGATGGTCAGTCACAGCAACTCGGTCCGACTTCTGTCGTGCATATCCCACAAGGCGTTCCACATACCCTGACAACACTAGAAGATTTGATCATGATCGAAATTAAATATTCGATTGATTGGACAGAGCAGGATAACTATCCGCTCCCCACCTCCATTCGGTCCAATCCATGATGTTAGAAAGGGCACCTCTATTGGTGCCCTTTCGTCTGCTTTAGTCTAAAAACACTTCACTCGTCATGAACGTGACGGATCCAGATATTTCGTAATCTCCCGCTCGACGCGGTAAAAAGAATTGTTTTCCTTTCTGTAAAGGAATCACGCGATTCCCTTGTCGTGCTTCTCCTTTACCATCAATGACAGTCAATAAACGAAAGACCGGATAATCATGTAATGCATACGTACCAGTCACTTCATGACGGATGACCGTAAAGGAAGGAACCTGCAACAACTTCGTCATGACGCCCCCTTCCTTCAGAATAACTTCTGGTTGATTCGTCCATGGCTCATCTGGAATCGTCGTGACGGCAATCGCCTTTTCAACGTGCAATTCTCTCGGTTTCCCGTCATCTCCTAATCTGTCGTAATCATATAGTCGGTACGTCCGATCGCTCATCTGTTGAATCTCAAGAAGAACGATGCCTGGTCCTAAAGCGTGGATCGTACCGCTCGGAATGTAATAGAATTCGCCAGGTTTAACTTGTTGATGTCGAAGAGACGTCTCCCAGTCCTTTTCTTGAGCGCACCGGAACAGATCATCTCGTGATTGTAGATTGTGACCGAGAATGATTTCTGCCCCTGGTGTAGCCTCTAAAATATACCAGCATTCATTTTTACCATATGGTTCTCCTTCTAGCCGTCGTGCCTCCTCATCATTCGGATGGACTTGAACGGATAAGTAGGCGGACGAATCCAAAAATTTTACATGAAGCGGAAAGGCGTCAAGCAGATAATCACCGAACAGTTCTGTCCGTTTTGTTTGCCATAGTTCATCTAGCGTCTTGCCCTGATCAGGTCCATCTAAGAAGTGCGTCTTCCCACTTGCGTGGGCGGATGCTGTCCAACATTCTCCAATTTGCCCTTCTGGTAATTCAAACTGAAACAACACTTCTAAACGTCGACCGCCCCAAATTCGTTCTTTAAAAATTGGTTGAATGGCATACATATCGACGCGGACTCCTGATAGCCTAGGAGCGACGCTTCACCTCCATCTATATGTTTGGTTACCTCTTTATACCCATTTTTATGTCTATATTATCCAAATAAAACAGATTGAATCATAAAAAAACCAACTCTTAGTGCATCACTAGGAGTTGGTTTTCGTATATTCTGCTGTCTCTTTTACTTACTTCTCGAGGTAATCGATAATCGTCTGCGGATCAATGCGTTTCGTATAATCCGATGGCACTTCTGCGAAACGAATCACACCACTCATATCAATGATGAACGTCGCCGGTTTCGGCAACTGCCAATCATCATTTCCGTTGTGCTTCGCTACATCGAGTCCTGATGCCTTATAAATCTCAATCAGATAATCTGGTAAGTCAAATACAAGGTCAAATTGACGAGATACATGCAAATCAACGTCACTTAAGACGGGGAAACTTAACTCATTCTTGTTCGCTGTTTGTTCAGCAAAGTCAGGTGTCTCCGGACTGATTGCAACGACGGTCGCTCCCTGTGCACGAATTCGGTCAATTTCCCGTTCGTACGCGCGAAGCTCGAGATTACAGTACGGGCACCAGCCGCCCCGATAAAACGTCAAGATGACAGGACCTTGCTCAAGTAATGTCTTGATGGCGACCGGCTCCCCTGATGTATCGGGTAACGTAAAGTTTGGAATCGTATCACCGATACCTAACCCTTTGGCGACTCCAGAAGCAGCAAGTTCAGCTGTCGCTTCTGCCATCAGGCGTTGTTTTTCTGCAGGTGCTTTTTGTCGGAATTCCGATTGATACTGTTTAATTTCTTCAAGTAAGCGTGTCATGACATCTCCCCCTTTATTGCTGAATAGAATAACAGGGAGATTACTCGTTTGTCTCTTCTGACGACTCCTCTGCTTTCTTGCGGAATCGTTTGACGAATCCCATCAGTTGTTCCGGTGTCAGTTCGAGCTTATTCTCATAGACATATTTCGTCCCGTATCCAAGCGCAAGGGTTGCTGTTGAAGCAACTCCAGCTGCAATGACAGCACCATATCCCGGAACCAGCTTCGCTATTTGCCGAAAAGCCGTTTTTCCAGAGTTCCCGACGATTGTCACGACAAGTAATTCTTTTGCACTCTCTTTGGATAACTGTCGTTCGTACAGATTCGATAACTTCAGCATCAAGCCGATTTGAATCGAGGTCAACGGAATGATATCAGCTCCCGGAAACGGCACGGCACCAATCGCACCAGCGGCTGTTCCTGCACCAACAATCCAGTTGTTCGCGATCTTGCCGCGAACGGTTGGATCCATCTGGCGAACAAACACATTATCCTTGTCGAACTTTTTTAAGATATCGAGGACCTCCCGGCGGAGCCGATCGATATTTGTTCCTTCTTTTGCTGATACGGGAATGATTTTCGGTCCAGGCAATTTTTCTTCAATATGGCGGACAATCGTATCGACATCATTCGTCGCGTCCATCTTCGTAACGACGATCAAGACATTTTGATTATGTTGATAAATCTTCCGGAAATTTTTCGTTTCCGTCTCGGATAAGACGGTACCTGCCGCATTCAAAAAATAGAGAATGACGTCGGCACTTTGGTAGTATGTCCATGTCGCTTCCGAGTTCTGTGTATTGGCATCATTCAATCCTGGTGTATCAACGAAGATGACTTTATCTTCTGGGTGTTGTCTTACTTGATCAATGCGAACCGTCTCCCCTGGTCGAGCACCGACCGTTGCCACTTCTCGTCCGAGAATCGCGTTCAAGGTTGAGGATTTTCCTGCGTTGACGTCTCCAATCAGAGCGACTGTCACATCCTGCTCCAACGATTGATTAAAATCCCGTCGTTCCGATTCAAACGACTGATCAAAGATTTCCTCCAGTTTGCGTTTTCGTTTTTGTTGATTGGTCTCAAGTCCTTCACCAAAAAAATCATCCATCGTGATTCCCTCCTCCTCTTTTCTGCTTCCTCTCTTTTCCCGTTATTCCTTGATTTCAACACAAAAAGGCAAACGAACACGACGTCCACTTGCCTGCTTTTAAAGATATGTGCTTCGTCGCTCAAGCAAAACCGTGTCGCGCCACCTGCCACCGAGCCGACCAATTCGTTCACGACGTCCGACTTCCCGAAAACCGAATCGTTCATGAAGACGAAGACTCGCTTTATTTTCCGGGAAGACTTGCGATTGCAAGGTCCAGATTCCGGCAACCTCACTTGATTCGATGACGTCTTCCATCAAACGTGTGCCGACACCTTTGCCGCGTGCTTCTTCAGCGATATAAAGGCTGATTTCCGCGACACCGTCATATGCTGGAATCGAAGAGAACGGACTTAACGCGACCCAGCCGAGCAGTTGCTCACCTTCGATTGCAACGAGTCGACTGTGTTCGTGGTGATGACGCGTCCACTCTTCGTATGGTAACGCTTCTGTGCGAAACGTCGCATTCTCCGTTTTTATCCCTTGTTCATAGATACGGACGACTTCTTCGTAATCATCTGCTGTCATTTGGCGTACTTCCATCTCATCAGACTCCTTTGCTGACTCTAGTTCGACAGCGTATAAGGAGTCTCCTTGTTTAGTCGACAATGAACGGAATCGGTTTCAAATCAATTGGGGTATTCGTCACGGTATTTGAATAGCCAGTTTGTAGATAAAAGTCATCGATTGCTGCCATTTGTGACGACGTTAATGTAAATATGGCACGGAATTGCTTTTGTTTCGAATCGATGACTTCAACAGCCGGTTTAATTTCACGACCATCCGGTGGTTCGTTTCCTTGAATCAGGAACATGTTATTCGCTGCGTCTAACTTCATAACTGATAATGATTCATCTGCATTCGTTTTGAAATCGACGATTACTTGAGAGTCCGTAATCTTAATGCTTTGTGTCGTCATTTTTAACGGATGCGTCGGATTCTGCTCCGCGTAAGGTAAAGATGTCGTCAACGGAATAAACGTTGTCTTAGGTGTAATACTCAATTGAGGATGCAATGTGTATGCTCCGCTCGGAATTACATAGTTGCCTAGACTGAGTCGTGATGTATCTGTTCGCTCGGACGAAGTATTCGTATGTGTTACTAAGGCTGTACTTTTTGACCAATTGTGAATGACTTCTTTTCCGCTATCATCAAACAATGTGAATTCGATTCGATAATCATATGACTTCGGATAGACCGCTGTATAATCAAACGTCGTACTTGCCTGTCCTTTTGTCATCTGTTTCAACGTGACATCGACCGCATAATCAGGATTCTTCACCGTCGTATCAAACGTCTGTTCAATGGCTTGCAGTCGTTTGACCGGAACTTCAAATTGCCAGTTCCCGTCTAAACCAAACATTTCCGAAATCACAAGTGGCACCTGCATCGAATCGTCCAACTTTTGTAAGCTGACATCATATTCGATTTGTGCTCTCCACACCTTACCGTCCTGTTTAAAGTGTGCTAATTCTTGATTTTCAGTACCTTCAAATCGTTTATCCTCTTTAAATATCTCATAAAAACCAGCTCGTTTTGTTTCGTTAACGTCAGGTACACCGGTTGCCGTCAGATTCATTCCGATCGTCGTACCATCATAGTACGCATCGACGACTTTGATTGTAATCCCTTGATCGGTGACCGTCTGATCAATTGCTGTTGCAAGTTGTTTCTTCTCGATTTCCGTGCCGACTGTGCCCTGTTCTGTAAAGGGACGGTACAGTCCACCAATCAACGGAACATGCGACATCGCGGAAGCAAACGTTGGAACGATGAATGTCGTCACGAATAGCGAGGCGGCAAGTCCGGCAACGGCTACGTATTGTTTTCGGCGAGGACGTACTTGTTTCCGTTCCGCTACGCCTTGCGTGATCCCTTGACGAATCCGGTCTTGCAAGGCCTTCGTCGGTACAGGAATTTTTTCATAGTCATTTTGTAGATCGTGCTGTGCCATAATCCATTCCTCCTAACTGTACTTTTAACTCTTCGCGTCCTCGTTTTAAATACGTCTTCACCGTATTGAGGGTAATGCCGATGAAGCTTGCGATCTCTTTCATTGGGATATCATGAAAATAGAAGAGAACTAAGACGTCCCGGTATTCTTTTCGGAGATGTGATAAAGCATGTACGAGATCAAGATGTTCGTCTCGAGATTGGTCTTCCTGTACCGGAATATGAAGCACAATATCATCTGTTGGTTGTTGTTTTTCCAACACCCGATAACAATTGCGAATCAAGATTTTCGTAATCCATGTCACGAAATGCTTTGGTTCTTTCACTTGTTCGATTGAGATGAACGCTTTATAGACCGTCTCTTGTACGACGTCTAAGGCATCGTGTTCATTTTTCACGTATAGATACGCCGTTCTGTATAATTGTTCGCTATGTAGGAGCACTAATTGCTCAAATGCCGCTTCATCGTGCTTCATCGCACGGCGGACGAGCGTCGTATGCTCGTTTCGTAAGTCCATCGTGTTCCCTCCCTTTACTTATTAGAGCATGACGAGACGTGAAAAGTTTCAAAAAATATCCAAAAGAAAAAGACTCTTGAAATTCAAGAGTCCTTTCATACTTTAAACGTCTAATCGTACTGCCATTTCCCGACCAAATCGATCCCCGTGATCGATGAAGCCGAGACTCGCATACAGACGGTGCGCTGCCTGATTGTCCGGTCGATATCCAACGACGATTCGATTTGCTGCGGGTAACGTCCGCATCTCTTCAATTACAGCTTGCATCGCTAATCGTCCGATTCCGTTTCCTTGCTGCGTTTGATCGATCATGATGCGATAGATCCAGTATCCGTCAAGTTCTTCTAGCTCCGTGTTGTACATCACAAAACCGACGACTGTTTCATCTGTCATGATCGCCCGAAGGACAAGGCTTGGTTCGAACTTTGCTTGTGCGATTGAGTAAACATTCGCTTCCATGAAGTCCTGCTGTTCTGCCGTCAGCGTCAGCTCACAACAAGCCTCCCAATTTTCTGCTGTTACTGGTACAAGTTGAATCATGTTCATTTCCCCTTTTAGTTAGACGGGAGTTACCTCCAGCGTCTGTTGATCACATCGTTGCACGGTGATCGCCCCCTTTCCTTCTCTTTCCTATCGGCTAAATCGATTCATGATTGAAGGACTTTTGCATTCTCAAGCAACGCAGGTAGTTCGGCTAAAGAGGTAATCGTAAACGCCGGCTTAATATCCGTTGCTGATTTTCCTTCTGGGTTAAACCAACACGTCGCGATACCGGCTTGATTCCCACCTGCAATATCGGCCGATAAGGAATCACCAACAATGATCGTTCGAGTCGGATCAAATTGCGGAATCCGCGCGAACACGTGATCAAAGAACCCTATCATCGGCTTTTGAAAACCCGTCTCTTCTGAAACGAAAATTGTTTCAAAGAAATCTGTTAATCCGGCACCATCGAGTCGCGCCCGTTGCGTCTTCGAAATCCCATTCGTGACGACGTACATTTCGATGTTCCCCTCTAGCTGCTCAAGCAGCGCAGTCGCACCAGGAATCAACTCTGTTCCTTGTGCGAGATAACTGCGATACGTTTCGTCAACTTTTCGTCCGTCGACTTCTCGTCCTTCTTCCGCAAAGAACGTCACGAATCGCGAGTGAATGACTTGCTCACGTGTCGCTTCACCCCGTTCGAGTGCTTTCCAGAGCGCTTGATTGATTTCCTTGTAGCGCGCTTCTCGCTCCGATGTCCACTCTAAATCTTGTTGCTCAAGCAGACGGCGAAAGGCAATCCGTTCCGTCGCTTCAAAATCGAGTAGTGTATGGTCAATATCGAATAATACCGTTTTGTAAAACATGTTCAAGCTCCTTTACGTACGTGTTGTACAGTCGTTGTTTTCCCGCCCAGTTGAAATAACAGCACGCCGCCACCAATCAGTAGCACACCGAGCGCTTTCGTCCATGTAAACGGAACGGCTTGTAAACCGAACCAACCGAGCGTATCCCACAGTAGAGCAAACAAGATTTGCGATACCATGACGATTGAAATCGCACGACTCGGTCCGAGTTGTTGAACCCCTTGTGTCACGCAAAGGACGACACCGACACCAATGATCCCGCTAAACCAAAACCAAGTTTCCGCCTGTTCGAGTACAAACAATTCCGACCCTTCGACAATCAAACCAATTGTCAGTGAAGCGAGGAATCCGAGTCCAAGGACTAGCGTCGTCGTTGCCCAAGCACCGACATGTTCTTTGACTTTAGCGTTAAATGTGTTTTGAATACAAACGAGCATGCCCCCACAAAGGGCAAGGATGATTCCCGTAACCATGTCGCACCTCTTTCATTCGTAAATGCTTTCTCCAACGCGCTCCATCAACCCGTCTCGATCAATGATTTCAATCGTATGCTGTGTCCGACGAATCAATCCGTCGTCGACGAACTGACGTAAGACACGATTGACATGACGGTAACTGGTTCCAATCAAATCTGCCGCATCGACGAGTTCCTTGCTTGCAAAAGCATCCGTATTTGGTGTCATCGACAGTAAATAACTAGCTAGCCGGACTTCGACCGGGTACAGCAGATTAAAGCTGAGCGTATGCGATTTCAATTCAAATTTTTTCGTGATCGTTTCAAGTAAAAATAATAGGAAAGCGGAATGGTGTAAGCGCGCTTCTTCTAAATCCGGATAAGCAATCCGTAAGACGGTCACTGGTGTCACCGCCTCGACCGTATTCATCAAATCGATCTTCCTGACGAACTCAATATCGCCGACGAGATCAAACGGATGCTTGAAGGACAACACGAGGCGTTTCCCCGTTGCCGACATATGTGTGATCTTCAATTTCCCTTCGACGAGCAGGTAGAGTTCATGCGCAACATCACCTTGCCGACACAAGGTCTCACCCGGTGCAAACGTCTGGATGTACATCGCCTTGCGTAACGATTCATCAAAGACATGCTCTAACTGATAGCGTTCCAAATAGGTCGTAATGTCTGTCACGCTTTTTCCCCCTTAGCTTTTTAAGATGAAGATCCCCGCGATCATCATCACGATTCCGATGATTTGTGGTCCACGCAGTCGTCGCTTCATGACACCAAACCAGCCTCTACCGTCAATCCATAACGCAAGCGCCAATTGTGCCAGTAAAAAGAGCGAAATCGTCAAGGTCACACCCATCCGGTGGACCGCCGTCATATTGCTGAATAAAATGATCGCCGCAAAGGCACCGCCTGCTAGATAAAGCGGTTTGACACGTCGCATCGCTGAAAAACTGCGGTCCCGTAACACGATCGCTAAGAGAATCGCAACGATGAATCCGGTCATCTGGGTGATCGTCGCCGCTTGCCACGTCCCGATCGTTTGACTGATCCGGGCATTGGCGACACTTTGGAGCGTCAAGAAAAATCCGCCGGCAATCGCAAATAAGACACCACGCATGTGCATACCCCTCTCATGTTCCATGATACTCTCATTTAACGAGAGTCGTGTTGATTTGAATAGGACATTTGTCCTGAGAAAGCGTCGTGATATAAAAAAAGGATGAACGATATCAAAATCGTTCACCCTTTCATCCAGTTCAAACAAAATTCTAAATCTAATTGAAGGTGCGCCTTCATTAGTCGTTCAGCTTCTTCCGGTTGATGTTGTAGAATCGCTTGATAGATCTCATCATGCTCTTCAATCAAGAGCGGTCGTTTATGATGGACGACTGTCTTACGGAACAAGTAGATGATGGACTGCATCCGGTCAATGATGTCGATCATGACCGGATTATTCGTTGCGGCGACAATGATATCATGAAATTCCTTGTTCGCTGCCATCACTTCCTCGAGTTCGCCCGTTCTTCCGATTTCGACGCATCGTTTTAATTTCTCTAAATCTGCTTCTCGCATGTACATTGCACAATGACTAGCTGCGAAACCTTCAAGCAACATCCGGACCTGAAAGATATCCCGTAAATCCATGTCGCTCGGATTAACAACGCGCTTTTGTTTAATCAATCCTTCTTGCTCCAGTTTTCGAATCGAGTCTCTGACTGGTGTGCGACTGATTCCGATTTCTTCTGCTAAACGTTCTTCGACCAACTTCGTTCCACGTTCTAGTTCTCCGTTTAAGATTCGATCTCGGATATATTCGTAAGCTTGAACATACGCTAATTGTGTCGTTTTTTTCCCCACTACCATCGTCTCCTACATTCGATTTTCTCTTAGTTCAAAGTATAAGTTTAATACTGGGAATTGGAAAGAGACTTATTTTTGTATACATTTTTAAATAAATTGTATACAAAAATGAACTTAGTGTGTACAATTCGGTTAAAGAGTTTATGAAAGCGCTATCTTTTTATAAAAAGGAGTTCGATGAGATGAATACACGAGTTGGATTTATTGGCTTAGGCATCATGGGGAAACCGATGGCATTGAATATATTAAACGCTGGTTATGACGTAACGGTGAATGATTTAAATACAGAAAGTGTCGAGACACTCGTTCAAGCTGGTGCGGTATTCGGTACACCTGCTGACATGGGAGCAACGTGTGATGTCATCATCACGATGTTACCGGCGTCGCACCACGTTCAACAAGTCGTCCTAGGAGAAAACGGTCTCCTACAGACTGCTACCGCTGGAACGATCCTAATTGATATGAGTTCGATTTCACCGGTCGCCTCGGTCGAGATTGCGAATCAAGCAGCATTACGTGGCGTCGAGATGCTCGATGCACCAGTTAGTGGTGGGGAACCGAAAGCGATCGACGGAACACTCTCCATCATGGTCGGTGGGAAGGAAACAATCTTTGAAACGGTCAAACCACTACTTGAAGTCGTCGGTGCAAGCGTTACACTCGTCGGAAAAAATGGAAGTGGTGTCACAGCAAAGCTTGCCAATCAAATCATCGTTAACTTAAATATTGCTGCGATGTCTGAAGCACTAACACTTGCTGCAAAAGCTGGCATCGATGTAGAGAAGATGTATCAAGCAATTCGCGGGGGACTTGCTGGAAGTGCCGTACTCGATGCGAAAGTACCGTTAATTCTAGAACGAAACTTTGTTGCCGGTGGACGCATCGATATTAACTTGAAAGATATGACGAATGTCATGGAAACAGCGCATGAGATCGGTGTTCCTTTACCACTCTCTAGTCAACTCGTCGAAATTTTCCATGCGTTGAAAATTGATGGGAAAGCTGCGGACGATCACGGCGGCATCATTCAATATTACGAAAAATTAGCCCACGTTGAAGTAAGGAAGGTGTAACAGATGATTTCGACATTCCCGACACTACCAAGCAAAACGACACTTAGCCAGTTACCATCCCTCCCGGATGTAACAGTAGTCGATGAATTGTTACTTGAAGCATTACGTCAGTTTCCTCATAAAATCATCATCCTCGATGATGATCCAACAGGTGTGCAGACTGTCCATGGCGTCTCTGTCTATACCGACTGGACAACTGAAAGTATCGAAGCCGGATTTAGCGAAGACCAATCGATGTTTTTTATTTTGACGAATTCTCGTGGATTTACACGTGAAGAAACAAAACGTGTTCACGAAGAGATCGCCGCTACCGTCCAAGCCGTCTCTGATCAACGGAATCAGCCGTTTATTTTAATTAGTCGTGGTGATTCGACGCTTCGTGGTCATTATCCGCTCGAAACGGATGTTTTACGCCAAACACTCGAGCAGAAGTCGAGTGATTCCTTCGATGGTGAAATTCTGATGCCGTTCTTCCAAGAAGGCGGTCGGTATACGATTGACGATGTCCATTATGTACTTGAAGAAGACATACTCGTTCCAGCAGGACAAACAGAGTTCGCAAAAGACCGGACATTCGGTTACTCCGCTTCACATCTCGGTGAGTGGGCAGAAGAAAAATCGGGTGGTTCATTTACAGCAGATGCTGTCATCTCCCTATCCTTGAAGGATTTGCGACAGCTCCGTCTCGATTCACTTGTTACACAACTAATGACCGCTCAAGACTTTAATAAAATCATCATCAATGCAACGGATTATCTCGATGTCAAAGTCGCAACGATTGCACTGATTCGTGCCATGAACGCGGGCAAGCGATTTTTATTCCGGACGGCCGCAGCCTTCACGAAAGTCATCGGTGGAATCGATCAGCGTCCACTCCTGACGAGAGAAGAACTTCTGTCTGATACGACACCGGGTGGTTTGATCATGGTCGGATCACATGTCCAAAAAACAACGGAACAATTAGCCGCGTTAAAAACGTGTGACTTCATTCATTTCATCGAGTTTGATGTCCATCTCGTATTACAGCCGGAGCAATTCAAACAAGAAGTCGACCGGATTATCGCAACGACAGAACAATTGATTGAGTCGGGACAGACGGTTGCCGTCTATACGAGACGAGAACGCCTCGATTTAGGCGAAAATCAACAGGAAGAAGAATTGAAGTTATCTATCAAAATTTCTGATGCTGTGACGAGTATCGTCTCCCGTTTACATGTACGACCAAGCTACATCATCGCTAAAGGTGGCATCACATCAAGTGACATCGGGACGACTGGTCTACGCGTCAAACGAGCGACTGTCGCTGGTCAAATCAAACCCGGCATCCCGGTCTGGACAACAGGATCAGAAAGTAAGTTTCCAGGTCTGACATATGTCATCTTCCCAGGGAATGTCGGCTCAAAGACGACTTTAAAAGAAGTCGCTGAACTACTTCACACTTAATATTTTGTAAGCGGATACAAATAAGGTGTTCAACACCTCATCGGAATTCATGATATGAAGGAGAGATCTTGATGGTTACGGGTAATCTATTGGTCGTCATTTTTATTCTGTCTCTAGCTCTACTGTTCTTTTCCATCTTAAAACTTAAAATTGAACCGTTTCTTGCGCTTGTAGCAATCTCCATCCTGACCGCTTTAGCCATCGGTATGCCCGTCAAAGAAGTCGCATCCGTCGTTACGACTGGTTTTGGTAACACACTCGCGGGTGTCGGAATCCTGATTGGTCTTGGTGTCATCTTCGGTCAGTTTCTCGGTGCATCCGGTGCCGTCGAAAAGATCGCCCAAGCTGTCTTGAATGTGTTCGGACCTAAAAAATCCTCTGCTGGACTTGCCTTAACTGGAACAGCGGTTTCGATTCCTGTCTTTTTCGATGCCGCCTTCGTCATCTTAAGTGGGTTGATTCGTTCGCTCTCTTCTAAAACAGGGATTTCTGTCGTTAGTTTCGTTACGGCACTCGGCGTCGGTCTAATCGTCTCGCATAACATGATCGCCCCGACACCTGGACCACTCGTTGTCGCAGAAAATACAGGATCAGAGCTTGGCTTCTTCATTTTATACGGTATCATCGTCGCGATTCCCGCTACTCTCGTAGGTGGTTACCTCTATGGTATGTTCATCGGGAAACGAATTAAGCATTCTGGTGATATCGAAGAATTGTCGATCGACCCAGCAGATTTACCGAAAAAAGAAATCGGTACAGGGCTTAGCTTCTTCATGTTAGCTTTACCCATCGTCCTGATCTTATTGAATACGGTCTCTCAACTGCTATTTCCCGGAACGTCGATTGCGACGTTCTTTGGCTTCATCGGTGAGAAAAACGTTGCCTTATTAATCAGTGTCTTTGCTGCTGTCATCTTATTACGTCCATACATCGCAATCCCGAACACACGCTTATACTCAGAAGCAATCAGTTCAGCCGGAATCATCATCTTGATTACTGGAGCCGGTGGTGCGTTTGGTGCCGTCATCAACAATAGTGGTATTGGGGATCATCTCATTACGACGATGCAAAACTGGAGCATTCCGGTACTCTTGCTGGCATTCATCTTTTCACAAATCCTTCGAGCCTCACTTGGATCAGCGACGGTCGCCCTCGTCACGACTTCAAGTATTCTCGGTCCGATGGTTGGAGAGTTAGGCGTCTCACCAATTCTTCTCGGTCTAGCGATTTGTGCTGGTGGCATTGGACTTTCCTTACCTAATGATTCTGGATTCTGGGTCGTCAACCGGTTTGGTAAATTGACGATTCCCCAAACACTCCTTGCTTGGACGGGCGGTGGCTTTATCGCTGGTTTAACAGCGCTCGCTACAGTCTTCCTCTTAAGCCTATTCACAGGGATCTTACCTGGGCTCTAACCAAAAAACACCGCCGATGACGTCATCGGCGGTGTTTTTGATCATTCTTTTTCCAATCGTTTAATCGCTTCATCTAGCTGTTCCTGATCCTCTTCCGATAACTTCGGATACTGCGGATCAATTTCCTTCAAGACGTCATTCATGACTTCGGTGACGATATAGCGGGAATACCATTCGTCATCTGCCGGCAAGATGTACCACGGTGCATACGATGTCGACGTCGCCGAGACAAGCTCAGCAAAAATCTCATGGTATTCATCCCAGTGCTTGCGTTCCTCAATGTCACTGAACGAGAATTCGAAGTTTTTCTTCGGATCCTTCAGACGAGTCAACAACCGTTGTCGTTGTTCCTCTTTTGAGACGTGGAACAAGAACTTGACGACTCGAAAGCCGTTCTCGACGAGATACCGTTCGAAATCATTGATTTGACGGTAGCGCATCTGCCAGACGTCTCCGCCGTCTGGTTTTTCTTCCTCCTCGAGTAAATCATGGATCCGAGGTGCAATGACTTCCTCATAGTAGGAACGGTTCAAGATACCGACTTCGCCTTTTTCCGGTAGCCCTTCGTGGATCCGCCACAAATAGTCGTGTTTTTGTTCCGTATCCGACGGTTTCTTAACGGAAATCGTCCGAAGTCCTTGGGCATTCAAGTTAGAAAAGATGTAGCTAATCGCCTCATCCTTCCCCGCCGCGTCAATCGCTTGTAAGATGACGAGAACACCGTTTTTCTCTTCGGCATGTAAACGCCAGTGTAACTCTTGTAAGGTTTCAACACTTTTCGGAATCCGTTTCTCGCGTAATTCCGCTTCCGAAATCTCATGTTTTTCTGATGTCGGGTAATTCGAAAACGAGACCTGCTCGCCTTCCTTAACACGATAAGATGACAGTTTCATAGTAGGGCTCCTCCTTTAATTGCTTCTAAAGGGGATTTACCCTACTCATTCATACTGAAAACGTTCAGATGAACTTATCTTTTTAAAAGGAGGCGGACACTCTCTTCAAGCGTCGTCACGGGACGACCGAGTAACGTTTCAAAATCATTACTTTCAACTGCTAATGTGCCGGCAGCGATGTCTGCCTGGATACCAATCAGCATCGGAAGCAAGAAGTCGGGTAGTCCCGCCTCTTTCATTCGCTCTCCATATGTCGTGCCATCGACTTGATCCAAGACAACGGATTGGTTGATAACGGTTCCGACTGCTGTTGCCAGTTCTGCTTGTGTGTGCAATGGACCCGATAATTCATAGATCGCTTTTGGATGCTCAAGCGTTAGTCCTGTCGCAATCGCTTTTGCGTACTCTTCTTGCAACGCCCATCCGACTTTGCCTTCGCCTGCTGCCGTTAACCAGTTTGCACCTTGCGCAACCGCCTCGATCGTCGCGAGTTCATTCTCAAGATACCAGTTGTTGCGGAAAAAGACATATGGAATACCTGTCGCTTGAATCGCTTCCTCTGTGACCCGATGTGTCCGCGCGAGTCCGTTCGTGCTGTGTGCTGCATTGGCGATACTCGTATAGCCGATCAGTTTAACGCCTGCCTCTTTTGCTGCCGTGACAGCGGCTTGGTGCTGACGAATTCGCGTTGCCTCTTCACCGTCCGTCGAGATGATCAGCAGACGATCAATTCCTTGAAATGCCTGTCCGAGCGTTTCCGGCTGATCAAAGTCACCGTGTCGGACATTGATTCCTTGCGCTGCAAGCGACACTGCTTTTTCGACGTCGCGGACACTAACCGCTACGTTTTCGTTGCCGACTTGTTCACTGAGATGTTGCACAATCCGCGCACCTAATTTTCCAGTTGCTCCTGTAATTAACCATTTCATGATAAAACCACTCCTTTGAAGTTTGATGTTGTTCTTCATGATACGCCAGGTGATACACTAAAAAAAGTAGGCACTTATCTGAAACTAGGTCCCTCAAAACGAACCAATGGGAGAGGATGAATGTGGCTGTATTCGATTCAACAACCAATCAACGGACGGCCTGTCCGGTCACCCGGGTGCAACAGATGGTCGCTGGTAAATGGAAGATCATCTTACTGTGGCACCTCACACACGGCACATACCGTTTTCACGAACTACAACAATTAACCGGCATCTCAAAGGGAACGTTGACGCGGCAACTGCGCGAGCTCGAAGCAGACCGTTTGATTCAACGTCATGTGTTCGGAGAGATTCCGCCTCGCGTTGAATATTCTCTGACCGATGCCGGACATAGTTTTTTACCGATTCTTGATCAAATGGCAGCCTGGAGTAGCCAACACTTTCAAGCAGAATGATATTTGTTTTAGCAAAAAACGTGCACTTCTTCTCGATTCAGAAAAGAAGTGCACGTTGTCGTTTCTCAAATAGTGATAATTATTCGTTCATTCCGTTGCCGTCACCGTCTGACGTAAGTGGGTATCAATCGCCTCTGCGACGCGTAATCCGGAAATGACAGCACTCTCGACGCGCGTCCGACCTGACGCATCATCTGCTTCAAGGAACGCATCTCCAGCAAGCCAGAGTGGATGTGCCGAAAGCTTCAGGTGTGGTGTCCGGTAAACCGCGCGTGCTTGAGCATAACGCCAACGCTTGAGCTGACGCGAGACGATCGTCACTGGTCCGAGTTGCTGTTGTAACAGACGCTCGACTTCAGCGAGTGTCTCTTCTTCCGGACGCTCATACCAGTCTTCACTGAAGCGGGCTGTCATATAGACGCTCAGGAGTGTCTTCTTCGAAATTTTCTTCTCAGCATTATTGACGAGCTTCAACATTCCATCGACGAGCTGTTCGTCTTGTAGACCGACTTCCCCGATTGTGAGTCGCTCTTTGATTTCAAACAGACCAACGAATGTCGGCTCGAACGTCACTTGGCGTAACTGCTCATGATCGTCATCAGCGAGCGTTAAACTAGAAGACTGCAACAGTTCATATGCTTGCGGTACAGGCGCTGTTACGAGGAGCGCATCGTATTCCCCTTGATGATCCGTCGCTTGTGTGACGAGTTCATCTTCCGTTGCCGAAATATGCGTGACTTGCTCATTCAACTGGACGGGAATTCCTCGACCAATGGCTTGTACGAGTTGATTCATCCCGTTCGTCGCGACATAGCGTGGAAAATCCGTTCCGAACCACTTACGAACCCATCCCTTCTCAAGCCATTCGTCGACTTCGCGTTCCAACTCTTTCGTCCGGACCGTGAAGAAGACGGCACCATGATCCGCTGTTCCTTCATCAATACGACGAGTCGCCATTCGCCCCCCGACGCTCTGGCTTTTTTCGATGATTTCAACAGTATGTCCTGCCGCCTGTAATTGACGTGCCGCAAAGATCCCGGCGAGTCCACCGCCGATGATTCCGATTCGTTTCCTTGTCATCTCGCTTCCCCCTCATATTCCTCATTTCCCTAAGTATAGAGGTTTCTTCCAAGCGATGGGTGAATCAATGCCCGTCCGATATGCTCGTCTTTAATTCCTGCTTGATGAGCGCGATGTTCTCCTCAAAGAACGCACGGTGCTCTTTTAGTCCGCGTTTGATGCACCAGCCGACGGCAGTCAGTGCTTCCCACAAACGATAGTATGCCAAATACGTCTCGATCGGCACGTCTGGGTGTAATGTTGCGTATCCTTCTTGAAATGCTATGACGTAAATGGAACCGAACGTATTGAGATTACGGACGATCTTCGTGAAGTCCATCTCGACGGCCCCATAGCGGGTCGTCTCGAAATCGATCACCCCTGTGACTTGATCACCTACCGTCAGTAAATTCGCTAGGCGGAAGTCACAATGTGTGGCAACGGGACGTGAAGGCTCCGGTAACGACTCTTCTCGTCTGACTAACTCTGCTTGGATATTTTCTAAAAAACCGGGGTCAAGTTCGGACGTGATGAACGGCAGGAATCCATCAAGTTTTTCATTTCGGAAACGTCGCCAATCCTGAACCGGATAGGCATAAAATCCTTCTTCCGTATACTCGCCATAGGCTTCTCCGGTGCATGTATGCAGTTGTGCGAGCATCCGACCAATTTCGTATGCCAATTTTTTAGTCATCGTGATCGGTGCATGTCCCGGTAAGGCAGCAAGTACGAACGCCCCGGTCGTCTGCCCGGGAGCTGCTTCAGCTAGGATGTGCGGCACGGGTACAAACTCTTCTAGTGCACGAATCCAGCCACGTTCCCGGTACCACTTTTCAGCCGTATACGGACGCTTCAAGAAAACGACCTGACCATCCGTTAGGACGAGACGATCGACTTCAGAACTATACGATTCGTCAACGGTCGCACACATTGCGACATCGAGTTGAAAATGTTCAATCCATTCGTCTCGCGTCATTCTGTCGTCCCCAATATTTTCTGTAGCGTTTCACCTGGTAGACCGTCAATCGGTCCAACATAAGTCGATTCAAAACCTAATCCTATCAAAATACGACGCGATGCTTCATGTGCTGGATCAATCGTCGCCGTGACGACCTGTAACTCTTCTTCTGTCGCTAACTGTAAGAGACGCTCAGCAATCGCTGTGCCGTATCCGTTCCCCCAGTAATCCGGTAGCAACATGTAACCGAGCTCTGCTTCGAACGGTTGCGTTTGACTCCGGGTCATGTGCCCGATTCCAATCCATGTCTCTTCGGCATAGATCAAAAAAGACCCTAGTCGATCGTGCTGTTGTTGTTCGAGGATTCGCTCAAAACGCTGTTTCGTTTCTGTCTCTGTTAATGCCTGTTCCGTGATATAACGCATGACATGTTCGTCTTGGACGAGCGTCGCATATCGTTCGTAATCGGGCGCTGTCATTTTTCGTAATTCAATCATGTTACTCTCCTTTTCATGTTCGGTAGTCATTGTGGATTGGGGTGAAGACATCTTCCGTCGACGGACGGACAATCGCAAAGTGCTCGACATTGTAATGTCCGTGTAAGACTTGATTGTGATGTGCGATCATTTGCTCCGGCGTTAATACATCGGAGCCGTTCGTCGTATGTCCGTCGGCGACGAGTGTGACATCAAAACCATTCACCGTCGCACTACGCACCGCCGTATCAATGCAGTGCTCCGTCTTACAGCCTAAGACGATCAGATGTTCAATCGAGGCTTGGCGTAAATGGTCGAGCAAAGGTGTACCATGAAACACATTCGTCGCCGCTTTATCAAACGTAACACTCGATGCTGGAACCGGAATCGAGTCATGGACTGCAAAACCAGCACCGGCTCCTCCAGCGACATCCAAATCCCGAATGAAGATGACCGGGACGTTTCGTTCGTCTGCTTCAAGTACGACCGCTTCGATGACATGTGCGACTTGTTCTTTTAAATATACAGGACGCTCTTCCGTATTCCCATCGACGAGTTCCTGTTGAAAATCAATCACTAGGACTGCTTGTTTCATCGTCGTGTTCCTCCTTGTAAAATCGACTGTTTGTTCCCTTCCCGGTAGCATGAGCAATCTCCTGCTGCTCATAATTATGAAACTTTTAAGCTTTAGGATTCGTTTAGAAGGAGGAAAGGATGTGTCTGTATGATTTGGTTTGGTGTCATCTTCTTATGTGTGCTCCTCGTCAATCTGACACTCGAGAAACTCATCATGAACCGAACGATGACGGGACGCTGGTTCGTCCGTAACCTACTCATTTGTCTTGGAATCACCTTATTACTCTTTGGGATCGAGCGTTATGTCATATCCGGATTCTAAAAAAGCAGATAGCGATTTTCGCTACCTGCTTTTTCGTTTAATAGACTTCGTAGTTTTGCCCCGTCTGTGCCCCTTCGACACTCTTTTCGAATGCTGTTGCGACACGTGACGCTGGAACAGCTTCAAACCCGCGGAAGAATGGTCCGTACTTTTCGAGCGATTCGATCAGTACGTTCGGACTAACGCTGTTGATTCGAATACCCCGTGGCATCTCGATCGCCGCTGCATGAACGAACGCTTTGACCCCACCGTTCGCAAGCGCCGCGGATGCGCCTTGGCGAATCGGATCGTCCATCATGATGCCAGTCGTCAATGTAAAACTTCCCCCATCTCGTACCGACTCCAAACCAAGCAAGACGAGATTGACTTGACCCTTTAGTTTACTGTCGATCCCGATTTGATTAAGAGACGGTGTTAAGTCCGTCAATGGACCAAAATGAGCGCCACCTGTAGCACTGATAACGGCATCAACAGTACCGACTGCTTCATACATCGCCCGAATACTTTCCTCTGATGTGATGTCGACTTGCACATCTGCTCCGCTTCGCCCAGCACGAATGATTTCATGTCGCTCACCCAACTGTTCGGCGACTGCCTGACCAATCGTTCCACTTGCCCCTACTACTAAAATTCGCATGATACATTCCCCTTTCACGTGTAGCTTACCTATCTAGCCTACTGCACAGCAGTTGACGATTTCAAGGAATGCACCGGATGCGTCTTCAAGAAGACGAGAATCTCTTCAAACAAATGCTGTTTGTCGCGATCGAGCGTCAGTAAATGTTTACTGTTCGGAAGAAGGACCTTTTTTTGATCTTGGCTTGGCACCGTTGTTTCGATTCGTTTGAGACTTGCATGATAGACGGCATCATCTAAGGCGCCAAGGAATAGAGCGACGGGCTGTGTAATCTTCGGTAAGACGATTCCTGTATCGAGGATGAACTGTTGCAGTGCCCGTAAGGCTTTTTCTGGTCGCGGAAAATGACGGTCGACAAAGTCTGCAATCCACTCCGACGAACGATCGTCAAATTGAAAATACCGTTCCGTATAACGACGGACGCGGTGCTCGAGTCCTGCAATCGTTCGCTCAAGAATCGGAGTTGAGAGTAAAACGAGTCCCGCACATCCTGACTGTTCTGCCAGTCGAAGTGCCATCACCCCACCGAGTGATTGCCCAACCAGATAAACGTGTTTGTGCCCTTGATTATGTAAAAACGCGAGCCCGGCTTGCGCGGACTGCCAGACGTCTTCGATCGTCGTCTCAAACAAACGCTCCGGCGATTCCCCGTGCCCAGCATAATTCGGTGCATAACAGGTATACCCGGCTGCATGTAAAAAACGAGCGAGACCGCGCATCTCATTCGCACTACCTGTAAAGCTGTGCAATAACAAAACAGCAGGTCCAGATCCTTCTAAGTACAAATCCTTGGATTTCGTAATCAAGTGCGCACCTCCTTTTCATCTTTTTAAATTTCCTCTACCGAAGCATCCTCCCGTAACGATTCTATAATCCGAAAGCCTGGGTAGTCCGCTTCGGATCGTCGTTCCCCACTCGATCGATAATAAGCATTCCAGTAACTGATCATCCGGTCTTCGATTCGCTTCATGTATGCCAGATCATCCTCGACGAATCGCCGCTTCACTTCCGGATTCCATTGCTCGATTGCGGGTACGATGATGTCGACGATTTCACGGACGTATTCACTAGCAAGTTCGATGATATAGGCGAGGACCCATCCGTCGTGTGGATAGTTTTTAAGTAACTGCTGGAGATAATACTCACGGATGTGACCGTCATGATGACGCGTGTAGAGACAGTATAAAATCGTCCGTTGTGTTGGCGTCAACTGTTCGATTCGCTCTGGCGCGACTTCTGGTACATATAAGCGCGTCGGAATCTGTATGTGTTCCTGCTCTAGCTTCAATTCGATCGACCCTGGTGATAGACGTGTCCATTTAAACGGTAGACACGCTTTGACGACTCGAACGTCCTGTTCATATCGTTCAGGGAATGCTGAAATCCATCGGTTCATCTTATTCTCCTCTCATATAAAAAACTCCAATCGGCAGACGCTGGTATACGCCTGTCGTTTGGAGTCGATTTGTTTACTTATTCAACCGTTACTGACTTCGCCAAGTTACGTGGCTTATCGACGTCACAGTCACGACCGAGTGCCGCGTAGTATGAAATCAATTGAAGTGGTAAGACTGACAAGAGCGGTGACAAGAGTGGCTCGACTGCTGGGATGACGAATGCATCCGTTGGCAATTCAAGACCTTCTGCTGCGATGACACACGCGTTTGCCCCACGTGCGACGACTTCCTTGACGTTCCCACGGTTGTTGAGGTGAACGTGTGGTTGTGTCACGAGCGCGATGACTGGTGTGTTGTCTTCGATCAAAGCGATCGGACCGTGCTTGAGCTCTCCACCTGCGTATCCTTCTGCTTGGATATACGAGATCTCTTTAAGTTTCAATGCACCTTCCATCCCGACGTACGCATCTTGTCCGCGACCGATGAAGAACGCGTTACGTGACTCAGACAAGTACTCTGTCGCGATTTCTTGGAAACGATCCTTTTGAGACATGACCGATTCCATCGCACTTGAGATTTTACCGAGTTCCTTCATGAGATCGAAGTTGACGGCAACCCCTTTCGCTTGAGCAAGGTCAAACGCAAGGACAGCGAGAACAGCGATTTGAGCTGTATACGCTTTTGTTGAAGCAACAGCGATTTCTGGACCTGCGTGGAGCAACAATGTTGCGTTAGCTTCACGTGACAATGTTGATCCTGGAACGTTCGTGATCGTCAGTGCTGGATGACCGAGTTTCTTCGCTTCGACGAGAACAGCACGGCTATCCGCTGTTTCACCTGATTGTGAAAGGAAGAGGAATAGTGGTTTCTCTGTCAACAATGGCATGTTGTAGCCGAACTCAGAAGAGATGTGTACTTCTGTCGGGATGCCTGCGATTTGTTCGATCAACTGTTTTCCGATCAAACCAGCATGGTAGCTTGTTCCGCAACCGATGATGTAGACACGGTCACGACCGAGTACGAGATCACGGACCGATTGGTCGAGTGTAATGTCGCCTGCTTCGTTTTGATATTTTTGAACGATGTTACGAATGACCGCTGGTTGCTCATCCATCTCTTTGAGCATGTAGTGCGCGTAAGTTCCTTTTTCGATGTCTGATGCATCGATTTCAGCCGTGTACGCTTCACGCTCTTGGACGTTCCCATCGAGATCTTGGATCGTGACGCTATCACGCGTCAAGATGATCATCTCACCGTCATGCAACTCGATGAATTGATCCGTTACTTGTAACATTGCCATTGCGTCTGATGCGACGACGTTGAACGTACCGTCACCGAGACCAACGAGAAGTGGTGATTTGTTTTTCGCGACGTACAAGACGTCTGGGTTTTCAGCATCGATCAATGCGAGGGCATACGAACCGTGCAAGACGCGAAGTGTTTGACGGAATGCTTCCGCGACGTCACCTGTCTCGTTGAAGTTCTTTTCGATCATCTGAACGATGACTTCTGTATCCGTATCGCTGAGGAGATCGACGTTCAATTCTGATTTCAACTGCTCATCGTTCTCGATGACGCCGTTGTGCACAAGTGTGAAACGTGTTGACGCGCTTTGGTGCGGGTGCGCGTTTGGTACGCTTGGGACACCGTGTGTCGCCCAGCGTGTGTGTCCGATTCCGACTGTTCCGTCTGCCTCAGCAGGAACGACTTCGCGTAGCGCAGCAATCCGGCCTACTTCTTTGTGGACTTGAACGCCGTCATTGACGAACGCAAGACCTGCCGAGTCATAGCCGCGGTACTCGAGCTTCTCGAGACCTTTTAATAAAATTTCCTTCGTGTTGACCTGTCCGATCATACCTACGATTCCGCACATGTTACATCTCTCCATTTACAAGTATTTCCCTGAAGAGGAAACGGCTCTTGTTGAGAGGATCCCGATCGGTCTGTTTGTCCGCCCAATCACTTGGACGATTTCAGAACGATTTACGGTATGGATCTGGTACCGGGAGGCATCCGCCGAATAATTCGATAAACCTCCACCTCGTCAGCTTTCATCCTACGGAGAAAGCCCTGGCGCTTCTTGTTTCCGTCCGACCCCGTTTCTGTCCGACTTCACCATCATACGAACTTTAATCTGAAAAAGCAAGAAAGGTAACGTATTTGTAACTATTCCCGATATTTTTCTATTCAATACGCATAATCCCTATTTTTTGTAAAAATCTTAAGCTGTTTTTCTAAAATAATTGTAAAAAAAGAAGCAGAGCGATCGCTCTGCTTCTAACTACTTAGTTTTCTTGTAACGCGTAGTTCTCACGAACGACGTTCGCAATCCGCTCAACGTATGCGTCACATGCTTCTTGTGTCGGAGCTTCCGCCATGACACGAACGAGTGGTTCTGTACCTGACGCACGAACGAGAATCCGTCCGTTTCCTGCCATCTCCGCTTCGACTTCAGCAATGATCGCTTGCACGGCAGGACCGCTCATTGCGCCATTTTTGTCTGAGACACGGATGTTGACGAGACGTTGTGGGAAGATCGGCATCTCAGCAGCAAGTTCAGATAGCTTCTTCCCTGTCGCTTTCATGATTTGCAACAACTGGACGCCTGATAACATACCGTCACCTGTCGTTGAATAATCCATGAAGATGATGTGACCCGACTGTTCGCCACCAAGCGTGTAGTCGTTCTTACGCATCTCTTCAACGACGTAACGGTCACCGACTGCTGTCTGAAGTGCTGTCATTCCGTGCTCTTCGACAGTTTTATGGAAACCGAGGTTACTCATGACCGTCGCAACGATTGTGTTATCCTTCAGACGACCGATTTCGTTCAAATATTTACCGCAGATGAACATAATTTTATCGCCATCGACGATATCACCGTTCTCATCAACAGCAATCAAGCGGTCTCCGTCTCCATCAAATGATAGACCAACATCTGCGCTCTTTTCTTTAACGAAAGCAGCAAGATGTTCTGGATGTGTTGAACCAACGCCATCATTGATGTTCAGTCCGTTCGGAGTCGTTCCGATTGTCGAGACTTCTGCTTCTAAGTCACCGAATAGACGTGGTGCAAGACTTGACGTCGCACCGTGTGCACCGTCGATTGCGACATGAATACCTGAGAAATCTTCATCCGATGTCTGACGAAGCATATGGAGGTATTTTTGTGCACCTTCATAATAGTCATGAACGAATCCAAGCTCTTTACCGGCTGGACGTGGTAATGTATCTTCTGCTTCATCAAGCAATGCTTCGATTTCGAGTTCTGTTGCGTCATCGAGTTTGAAGCCGTCTGAGCCGAAGAACTTGATCCCGTTATCTTCAACTGGATTGTGCGACGCAGAGATCATAACGCCTGCTGTCGCATCCATCGTTTTTGTTAGATACGCGACACCCGGTGTCGAGATGACACCAAGACGCATGACTTCTGCACCGATTGATAACAGACCAGCGATCAGTGCGTTCTCGAGCATTTGACCAGAGACACGTGTATCGCGTCCGATTAAAACTTTTGGTCGTGTGCTTTCGTGTTTCGTCAACACGTAACCACCTGTTCGACCAAGACGGTACGCAAGCTCCGGTGTCAATTCTACGTTTGCGACGCCGCGTACGCCGTCAGTTCCAAAATACTTACCCATGTGTTATTTCCTCATTTCACTAATTTGTTTTAATTGGTCGGAACGGAAGTCCGGGGAACAGCTTTCAGCGTGACATCCATATTATCAGGACGCAAGACATCAAAGGCTTTTGATGTCTGATACGAGATCGGTAACCCATGCGTTCCTTCCTTCAGACCTGTTACGTCGATGACCGCTTTGACATCTGTCGCATCAATCGATGCTAAATCAGATTCTTTGCCACGGACGACGACATCAATCGTTTGATTGTAATCAATCGTATATTTCGCTTCATCAAATCCATTCAATGTAACGGTCACACCTGGAATCGTTTTTTCCGCTCGATCCTCGACGGTTTCCGTCGTCGATTTGGCATTTTCCTTTTCGACGACGATATTGACGGTGACACGTGTCGGTTCCATCGCCGTTGCATTTTCCGGTTCGACGAGTTTGACTGTTTTTTCCGTCGTCTTCGTCAATCCTTTGAGCGAGACCGCTTCCGTATCAACGGAACCAATCCGTTCTAATTCTTCTTTTGTTCCATATAGACGAGCCTCTGTCGTGACGGGAACGATTTTGACGACGGTATAGCCTTTTTTGACGTTATCTTTTGTCTTCACATTGATCGGTACCGTCTTACTTTCCTTATAGATCGGTACTGTGATTTCTAATTGTTCCGGTTGATACGTTGCATTGATTGTATTCCCGTTCGTGTCAGTCGCTTTAGCGTTGAACGTCTCTTTAAACGTCTCTGCCCGACCTGTCACATCGATCGGTACTTGGATTGCTGAAATTGCCTGTAACTTCTCTGCGCCTCCTGTGACCTCAACAGTTTGTTGGTTCGGCTGCGCTTCTCCAGCGACATATCCTTCAGCGATTTTGTTTTTATTGAGTAAAGCGACCTGTACCGGTACTTCCTTTGTAATCTTCTTATCGAGGAAGACTTCGATTGTTTCTTGTTTCGGTGTCACTTCAACATCTTTACCGAAGCCTGTTGCCGTGACTCGGACACGATGATAGCCAGGATCAAGCCCATCAAGGTCAATCGACAATCCAAAATCCTGAACGAGCCGGAGCATCGTCAAGCTACTCGACGGACCTTTGACGGTCACTTCCATGCTATCTGGAATATTATAGGCGACCCACTGCGATTCATCATACTGGACCGTGACTGGCACGTCAAATTTCGTAGAACCTTGTCCTGCAATCGGCAAAAGGCTTGCCGCATCACTTTTTCCTGTTGGATTCGAACCTGCAACCATCAAATACAACATGACAGCTAAAGCGATAGCGACGATTCGTAAAAACCAGCGTTCATTGAACCACTTTTCGAACATTATTTTTTCGCCCCCATCCAGTTCAAGAAGGAAGTATTCGTCGGTTCGACTTTGACAATCGTTTCAAGCAACTTCGTTCGAAGCGACTCTTCATCAAGCTCGCGATACAGACGTCCATTGATGGCGAGTGAAACACCACCTGTTTCTTCCGAGACGACGAGTGTGACACTATCCGTCACCTCACTGACACCGATCGCAGCCCGGTGACGCGTTCCGAGCTCTTTTGAGATATGTGCACTCTCTGACAGCGGTAAGTAACAAGCTGCTGCTGCTAACTTGCCTTGCTGGACGATAACGGCACCATCATGAAGCGGCGTATTCGGAATGAATAAGTTGATCAAGAGTTGACTTGTAATTTGTGAGCCGAGCGGAATTCCCGTCTCCACGTATTCACTTAGTCCTGTCTCACGCTCAATCGTCACGAGCGCTCCGATACGACGCTTCGACATGTATTGAGCAGACGATACGAGCGCATCAACGATTCGAACTTGTTCATCCTCGTCACTGATGGCACTGCGCGAGAAGAATTTACTCGTTCGTCCGAGGTGTTCGAGTCCACGTCGGAGTTCGGGTTGGAAAATGATGATGATCCCAAGTAACCCGTAGGTGATGATTTGATTCAATAAGAATTGCAATGTTTTTAGACCAAAAAAACCGCTCAGGAACCAACTGATCAAAATGACCGAGATCCCTTTAATGAGCTGGACAGCTTTCGTCCCTTTGACGATGATCATGAGACGGTAGATGACGAACGTCACGACCGCGATATCAATCACATCATTAATATAATCGTACCAATGTACGTTTTCTCCCAGTTTCAACAATTGAAATTGAAGTGGTTGCCAGCTGAAGTAATTCACCAACCGTGCCCCCTAACTCATCTGATTTAAACAGTTTCCATTATAGCATAAAGGGACGAGTTCGACTCGTCCCAGCTGATTATTGAAATAGACGCTTGATTCCGTACCAAACGCGTTCAAATAATTGATCGATTTCCTTGATTTCTCCGGTCACACTACCAGCACTCGCTGTGTAGGCTTTTCCGTCAACGGTCATGACATCTCCGTTCACTTTCCCTTCGATTCGGACGTTTCCACCTTCGACGTATAGATCCTGATCGACTGTGACGCCTTTTGGGACGACGACTTCGCCATTTTGAGCGACGATACCTGGTGCATTCGTATAGGATAAGTCATGTTCTTCCTGTGCCATATAACCGCCAAGGCTACCGACCGACAAGAGTAAGAAAACAGCCGCTGCCGCGAGCAATGGATACTGCTTCATCTTCCCTCCAAAACGAGAAGGTTGTGGTTGGTGTAGCAAAGCAGCGCTTGGCATCTCCACCTGGTCGGGCAATTGTGCCAGCACGCGGGATGTAAAATCTGCCGATAATTTGGGCGCTGGAAGTTGACGCAGTCGAGCATCAAGGAGCCGATACTCTTCGAACTCGTCCATCGCGTCTGCTTCCCGTAACTCTGCTTCTAATCGCTCGAACTCCTCAGGTGGTTGGTTTTGATCTAAATAATCCTGGATCCGTTCATGTACATGCTCTCGTGACATGGTGAGTTCCTCCTTCTCATCGTTTAGCAAAATGCTTCTTCAGCGCTTCTCGTCCACGATGAATTCTAGTTTTGACAGTAGCGACTGGTAATTCGATCATTTCACTGATTTCTTTCAGTGATAGATCTTCTACATATTTCAGGACGAGTGGGACACGGTATTTTTCTGGTAAAGCTGCAATCGCATCCCCGACTTCGTTTCGTTGCTCGTTATCGACCACTTGGTCCTCCGGCAAGGTATCCTTGCTCTCGAGTTGTGAATACAATGTCAGTCCTTCAGTACCTGACATCTCAGCATCAAGAGAATAGTCAGGTTTCTTTTTCCGTAATCGGTCAATCGATACGTTCGTGACGATTCGGTACAACCAAGTCCGGAACTTCCATTGTGCATTATACGAATCAATCTTCGTAAATACACGGATGAAGGCTTCTTGTGTCGCATCCTCTGCTTCCATTCGATCGCGCAAGACGCGGAAAGCCACAAGAAAGGCACCTTCCTTATATAGATCAACAAGTGCCGCGAATGCATCACGGTCTCCTTGTTTCACTCGCTCAATTAAGCGTAGTGTCGTTTCTTCCACATTGAATACCCCCCGCTCTATGCGGTCAATCTCTTATACGAAGTCGACCGATAAATGTTTCATCTGCTTTTAAATTGTAACAAAAAAAACTTGAACCTCGATGAAAAGAGTTCAAGTTCTATCCATTATTTTACTAAGCGATGCGTTTCCATTGCCAAAAGTAAATCGCCAATCAGCTCATTCGCAAGTTCCGCTGTTCCGTTTCCTTCTTCAAGTAACGGATTCACTTCAACGAATTCAGCTGCAATAAAGTCTTCTGCCGTTGCGCAATGCTGTAACACCGTCTTCGCATCATCTAAGAAGATACCATTCGCGACACGTGTTCCTGTACCAACGACGAGTGATGGATCAAGACCATCCATATCGAAGCTAAGATAGAACGCATCCGTCGTTTCTTTCAAATAGGCAATCGCTTCTTCCATGATTGCATCCATTCCCCGTGTTCGGATCGCTTCCATATCATAGACACGAATACCAAGACGATCAATCAGTTCTTGTTCACCTGGATCGACGTCACGTAATCCGATGAAAACGAGATGCTCTGGTTGCAATTTGACGTTTGTTCCCCCGACTTCCGTTAAGCGCTGATGTCCTTCCCCAAGGGCTACAGCGAGCGGCATACCGTGGATGTTACCAGATGGTGAGGTTTCCGGTGTATTCAAATCACCGTGTGCATCAAACCAGATGACCCCGAGACGCGGCACAGTCTGGCGAAGACCTGCAATCGTTCCAATCGCCATGCTGTGATCGCCACCGACGAGTAACGGAAAACGTTGCTCCGATAACGCATCCCGAACAATCAAATGCAGATCATTCGTCGTATGGACAACACCTTCGAGTCGTTTCAGCTTCGGATCTTCTTCTCGAACCGCATCTTCGGATAAAACAGCCGCTTCCCCGTAGCGTACTGCCTCTTGTCCTCTTGCTTCGAGTGTCGTTAGTAAACCCGCTTTTTCGACAGCTGCAGGTCCATGTTCAGTACCCGGCTTTCCTTGCCCATAACGGTACGGTACGCTGATATACGCGATGTTCATTCGATATTCCCCCTATGTCATAGTCACTTCTACACATATTGTAAGCGGTAACAAACAAGTGGTTCAACTCGACAAAATGACGCATGAATATACAAAAAAACACCGTGAAGGGAATCACGGTGTTCTTGCGTACGTACTCTGGTTATGCTTGGCATTTCATATAAAAAAAACTTAAGACGAACGAAACTCGCTTAAGATCTTTAAATAAAATTGGTGGAGCCTAGCGGGATCGAACCGCTGACCTCCTGCGTGCAAGGCAGGCGCTCTCCCAGCTGAGCTAAGGCCCCAAAAGAAAAAGCGGAAGACGGGATTCGAACCCGCGACCCCGACCTTGGCAAGGTCGTATTCTACCACTGAACTACTTCCGCAAGAAATGAGCCATGCAGGATTCGAACCTGCGACCCTCTGATTAAAAGTCAGATGCTCTACCAACTGAGCTAATGGCTCGACATGGTGGGGGGGGGCGGATTCGAACCGCCGAACCCGAGGGAGCGGATTTACAGTCCGCCGCGTTTAGCCACTTCGCTACCCCCCCAGTTTGTCTAGGAAACTTATACAATTGAGAAAAAACAGTGCCGGCAACAGGAGTCGAACCCGCGACCTACTGATTACAAGTCAGTTGCTCTACCAGCTGAGCTACACCGGCACAAAAAGTATAATGGTGACCCGTACGGGATTCGAACCCGTGTTACCGCCGTGAAAGGGCGGTGTCTTAACCGCTTGACCAACGGGCCATTGGCTCCGCAAGTAGGATTTGAACCTACGACCTACCGGTTAACAGCCGGTTGCTCTACCACTGAGCTATTGCGGAATAAATAAATGCCTGGCAACGTCCTATCCTCACAGGGGGAAGCCCCCAACTACTTTCGGCGTTCAAGTGCTTAACTTCCGTGTTCGGCATGGGAACGGGTGTGACCACTTGGCTATCGTCACCAGACGATCGGGCTCGCGCCCTCAAAACTGAAGTCATCAACAAGCATCTGCTAGAACAAGGCCTCGACCGATTAGTATCACTCAGCTCCACATGTCGCCATGCTTCCACCCGTGACCTATCTACCTCATCGTCTCTGAGGGGTCTTTCTTGATTACTCAAAGGGAAATCTCATCTTGGAGGGGGCTTCATGCTTAGATGCTTTCAGCATTTATCCCGTCCGCACGTAGCTACCCAGCGATGCTCCTGGCGGAACAACTGGTACACCAGCGGTGCGTCCATCCCGGTCCTCTCGTACTAAGGACAGCTCTCCTCAAATTTCCTGCGCCCACGACGGATAGGGACCGAACTGTCTCACGACGTTCTGAACCCAGCTCGCGTACCGCTTTAATGGGCGAACAGCCCAACCCTTGGGACCTACTCCAGCCCCAGGATGCGATGAGCCGACATCGAGGTGCCAAACCTCCCCGTCGATGTGGACTCTTGGGGGAGATCAGCCTGTTATCCCCAGGGTAGCTTTTATCCGTTGAGCGATGGCCCTTCCATGCGGAACCACCGGATCACTAAGCCCGACTTTCGTCCCTGCTCGACTTGTAGGTCTCGCAGTCAAGCTCCCTTCTGCCTTTGCGCTCTACGAATGATTTCCAACCATTCTGAGGGAACCTTTGGGCGCCTCCGTTACTGTTTAGGAGGCGACCGCCCCAGTCAAACTACCCGCCTGACACGGTCCTCCAGCCGGATTACGGCTGCGAGTTAGAGACTCTATGCATGAAGGGCGGTATCCCAAGGGTGACTCCTCCGAAGCTGGCGCTCCGGGCTCGACGTCTCCCGCCTATCCTGTACATCATGCACAAAGCCTCAATATCAGGCTGTAGTAAAGCTCCATGGGGTCTTTCCGTCCTGTCGCGGGTAACCTGCATCTTCACAGGTACTATGATTTCACCGGGTCTCTCGTTGAGACAGTGCCCAAATCGTTACGCCTTTCGTGCGGGTCGGAACTTACCCGACAAGGAATTTCGCTACCTTAGGACCGTTATAGTTACGGCCGCCGTTTACTGGGGCTTCGGTTCAAAGCTTCGCTTGCGCTAACCCATCCCCTTAACCTTCCAGCACCGGGCAGGCGTCAGCCCCTATACGTCATCTTGCGATTTAGCAGAGACCTGTGTTTTTGCTAAACAGTCGTTTGGGCCTATTCACTGCGGCTCTACTCATGTAGAGCGTCCCTTCTCCCGAAGTTACGGGACCATTTTGCCGAGTTCCTTAACGAGAGTTATCCCGCGCGTCTTAGAATTCTCATCTCGCCTACCTGTGTCGGTTTACGGTACTGGCGCCTTCCCCCTCACTAGAGGCTTTTCTTGGCAGTGTGA